>CAMTWF010000001.1:0-2182 GCA_947085355.1 uncultured delta proteobacterium
GACAACTCGATCCGGATCTTCGTGATGTTCGCCACCATCCCGCCCTCCACCCACCGTCCAGACGGCTCGCATCACATCACCCCCGTGCGCCGTGTCCAAATTCCTGGCTGGTCCCGAACTTGCGCGGCGCGGTACTAAGGATCACGGTCACTTGCGCGCGAGTTCCTTGGCAGGTCAGCATGAACCCCTACCACAAGCTGCATCACGAGGATCTCGACGCATCGAGGGCGCTCGGGATGGTCGATGAGTCGACCTTCGCTCGGGGCAAGACGCTGCTCCGCCGGATCGTGTCGATGCCGGTCAAGATGGCAATGTGACGACTTCCCGGTAGTCGAGTCTTCGGCGACGGCGACGGCGACGGCGACGGCGACGGCAACGGCAACGGGGATGGGGATGGGGGCGGCGGACGGGCTACCCCCAAGAATCGCGAATGCACCCCGCGGCTTGCGAGGCTTGCCGCCCAACGGCCTTCGGGTTGCATCCCGTGAACGGTTACGACGGGAGCGGGAGCGGGACGCGCCAGGAGTCCCGGCCGTGCCGCCGATCGTCGTCGCCACGGGCGAAGCGCCAGGACGGCCAGGCAGGCGGCGCAACCGATCGGCGGGGAGGCCGCGGGGCACGAAACCGCGCAGCCGCAGCCGGCGGCGGGCGCGCCGAAGCGGCCGCCCGTGCGGTCGGTGATTCGAACGTAGCGCCACGCCGCAGTGTCGGCCGGCAACAGCGGGCTTCGCGAATCGGCCGGGCAGCTCGCGCGGCCCGAGCGGTTCACCGGCCGGGGCGGGATCGGTCTGCGCCGTCCCTTTGACGCCCCTCGGTCCGGGGTAGTATCGATCCCCGCGCGGCGTGCCTCCCCGACCTGCCTGCCCTGCCTGCCGGCAGGCAGGCGGCAGGCAGGCGGCAGGCAGGCGGGCTTGGCGCCCCGAGCCGACGCCGGCGCCGGCGCCGAACAGCCCCCCGGTGCAGGTGAAAGGAGCCTGGACAACTTGGCCTCCGCCGCAACGAGCATGGACGGGAGCCGCTACTCGAAGGTGGAGTCCCTGGTCCGGGCCGGCCGCTTCAAGGAGGCGGCCGGCGCCCTGAAACGCGCGGCGGGGGTGCGGGCCCGGACAAGGACCCGAGCGGCTTTGCCGCGAGGGTCCGCGGGGGTCCGGGGGGCGTCGAGCCGCGAAGCGGCGGACTGCCCCCCGGCGGAATGGAAGACCTGGCTCTGGCTGGGCCGCATCGAGGAAGGCCGGGGGCGCCTGAAGGAATCCGAGCGGGCTTTTCGCAAGGCACTCGCGGCCGCGCCGGATTTCCCCGCGCCGCGCGTCGAACTGGCCCGCTTCTACGACAAGGTCGGCCGCCCCGATGCGCTCCGCCGGATCGCGCGGGGCGCGTCGCTCCAGGTCCTGGGCCTGTTTTCCGTCCTGTCGAACGACTGCACCGGGGGGCTGTTCGGCGCACGGCGCCTCACCGCCCCCCGGACCCCCGCGGAACCTCGCGGCAGAGCCGCGAGGTTCCTTGGCACCGATCCGACCGCCGCGGATCGCTTCCTGGCCCTCATGGAGTTCGACCTCTACCGCAAGGCGTTCCTGGACGGCGTCGGTGCAAACCCCGCGGCCGTGGAGCGCGTCGAGGCCGTCCTGCGCGCCGCGCTCCGGACGCACGGCCGCGCGGCCGTCGCGCGGACCCTGCTCGCGGAGGTGCTCCTCGCCCAGGGTCGGCTCAAGGCGGCCGAGGCCGCGGCGGTGGCGGCGTTTTCCCCCGGGATGACGGGTGGGGAGACCCACCGCATCGAGGTCCTGCTCAAGCTCATCGATCGCGGCCGCTACGGCGCCGCTCTGGAGCGGGGGTTGCTCCGCTGCGTGGCGGAGTCCGACGCCTCGGGGAGGATCCGGGCGGACTGGCCGCAGGTCTTCTCGGCCTTGATGTGCGAGAAGAGGTACGTCGCCGCCTTCCGGCTGGGAGAGGCGATGCTCGACAGGTGCGGCGCCTTCGATGCCCCCGGCCAGCTCCAGTGGCCCTGGTGGCGCAAGATTCGCCGGGCGGTGGGCGAGGAGCGATTCATCGACGAGGAACTCGAGCGCATCCGCGAAGCGGCGGACTGCCCCCCGGCGCAAAGGAACCTCGCGGCTCTGCCGCGAGGTTCCGCGGGGGTCCGGGGGGCGGTGAGGCGCCCGGCGCCGAACAGCCACCCGGCGCA
>CAMTWF010000002.1:0-2131 GCA_947085355.1 uncultured delta proteobacterium
ACGTGATCGACGGCAAGGTATAGCCAGGGAGTCGTCCACGTCCACGTCCACGTCCACGTCCACGAGGGACAACCGCCACCACGTTTTGAGAAGTTACATCCGCCGCCACTTGCTGGAAGCTGCTCCGGCTGCTGAAGGTGTTGCAGACGTCGTTCTGCGAGCGTGACTGCGGGTACTGCGCTTTCCGTGCGGGGCGGGACGTCGCGAGGGCGTCGGTGTCGCCGGAGGAGATGGCGGGCCGGTTCGAGTCGATCATGTCTTGGCCCTCGACGGCGTGTACACCAACCGCTTCGGGCAGATTCGTTTCCATCCGACGTCACCGCCGTCGCGCGACGAGATCCATCAGGTGGCCAGACGCACCGGCGAGCGCGTGCTGCGCAGGTTGCGCAAGATGGGCCTGCTGCGCGACGCACCGGACCACGAAGGCTCGAACGAGACGTCCGAACTCACGGCGCTGGACGGGTGCGCCCAGGCGGCGCTCGGCGCCGGCGGCTTGGAGGCTCCCGAAGGACGGACGGACCCACCCCCCGCCCCGTTTTCCGCTGTTGAGGTACGCCGGCGTGCCGGCCGCGAACAGTCCGTGGCGCTCCTCGATCGTGCCGCGTTCTCCGGACCCCTCGGCCTCCTGCCACCACGCGACCCGCGAAGACCGCACCGCCCAGGCGCCTCCGCCGGCGACCTCCGCCGCGCCCGATGGGGACGACATGCTCTCGGTTCCACCCCAGCCCGTTCTTAGCGCGGCGGCCTGCCTGCCGGCAGGCAGGCGGCAACCAGGTCGTTCCGGGGGACGCCGAGATCTGACCCTCACCTGGTTTCGCGCCGACCGCGCTTGGCCGATCCCCCTCCGCGTGCTACCGACCCTCCCGTGCGAGAAGTCCCGACCACCGGCGCGGCAGAAACCGAAAGACCGTCGGACTACCTAGTCCCCGCCGTCCAGGGCGAGGACATGAGAATTGGTCCTGACGCCTCGTCGTGGTATGGGTCGGCAGTCGCCCGGATGACGACGTGAACCAGATGCGCTCGGAACTCCGCGCATCGCAAGAACGGAGGAGACCAGATGGCTCGATTCCTGTCTGCCTTCCTTGGAGTCTTCGCGGCTGTGGCCCTGCCGATCGCGGGGTGCGGAGACGACACGACGCCGTCGCCTGACGTGACGGACGAGGGCGGCGCTGGGGATGATGGGGGCCCCGACGCCGACGCTGATGCGGACGCCGATGCGGACGCCGATGCGGACGCCGATGCCGATGCGGACGCCGATGCCGGCGCGGAGATCGACGCGTCGTGCCGCAACGTGCTGGTGCAGGACGAGCTTCGCGCGTCGGGATGCACCGGGTGCGCGCCCGGGGTGTCGCGCACCGACGAGGGGGGCGAGTTCCCCGCGGAGGGGTGGAGACCGACGGGCGGCGACCACCGCATCGTGTACGACCTCGGCCGTCCCGTGGACTACGGAACGTTCGTGGTGCGCATCGCTGGCTTCGATCCGTTCGAGCAGTTCCGGCCGCGCGACGTGGAGGGGATGTACGTCGAGTTCGTGGCGCTGTACGAGGGGCCGGACGACAACCACAATACGAGCGGCTCGCAGATCAACGTCCTCTACGCACCGTGCTTCGACTGCCCCGACCCGTGGTCGCGCTACCGCGTGAAGCCGACCACGGGACTTGTCAGCGACGGCGCCTGTGATGAGATTGACTGGTTCGACGGCGCGTACACCCGCAGCGCGTACGAGCCCTGGAGCGCCATCGCGGAGTACGCTTTCGAGGTTCGGTGGAGCCCGGAAGGGATGACGCTCTCGGTCAACGGGGTCGAGGAGGTGGCCCACGCGTATCCCACGTATCCGCAGCCGTGCCACCCCGAGTCGAAGACGCCCGACCTGCGCTATCTTTTCCTCGGCCGCCCCCGTATCCACTCGGGGGGCTGGCTGGAGGCCCCGATCTTCACGTACGTCGAGGTGATCGACCACGAGTGCCGGCCGTAGGCGCCACGGCGCCGCCAACATCTACCGGCACCTCCTGCGGACGGACGCCGACGAAACGACGGCGGCCGAGGCCGCCGTCAGGCTCGCCACCCTTCTGGAGGACAAGCTGCAGGACGTCGCCGCGGCCCGCGAAGTGCTGGACAGGGCGCGCGAGCG
>CAMTWF010000003.1:0-4308 GCA_947085355.1 uncultured delta proteobacterium
ACGCACAGGCCCGCGTCCAGCAGCGCGACCGCCCGGCGTCGCCTGCGTTCGAGTTCGCGAGGAGTTCCATAGGGTCGCATGCGCCGAACATAGCACAGCCCGGCCAGCGTGTCTATTACTTATGCGCAGGTCAATAAGAAGTTACCTCCATCCGCTTGTCGTGGCGTTGGCCGCGTCCGCTGCGACGCTGCGCTGCGGCGACGCCGGCCTGAGCCTTGTCGGCGACGGCGACGCCGACATCGGCGACGACGGCGGCAGCGGGGACGCGCAGCCCGAAGACCGCGGAGAACCGGACCAGCCGGATGCCGATCGCGGTGCGAATGGAGACGCGGACGCGGACGGCGAAGCGGATGCGGACGGCGAAGCGGATGTCGATCCACGCACTTGCCCGGACGGGATGGCGTTCGTGCCTGCCGGTCCGTTCGTGAGGGGAAGCGACCGTGGCGAGAGTGCCGACCGCGACGAGGAGCCCGAACACATCGCGACGCTCTCCGCGTACTGCATCGACCTCATGGAGGTGACGGCGGCGGAGTATCGCGCATGCGTCGCGGCCGGCGGTTGCACGGCGCCGGCCTGCGACTACCGCCCGGACGACCATCCCGCGGTCTGCGTGGACTGGAGCCGGTCGCGGGCCTACTGCGAATGGACGGGCAAGCGGCTGCCGACCGAGGCGGAATGGGAGAAGGCGGCCCGAGGCGGGTGCGAGATCGTTCCGCCGCCGTCGTGCGGTCCCGAGGACGAACGGACGTACCCGTGGGGCGACGAGGCGCCGACCTGCGATCGAGCGAACTGGTGGGGTTGCGGCGGGAACACGGACCGGGTCGGCGCCAGACCGGCCGGCTTCGGGCCGTACGGCGCGTACGACATGGCGGGAAACGTCTGGGAGTGGGTCGCGGACTGGTACGACGCCAGCTACCATCGCGAGTGTGCTGCGGGATGCACCGATCCTCAACGCCCCTGGCCGGGGCCCTGGCAGTACCACATCACGCGCGGCGGCGCATGGGGCAGCGGCGCCGACAACCTGCGCGTCGCCAACCGCTTCGAGTACGATCCGGCGTGGACGAGCCGCAGCGTCGGCCTGCGCTGCGCCCGGAACCCGGTGACGGATGCGAGCGAGTAGTTCTCCGTCACGACTCTGCGGGCCGATGCGGGGGCCGGCGGCGCCGCCGGCGTGAACGCCCGCGTGTTGGACAACGTTCCCGGCGATCCTCCCGTCGAGCTCTCGGTCACGCGCTTCGGCGACAACCGTCCCGTGCAATTCGCGGCCGGTCCATAGTGATGAGGTGGGCGCGGTGGGGTGAACGGTCGCGTCAGGTCCTTCAGCCGCGGCGCTTCAGGTAGATCCCGCGCAGGCGCGACCCCAGCCATCCGCCGGCGAAGCCCAGCATCGCGGCGATCGTGACGGCGACCAGTCCGAAGCCGGGCACACCGCCGCCCACGAACACGAGCGAGAGGACCACGAAGACCGCCGGCCCGAGGCCGGCCTCCAGGACGCCCGCGCGCCCCAGCGATGTCGCAAGCAGGCCCGCCAGGACGATGCCCGCGCAGAACGCCGCCGCCATCGCCACGAAGACGCGCTCGACGGCCGGTCCCGAAGGCCCGGACAGGACGGCCTCCAGCGCGGCCCCACGCGCCGCGTCGCCCTCGACCCCTTCCAGCGCCGCGGCCACGGAACGGACCGCCTCCTCGGCGCCGGGGACCGCGGCGGCGGCGACCAATGCGGCGATCGTAGTGGTCGCCAACGTCACGAGGGCGCCGAGCGGCACCCAGTGCCACGCCCGCGGCCGTGCTTCGGTCCGCCCCGGACCGTCGGCCAGCGGAAGCCGCCGGACCGGGAGCGTCCGCAGCGGCTCGCCGTCGTCGCCGCCGGCCTCGCGATCGGAGGCGACGTCCGCCTCGCGGTCCGCCTCGTCCCGTTCGTCCGCGTCGTCCGTCCCGTCGTCCTCGCGCTTGCGATCCGCGTTCATCCGCGCCGTCCTCCGGACAGTTGCATACCATCGAGGTCGAATCGTTGAAACCCTCGCGGCGACGAAGCGCCGGGTTCGGCGCCCTCATGGCGCGCCGGATTGCACCCTGGTAGGTTGACGACCTGCCGCGTCGCCCTCGACGCGCCGGAGGAGGGTCTTCGGATGTCCTTCAGATCGCTTCCGATCGTGGCGTTCCTCGCGATCCTGTCGTTCCCGGCCGCGCCGGCCTTGCAGGAGGTGCGCGCGTCGGGCGGCGCCCAGGGTCCGTCCTCGGGCGTGGTGAGGCTGCCGCTGGCCGACTTCAACGCGCTGTTGGAGCGCCTGCAGGGAATCGAGCCGGGGCGGGGGGTCGAGCCGCCGGTGGACGCCGTCGCGGTCTCCGCGGCCTATCGAGTGGTGGTGGATGCCGAGCAGCGCGTGGCGGTGGTCCAGGCCGAAGTCGACCTGGCGGTGCTCCGGCAGGATCGCTGGATCGAGATCCCCCTGTTGTCCGATTCCGCCGCGATCGATCGCTTCACGGTGGACGGCCGGCCGGCGACGCTCACGCAGGCCGACGGGACGTTCCGGCTCGTGTTCCGGGCGGCGCCCGTTCCGGGGCGCACGGCCGGCGCCGAGAGCGTCCACAAACTGGAGTTCGAGTACCGCGCCAACGTCGCCGCGGACGGCGGGCCGCGGTCGGCCGTGCTGCCGATCGTGGGGGCGGCGATCAATCGCATCGAGGTCCGCATTCCCCGCACGGACCAGGAAATCCGCGTGCTGCCGGACGGCGTGGTGCTCGATCGCTCGGTCACGGCCGATTCCACGCGGGTGACGGCGCTCGCGCCGCGCACCGGGGCGCTGACGGTCCGATGGGCCGACCGGGCCGCGCCGGCGCAGGACGAGCCGCTGCGGGCGGTGGCGGAGACGCTGCACCGCGTCGCGTTCCAGCGTCACGTCGCGGCCGGCGAGGTGGCCGTGCGGTTGGAGGTGCAGCGCGGCGCCTTCGAGGCGCTCGTCCTGCGGTTTCCGAAGGAGGCCGAGGGCGTCCGCGCGGACGACGACGTGGCGATCGACATCGCGGACGGGCCGGACGGAGCGCAGCTCGCCACGGCGCGGCTCGGGTACGCGCGCCGCGAGGACGCGGTCGTGACGCTGCGGTACGAGATGGGGCGCGTCGCCGGGCGAGTGGTCATCCCGGACGTGAAGGTGGTCGGGATGATCCAGGACGGCCACGTGCGCGAGGCCGTGCGGCAGTCCGGCTTCCTGGCGGTGCTGGCCGACGACGGGATGGAGGTTGTCCCGGACGGGTCGCCGGAGGGCGCGGAACCGTGCGACCCGAGCGAGGTGCCGGGCACGACGAGTCTGCGCGGAGTCCCCGTCATGGCGCTCCGCACGTCCGGGCTGCCGCACGGCGTTCCGGTGTCGGTGACGCGCCACGAGGAACGCCCCGTGCTTGCGTCGGCGGTGCAGTCGGCGCGGCTGGCGATGGTCGTCACCCCGGACGGCAGGGCCGTCGGGACGCTCGAGATGCTCGTGCAGAACAACGAACGCCAGTTCGTCGGCGTGGATCTGCCGCGGGGGGCGACTCTGTGGGCCGCCTTCGCCGACGGACGGCCGGTCAAGCCGAGCGGCCGGGACGGGTGGGTCATGGTGCCGGTGCCGCGATCCGGCGTCGGCCCCGACGGCGCCACCCGGGCGTTCCAGGTCGACGTGATCTACTACCAGCGCGCGGACTCCGTCGCCGGGCCTTGGGGAAGCGCGCGATTCGCGGCCCCGGCGATCGACATGCTGGTCAGTCGGTACGGCATCGACCTGTGGATGCCGGACGACTATCGCTACTTCGACTTCGGCGGCGACGCCGAGGCGACCGCCGACGAGGTCGAGCCGACGGGGCCGGTTCCCCCGGAAGGGCGGCCCCGCGAGGCTGTCAACCTGGACGGGCGCCGGCGTGACGAGGAGACCGGGGGCGCCCAGACCGTCTCCGCGTTCAGCGGCCAGGAGTACCGGCAGGCGGAGGAGAAGGCCGCGGCCCCTTCCCCGCCGCAGGTCGATCCCCACTTCATCGGAGTGATCGAACTTCCCAAGGCCGCCGCGCGGCCGGAATCGCCGGCGCCGGCGTCGAGAGGGCTGTTGCCGATTCGCATCGACGTGCCGAGGACGGGGTTGCTGCTGTCGTTCCACAGGACGCTCGTGGAGTCCAAGGAGGCACTCGCCGTCGACTTCCGCTACCAGTCCGCGGCGTTCGTGGCCGTGCTCCCCTGGGTCGGCGCCCTCGCCGGTCTGCTGCTCGGCCTCGCCGTCGCTCGGCTGGCGCACCGGTCGGCCCGGGCGCGTCGCTTGTCGGCCGGGCGCGCGGCGCCGG
>CAMTWF010000004.1:0-15913 GCA_947085355.1 uncultured delta proteobacterium
ACGGCTTCCTCGGCGCGGGGACGGTGTGCCGCGCGGCTGTGCCCGGCGGATGCGACGTGCAGGAGACGTGCAACGGCGTTGCGAACAGCTGTCCGGCGGACACCGTCCAGCCCGCGGGGACGGTGTGCCGGCCGGCGGTACCCGGCGGGTGCGACGTGCAGGAGACGTGCAACGGCGTTGCGAACAGCTGTCCGGCGGACACCGTCCAGCCCGCGGGGACGGTGTGCCGCGCGGCGGTCGGGGTTTGCGACGTGACGGAGTCGTGCACAGGGGTTGCGGCGTTGTGTCCTCCCGACGGCTTCGCGGCGGCCGGGACCCCGTGCAACGACGGCGATCCGTGCACCGGCCCCGACCTGTGCAACGGCGCAGGGGCGTGCGTCGGAGCGCCCGTCATCCCGTGCTGGAGGCTGGTGGGACCCGCGGTGAATCCCGCCTGCAACGGGCTGGCGCACGCGCTGACCACGCCGGAGGGAGGGACGGCCGACGGTCGGCCCTACGTGGCCTGGGTGGCAGACGAGGCGCCGCAGGACGCCGTGTACGTCCACCGGTACGAGGCGGCCGCGTGGCTCCAGGTGGGTCCGCGGCTCACCGGCGGCACGGTGCAGGTCCAGCCGGTCGTGGACATCCGCAGCGAGTCCGGCAACCCGCGGCTGCACGTGCTGTACCACGAAGCGCTCGCCAACCGCGTGCACACGAAGTGGCGTTCGGCGGCCAGCCCGATCGGCGACCCGTGGTGGGAGAACGGGACCGGCTACAACCCGCCGTGCTCCATGTTGTTCACCGTCGCGCTGGCGACGGGGGCGGGCTTCTCGGAGCACACCGCGTACACGGGCGCCGGCGGCTGCGGGCTCGGCGTGGGGTACGCGCGTTGGGACGGTGCGACTTGGTGGCAGTCGCCCTCGCCCCCGAGTCCGCTGGCGCCGGGACTCATCACGATCGACGGCACGGGCAACGCCGACGTTGCGTGGGACGGGACGCGGGCGCTCATCGCTCTCAGCGACGCTGGCTGGCATTACGTGCGCTACTGGCGGCCGGAGCCGGCGCCAGGTGCGTGGGTCAATCTCGGCGCCACGCTGAACATGGGAGGCGCCTCGAACGCCATGACGTTCCTCTCGATCGCCGTCGCCCCGGGGAGCCCGAATCCGTACGTCGCGTGGTCGGAGTACTCGGGCCTGGTGAAACGCATCTACGTCAAGCGCTACGACCCGGTCGCCGCCGCCTGGGTCCTGGTAGGCACCGATGCGGTCAGCGGGGCGGGAAGCGCCGACCACCCGTCGCTGGCCTTCATCGGAGGCGCTCCGTACGTTGCGTACGTCGAGCAGAGCGGCGGGGTCGGCCAGATTTGGGTCCGCCGGTGGGACGGCACGGCCTGGCAGGATGTCGGCGGCGTCGTCAACGTCGATGCCGCCGCGAGCGCCGCAATGCCGTACCTGCACGGAATCGGCGCCGTGCCGTACGTAGCCTTCCGCGAGCCGGCGGCGACACCGATCACGGCGGCCTGCATCTACGTGAAGCGCGCCGAGTAGCTTGCGGGTAACCGCAGCCGCCGCTCACTCCCAGTTGGGGGGATGCACCTCTCCAGCCGGCGGGGGACGGTTCTCTCCCGCTCCCGCCGGCCGCACCGCCGCCCCGTGCGGGGCAGCGGCCGCAACCTCTCTGCTGATGGCGAGCAGCATGCCTGCGGACGCCATGTGCACCATCAGGCTCGAACCGCCGTAGCTCACGAACGGCAGCGTCAGGCCCTTCGTCGGCAGCAGGCCCATGGCCACGCCGAAGTTGATCAGCACCTGCAGGCCGATCAGCGTCGTCAGGCCGAACGCCAGGTAGGCGCCGAACGGGTCCGCGCACCGCGCCGCGATCCGGTACCCGCGGGCCACGACCAGGGCGAACAGCGCGATCAACGCCAGCACGCCGAGCAGGCCCAGTTCCTCCCCGACGATCGATGCGATGAAGTCGTTGTGGGCGTCCGGCAGGAAGAACAGCTTCTGGAGCCCCTGGCCGAGCCCCTGCCCGGTGATGCCGCCCGACCCGAACGCAAGCATCGACTCGCTGACCTGGTACCCCTCGTCGAAGCGGTAGCGCCACGGATCCAGGAAGCTCACGAGCCTCTGGTACCGGTACGGCGACGACACGAGCAGGTGGTAGACGACCGGCAGCGCCAGGATCATCGTGCCCAGGATGTAGGCCAGCCGCGTTCCGGCCACGAACAGGATGGCGAAGGTCAGCATCGCCACGATCGCCGCCGACCCGAAGTCCGGCTGCAACAGACAGAGGATCCCGATCATGCCGGCCAGAAGCGCGTGCGGCACGAAGCCGACGCTGAAATTCCGCAGCAACTCGCCCTTCTTGGCCACCGAGTACGACAGCCACACCACCAGGGCGACCTTGGCGGCCTCCGAGGGCTCGAACATCACCGGACCAAGATCGATCCACCGCGTCGCCCCGCGCACCGTCGTGCCGGCGCCCCCGACGACGGCGACGAGCGCGCCGAGAGCCACGACGAGGATCGGGTACGCGGCGGCGCGGTACAGGCGGTACGGAACGTAGGAGAGACCGATCATCGCCGCCACGCCGAGCATCGCGAAAGCGGCCTGCCGCGACACGAAATACACCGACGACCCGAACGCGCGCTCGGCCAGCACCGTGCTCGAACTGTGGATCATCACCAGACCGAAGGCGACAAGCGACAGGACCGACGCCGCCAGCACGCGATCCTCTTCCCCCGCCCATCCCCTTGCCGTGGTCGTGGTCGTGGTCGTGGTCGTGGTCGCAACCACCCGATCACCTACTCCCAGGCGGACGCGGACGAGCACGCAGCGGCAAGTGACGGCAGCCGTCCACGTCCACGTCCACGTCCACGTCCACGTCCACGATGGTTGGCACGCATGTCACCGCCCCTCGCGCACCTCGGCCTCCAGATCCCGCACCGCCGCCTCGAACCGCTCGCCGCGCTCCTCGTAGTCGCGGAACATGTCGTAGCTCGCGCATGCCGGCGCCAGCAGCACCGCCTCGCCCGGCCGAGCCGCCCGGAAGGCGGCGCGCACGGCCTCTTCGAGCGTCGCGGCCTCGTCGCACGGCGTCAGATCGCCGAGCGCCTCCGCGATCGCGCCCCTCGCCTCGCCGATCAGCACCATGCGAGCGACTTTCGCCGCGACCGGGGCGCGCAGCGGGGCGTACGAGCCGCCCTTGTCGCGCCCGCCGGCGATCACGACGGCGCGCCGGTCGAGGCCCTCGATCGCCCGCACGGCGGCGCCGACGTTGGTCGCCTTCGAGTCGTTCCAGAACGCCACGCCGCCGATCTCGCCGGCCAGGCGCATCCGGTGCGGCAGCCCGTCGAACGATTCGAACGCGGCGCGGATCGCGTCGACTGCGGCGCCGGCGACGCGGGCGATCAGCCCGGCGGCCAAGGCGTTCTCGACGTTGTGGCGGCCGTGGATCCGCAGCGACGATCGCGGGACGCGGACCGGCTCGAACCCGGCCGGCCGGAACAGCAGGTCGTCGCCCTCGATGGTCGCGTCGCCGCCCTCCAGGCCGAACGCGGCCCGCGACGCCGGACTCGCGGCCGCCAGGCCGGCGCACAGCGCGTCCCCGTGCGGAACGACCGCGTGGTCGCCGGGACGCTGGCCGAGGAACACGCGACCCTTGACGGCGGCGTAGGCGTCGAACGTCCCGTGGCGGTCGAGATGATCGTCCGTGACGTTGAGCAGCGCCGCGACGACTGGGCGCAGCGACGAGGTGCGCTCGAGCTGGAAGCTCGACACCTCCGCCACGACGACGCCGCCGGGCACGTCCGCCTCCGACCCGACCGCCTCGGTGATGGGCGGGCCCAGGTTCGCCCCGTAGAACGTCGGACGACCGCCGCGGCGGAGTATCTCCCCGACCAGCGTCGTGACGGTCGATTTCCCGTTGGTCCCCGTTATCGCCACGACGGGAGCGCGCAGGAACCAGGCGGCCAGTTCGACCTCGGACACCACCGGAACGCCGGCCGCTTCGGCCGAGAGGATCGCGGGCACGGACGGGATCCCCGGGCTCGCCACGACGGCGTCGGCGGAAGCGAACTCGTCCGCCGGGTGGGGCCCGAGCACCAGGCGCGCGCCGTCGCGTTCGATGTCGGTCGCGCCGTGCGGCAGTTTCTCCCGCGGGCGGAGGTCGTAGGCCGACACGATCGCGCCGCGCGAGAGGAGCAACCTGGCCGCGGAGATGCCGCTTCGGGCGAGCCCGAGCACCGCGACGCGGCGCCCGCGCAGGTCCGGCGGGGTTGCGTCGAGCGGTGCGTGCTGGAATCGATGCGACATGAGGCAGTACAGCCTACTCCCGAAGGTCGCTCCAACCGGGCCAAAACGCAACTTTTCTGCAAAGCCGTCGCCGGCGGCGCGCCCCGCGCGCCCGGCGTTGGTCAACTCGTTCGGGAGGACGACCTGGGCATGGCGGCGCGCCGAAGCCTCCGGATCAGCTCGGCCGTGTACTTGCGAAAGTCGATCGGCGAGATGCCCGCGGGGAGTATGGCGCCGTCCGGGACATGGATCTCCGACAGTACGAACGCGATCTGGGCCGGCGTGCACCCGCCGTCCTTCCGGAGCGCCGCATCCAACGCGTCTTCCACTCGGTAGCCGGCGCGATCGAGACACATGACATCCACCAGATCCCGCTCCTCGGACCGCGCCACAAGCGCCGTCAGCTTGTTGGCCAGGATCTCCTCCGGCGGATCCACGGGGATGCCGTCGACGATCGGCTTCTCCGGTCGGATCTGGACGGTTCGATCGAGCACCAAGTCCACCAACACCGTCTCGGCGCCACGGGTGAGCAGATGTCGCTGAAAACCCGGGGAGTCGTGCTTTGTCTCCATCGAAGCTTCGAGTCGCGCGGCGACCTCGTGAATTACGGAACGCGCGCGCTCGTGGGCCGATTCGTCCAGCGTGAACAGATCCAGGTCGGACGTCGTGCGATGGTGCAGGTGGAACCCCACCAGCGCGGCGCCGCCGGTCAAGAAGAAGCCCCGCTCGCCTTCGCAGAACAAGCGGAGGACGTCTTGCTGGAGCGGGCTGAGGCTATGAGTCGAGGAGTCCATCCTCTCGCCATCCCTCGATGAGGAACTCCCAGAAGCTCCGGCGACGCCCTAACCGCCGCGCCACGCGGGGCAGATCGCGGACGACCTGCGCGGGGGTTACGAAACGCCATACATCGATGTCGCGAGCCTCGCGGAGCATCTTCCCGAGCAGCCGGTCGCGGTTCCAGTCGTCCGGGCCCCGCAAGATCGCATGCAGTTCTTCGATGGACACGTCCTCGTCCCACAGGAAGTAGGGACGCAGATCCCCGCGCATCATGTCGCCGGTCAGCGGTCTCATCGATGCCAATATACCATGGGCCGACCACCACGCCGGCCGCGCATGACGAGTCAGCGCAGCTTGTACGAGCCGACGGCGACGAGCGCCAGCATGATCGCGACGATCCAGAACCGGACGACGATCTTCGCCTCCGGCCACCCCTTCAGCTCGAAGTGGTGGTGGATGGGCGCCATGCGGAAGACGCGCTTGCCGGTCAGCTTGAAAGAGACGACCTGGGTGATGACGGAGACGGCCTCGAGGAAGAAGATGCCGCAGAGGAGAATCGAGAGCAGCTCGTTCTTGGTGAGGATCGCCAGCATGCCGAGCGCGGCGCCGAGCGCCAGCGATCCGACGTCGCCCATGAAGACCTGCGCCGGGAAGGTGTTGTACCAGAGGAAGCCGATGCCGGATCCGACGATGGCGGCGCAGAACACGGTCAACTCGCCGGTCGGGATGATCCTCGGGATGTCGAGGTAGTCCTGGACCGACTCCACGCCGCCGCCCGCGACGGCGATGCGGAGCGTCGTGCCTGCGAGGTAGGTGAGGACCAGGTACGTCGATCCGGCGATCATGACCGGGCCGATCGCGAGGCCGTCGAGGCCGTCGGTGAGGTTGACGGCGTTGGACGTCCCGACGATCACGAGGGCGGCGAACGCGGCGTAGACCCAGGCCGGCAGATCGAGCCCGAACACCGACCACTTGGCGAACGGGAAGGCGAGGAACGAACGCGAGGACGTCCAGTCGTCGTGGAAGCCGCTCCACGCGAACAGGAAGATCGCCGCGGCCAGAGCGATGGCGAACTGCAACCCGAGCTTGCCCCACACCCGCAGGCCGCTCGACGAGCCTCGGCGGATCTTGAGCGCGTCGTCCAGGAAGCCGATCAGGCCGAACCCGACGGTCACGGCCATGACGCACCACACGAACGGGTCGAACGGGTCGGCCCACAGCGCGGTCGGGATCACGATCCCGACCAGCAGCAGGCTGCCTCCCATCGTCGGCGTGCCGGTCTTCGCCAGGTGCGACGCCGGTCCGTCGTCCCGCACCGGCTGGCCGATCTGCCGCGACTGGAGCCGCCGGATGAACCAGGGGTAGATCGCGAACGACAGGAACAGCGCCGTCAGCAGGGAGGCGATCGCCCGGAACGGCAGGTACCGGACGACGTTGAGCCACGAGAGCCACGGGGCCTCGAGACGCAGGTTCCAGAGAAGCTCATACAGCATCGACGCCGCCCGCCGGTCGTTCCGCATCGGTCGCGGCAGAACCCGCGCCGGGCCTCGACAGCCGCTCGACCACACGCTCCATGCGCATGCCGCGCGATCCCTTCACCAGCACCCGATCGCCCCGACCGACGATCGCCCACACATCGTCCAGGAGCCGCTCGACCCCGTCCATCGCCAGCACGCGCCTCGGCGGAAGCCCCGCCTCGATCGCGCCCTCGCGCATCGCCCGCGCGTGCTCCCCGACGCACACCAGCAGGTCCACGCCCGACGCCGCGGCCTCCCGGCCTACCGCGCGGTGCACCCTTTCGGCGGCCTCGCCCATCTCGAGCATCTCCGCCAGCACGGCCACCCGGCGGCCGTTGCCGGGGAGGGCGCGCAGCATCTCGATCGCCGCAGCCGCGGACGTGGGGTTCGAGTTGTACGTATCGTCGATGACGGTGACGCCCCGCTCCCCGCGCACGACGACGCCTCGACCCCGGACCGGCGCCGCGCCCTCGATCCCGGCGCGGATCGCCTCGGCCGGCGCGCCCGCGGCGAACGCCGCCGCCGCCGCCATCGCGGCGTTGCGCGCCTGGTGCCGCCCGGGCATGCGCAGCGTCGCCCGAACCTCGACTCCGTCCGGCAGCCGTATCGCCAGCCCGGCGCCCTCCCCCGCCGGCGCCGCATCGAGCAGCCGCACGCCGGCGCCGGGCGACTCGCCCACGGTGATGCGGCGCGCCCGGCGCGTCGGCAGCCGCGCCACGAGCGGGTCGTCCACGTTCACGACCGCCGTCCCGGCGCGCTCGCCGAGCGCCTCGAAGAGTTCCCCCTCGGCCCGCGCGGCGCCGTCGATCGTGCCGAGCCATTGCAGGTGCTCCTCGCCGACGCAGGTGATCGCGCCGATGTCGGGCCGGGCAATCGCCGCCAGGGCGGCGATTTCCCCGGCACGGTCGCAGCCCAGCTCGACGACGGCGAACCGATCGCCCGGACGCAGGCGCAGCAGCGTGAACGGCACCCCGATGTGGTTGTTGAGGTTCCCCTCGGTGGCGCACGTAGGGCCGACGAAGCGGAGGATCGACGCGAGGATCTCCTTGGTGGATGTCTTGCCGCAGCTTCCGCCGACGGCGAGGACGAGCGGGTTCATCGCTTGACGGTGGGCCCGGGCCACGTCCGCGAGCGCCGCGACCGCGTCGGTCACCTCGACCGCCGCCGCGGCGCCGACGGCGCCCGCGTCCCACCGGCCGGCCTCGACCATGACCGCCGCGGCGCCGCCGCGCACGGCGTCGCCCAGGAACGAGTGCCCGTCGTGGACGGCGCCGCGCAACGCGACGTAGATCGCGCCCCGCAGGTCGCCCCGCGTGTCCCGCTCGAACCTGTCCGCGCGCACGGCCGGATCTCCGATGACGCGTCCTCCGCACGCGCGCGCCACCCATCCGACCTCGAACCCGTTCCAAGCGGGATCGCCCATGCACCCGAAGGTCGCTCCGAACGCCGGAGAAAGCAACTTTTCTGCGGGCCGATCCGGCCGGCAAGGGCGAGCTTCAAGGACGGGGCCCGCGACTCCCAAGCCGCGCCGCCGCGAGAGCCAGCGCCGCGAGGAATGCGAAGCCGGCCCCGCGACCCCGGGGCGGCACGCGACAGCCGCAGCCGCCGCCGTCGGAACCGCCGGGGGGCCGGGCGTCGGGACGCGCGTCGTACGCGTCGAACGCGTCCTGCCCGATGTCCGCGTCGCCGTCGGCGTCGGCATCCGCATCGGCGTCCGCGTCCGCGTCGGCATCGGCCGCGCCCGGCGGCAGGAGGCGCAGCGTCCCGAACGCCTCCGGCTCCTTGAACCTGCCGATCCCCGGGGTCCACTCGATCCACCCCTCGCGCCCGCTTCCATCGGCATCGTTCACGAGGAACGTGAAGCCGAAGGAGTCGCCGGCGGCGAACGCCGATCGCCCCATGTCGCCGGCGGGAATGCGAATCTCGTAGCGGGTCGCCGTGCCGGCCCTCGCGATCGCCGCGACGGCCCTCATCGGCGGGGCGGCGGACGGCGCCACCCAGCGGTGGCCGGAGGCCGAGCCGCCGGCGAGCGCCCAGCCGACCTCGAAGTCATCGTCGCCGTCGTAGCCGCGTCCTCCGTCGTCGGCCATGTCGAAGGCGGCCTGCAACGAGTCGCCGGTCCAGATCAGATCCGACGCGGCGGCGTTGTCGTGCATGTCGTCGGTGACCTCGATGCCGAGGTAGATCGCGTCCGGGGCCCAGAGCACCGCCAGCCGGCAGGACAGATCCGATGCGTCCCCGGGCGGCCGGTCCGGCGAGACGAAGTTGTCGGGCGAGGCGAGGTCCACCCAGACGGCCGGGGTCCATTCCGCCAGCGATCCGTCGAGCGAGATCGCCGGGGCTGCAGGCGCATCCAGCGTCGGCGGCACGGGCGGCGGCGGATCGTCCGACTCGTCGTCGTCGGCCGGGCCGGCGCAGCCCGGGTCCGCGGCGTCGGCCAGTCCGTCGCCGTCGTTGTCGATTCCGTCGGAGCACTGCGTCGAGCCACCGCCGCCGGACAGCTCGGGCTCGGCCGCTATGCGGTCGCGCAGCGCATGGAATGCGGGCTTGCGGAGGAAACCGCCCGGACCGTCGCGGCGGGTGATGCCGAAGCCGTCGAGTTCGTCCCCCGAGTCGAGTATCTCGTAGAAGAACGAGTTGGTGTACCAGGCGCGCGCAAGCTGTTCGTCGATGACGCGCATGTAGTAGTCGCGCTGCCTGTTCATCTCCGCCGGGTCGGTCGGCGGCCGGGCGTGGTAGCCGGTCTCGGTGATCCAGACCTCGCGGTCCGGGATGCCGCCCGGGGCATGGCCGGCATCGACCAGCGTCTCGCGCAGCGATCTGCGGGTGAAGGCGAACCTGCGCCGGTCGAGTGCGTTGACGAACGAATCGCCGTCCCAGATCGGGCGGTCGAACTCGTTGTAGATGTGATGCGTGTAGATGTCGAACGAGACGCCGGCCGCGTCCATCCGCCGCAGGATCCGCTCCAGCCAGACGTCGTAGTCGTGGCTGTGCGCCAGGTCCGGTCCCAACGCGAGGCAGTCGGCGCACGCGGCGCGCATGGCGCGCATCCCGGGCGTCACGATCGCGTCGACGTACTGCTCGGCGCTCCCCTCCCAGAAGCCGCCGAGGTTCGCCTCGTTCCACAGGCCGAAGTGGCGCACTCCCATCGCCCGGTAGCGCGTCACCGCGGTCCTCACGTATCGCTCCCATGCGGCGGCGTCCGGGACGTCGTTGTGCGGCCGCGCATCGGAACTCCCCGTGGACGCGCACGGCGGCGTGTAGGCCAGCGTCATGTACACCTGCAGGCCCCGCGACACCGCGTACGTGGCGCTGCGCTCGAGCGGCGGGAACGGCGTCATGGCGCCGCACGGATCGCCGGCATCCGGCCAGTTGTTGTCCACGCGGATCCAGCCGACGCCCAGCTCGACGCACAGATCGATCACCGCATCCGCCGGGACGTGCGTGTTGATCCCGACGTCGTTGTCCCCGATCGCCGCCGCGGAAGGCGACGCCGCGGCGAGAACCGCCGCCACGACGAACATGATTCCCATCGCAAGCCTTGTCGTGAACGCCATCGCTTCGCCTCCTCGCCGGGACCCGGCGCCGACCTACCTGCCGAACCCGCCGCCGTCGACGTCGACGTAGATGGCGTTGGTGTAGGCGAACGGACCGGACGATGGGAGCGGACCCATCGACCCGATGCCCGTGACGAACACGTGGTAGAACGTATCTCGCGACGGCGCGTGGACCACCTCGGTCGCCAGGCGGACCACCTCGTCCATCGCGTCGTCCGGGAGCAGCGGCAGCGACAGCACCCCGCCGCCCGCGGCGGTCTCATCGGCGACGATCCGCGATCCGTCGCGGCGCAGGTACAGCGGTCGGCCGTCGGCCAGCACGTGCAGCGTCGAGACGTCCACGCCGGGGACGGCCTCCGCCTGGACGTAGATGTCCACCTCGGTCCCCGCCATCGGCGCCACTTCCCACGGCCCCATCGCCTCGTCGCCCTCGACCAGCACGCGCAGGAATACGCCGTTGGACACGACGACGCGCGACTCGCGTATCGCGGTCGTGACCATCTCCTCGGTGACCAGCCGCGGGTCGTCGAGATCGAGTCGCAGGTACGACCTGGCGTAGCCGGCGCCGCTGTGTCCGTGGACGTCGCTGACGCCCAGGGCCGTCATGTTCCATCCAAGCGCCAGGAAGCCGAGGTAGTCGCGGAAGACCGGCACGTCGCCCCTGCGGCTGCCGGAGCGTGCCATGGCGCTGATCTCGTCGTCCCACTCCGCGGTGAGCTGCTCGATGTCGTCGAACGGCAGGTCCGAGCCGTTGCTGGTCTCCATGGCGTCGTAGCCCGTCGCGAGCGGCTCCCGCGCCGCCTCCCCGGCGACGGGATCGAACTGGACCCAGTTCGTGTAGCTGTCGGAGGACCTCGGGTGGCACATGTGGACCACCGGGTCGGTCGGCTCGGCGTGCAGCTTGTCGTTCAGTTCCTGCGCCGAGAGGCCGGCCCAGTACTGGGGGCCCCAGATGCGGAGAGGGTCGGCCGGGTCGTACGGCATCGGGTAGGCGTTGCGGTGGCCGCCCGTCCCCATGTTGGAGACCTCGTCGCCGACCATGCCGTTGAAGTACGCCTGCACGCCGAGGCTCTCGATGCACGGCCGGTAGTCCGAGAAGCCGTCGTGCTCCGTCGAGGCGGCGTAGTCGAGCCCCTCGACGACGGCGTCGAGCACCCTGTGGCAGAGGCCGGCGCCGGCGTCGACGCTGATCATTGAATGCACGTGGAAGTCGCCCCCGATCCACCCGGACGAGTCGACCAGGCGCAGAATATCGGCCGAGACGTCGGCTGCGCCTCCCGGCGGCACGGTAACGTCGAGCGCGACGAAGCCGTATTCCGGTCCGCGCGACACGACCGCGCGATACTGGCCGGGCTTGATCGGGTACGTCCCGCGACCGTTCGGCGTATAGACGACGCGGTGGGCGCGCATCGGTTCCACCTCGTCCACCACGGGCCCGATCTGGCCCTCGGGAGCCTCCACGTCGATTCCGCGGAACGTCACCTTCGCCGGCGTCGGCGCCCCTTCCTCGTTGACGTTCATCGTGACGGCGCCCCTCGGGCCGAGCGTCACGTCGACCGCGGCCGATCCGCCGGCGGCCAGGGTTCCGGTGGTTGCGCGCCCTCGCGTGTGGCCGATCTTCGCGGCCACGAGGTCGTAGGAGCCGGGCGGGACGATCAGTCGGTAGCGCCCGTCGGCGCCGGTGATAGCCTGTCCGGCCGCCCTGCGCGTGCCCGCCGGCACGCCCTCGCGGAAGGCCACCACCGCGACGTCCGCAGCCGGACCGCCGCCGTAGGTCACCGTGCCGGCGACGACGGCGTAGGGCGTGCCGAGCAGCATGAGAATCGGCTCGACGGCGCTGGAAACGTCACCGCCGCCGACCGAGAAGTAGCGTTCGAACGTCTCGACGCCGCCGCGCGGCAGGACGACCGTGCGGCCGATCCCGCCGGTGATGCCGGTCGTGGAGATCGGCGCATCGATCGGCCCGTGCGCCGTGGCGTAGGCGTACGAGACGTTGCGCCGCGGCTCCTCGGGGTCCGCCGTCGTCGCGATCCATGACGGGTTGATGCCGTCGACCGGGCCGAAGCCTCCCTGCGGCGAGAACATCGTGTTGGTCGTCCCGAAGACGAGCAGGTCGCCGAAGGCGACGTCTCCCCATGTCCTGGCGCTCTCGTTGGTCGCCGTCGTGCGGATCCGCAGCACGGTCGTGTCCGGCTCCAGGATGTAGTCGGTGACGATGCGGAACCCCTTCGGCGTCGGAGACAGCGCGTCGATCTGCGGAATCAGGCCGCTCGCCGCGTCCTCCCCTTCGAGCCTCAGCACCGCGGGCCGCCCGCCGTTGCCGTCGCAGAGCACGGTGATCCGGTCGATCGACTGGAGCCGCCACCCGACGACCGGGAACAGCTCCCGGAACGTGTCCTGACCCTCGCCGTCGCGCTGGATGTCGGCATCGAGCAGCGATCCGCCGTGCAGCGTGTAGCCGATCGGACGTCCCTCGTTGCCCTGGACGATGAACGCCGCGCGGCTGTTCGCGAGCTTCCACGCCCTGCCGGCCTCGCCGTACGCGCCCTCGCCGCCGATCAGCTCGGACGGCGCCGTCACCGCCCCGACCACGGCCTGCCCGTCGGCGGGGGCCGAGTCGAGCCGCAGGGGCGAGGCGCGCGGGTCGCAGGCCAGCGGATCCGGACCCGCATCGGCCTCGGTCTCCGCGTCCTCCTCGATTCCGGTGTCGTCCGCATCGCCACCCCCGGCGGGCGAGTCGTCGGCGCAGCCGGCGGGCGCGACCAGCGCGACGGCCGGTGCGAGCATGCAGGCCCGAAGAAGGATGCAGGTTGAAAACGTGCGTGTCATGTGTACGTCCTTTCTCCGTCTTCGCGGCGGCCGGCGCCGCCGGCGAGCATCCCCCCTTCGCCGTACGGGCATCTTACGGTCCGTTCGACCGGCAGGCAAGCATCGACGCCGTGCCGGGGTGCATCCGCGACTTGTGGGGGTGGCCCCGGCATGTTTCACCTCGTGATGCCGCGCCCGGCCCTGAGCCGGTCGAAGGGCCCGATCCTGGGACCGCGGGCGTCTCGCCCGCCGGTGGTGCGCATGGCCGTCGGGCATGAGCCCTGGGACCGCGGGCGTCTCGCCCGCCGGTGGTGCGCATGGCCGTCGGGGAGACGGCGTGGGCTTCCGACCCCGCCGGGGCACTGCGCCGGCCGTACCGACTGCCTGCTTCGGTCCCGTGGCCACCACGATCGGCAACATCAACCCCGCCAACAAGTTGAGCACCGTCCGCATCCCCGCCGAAGTCGATGCCCTACGAATCGCTACCGCGTGTCCCCGACGGTCGTGCATCCCCGGGCGGGCGAGACGCCCGCGGTCCCAGGGTCGGGCGCGGCGCCACGAGGTTGAACATGCCTGGCCTCCCCCTCCCCCACAAATCACGAATGCACCCGGCGCGGCCGCCGTTGTTGACTGTGCGGGTCGGCGGGGGGCAGGATCGGGTCGTGGATCCCCGGGTGACGGCGCAGGCGGTTCTCCAGCGGGTGCGGCGTGCCGAGGCCGAGGGGCGGCAGCGCGCGGCGCGGGTGCGCGCGGCATTGCCGGAGGTGGTGCGCCTCCTCCGGGAGGAGTTCGGCGCGCGCAGGGTCGTGCTCTTCGGCTCGCTGCTCGCAGGTCGCCTGGACGAGGATTCCGATCTCGACCTCCTGGTCGATGGCATCCCCGCGGAGCGCCTGGTCCCCGCGACCAACCGCGCCTGGGAGATCGTGGGGATTCCCGTGGATCTGGTGCCGGCGGATGCGGGGCGCCCGGAGATCGTGGCTCGCGCGCTGCGCGACGGGGAGGAGCTGGTTGAGTCCTGAGCGCACGGCGCGGGCGCTGCTCCTGGACCTCGTGGGAGCGATGACGAGCGATCGCCAGGTGCTCGCCGGAATCGCGGCGTCGGTTCCCGCGGCGTTGCCGGGCGTCCCCGGCGGGGAGCCGCCCGACGCCTTCCGTCTGGCGTTCGTCGCCGTCGAGTTGGCGCGGTACTACACGGCGTTCGAGCACCTTGTCGAGATGGTCGAGAAGACGCTCGCTGCCGGCCCGCCGCGGTCCGAACGATGGCACCAGGATCTGCTGGCGGCGGCGTCGCGGGAGCTGCCCGGGATCCGGCCTCCTCTCGTCCGGCAGGAGACGCGCGTGCTGCTGCAGGAGCTGCTCGGCTTCCGTCACTTCCTGCGGAATGCGTACGCGGTCGATCTGCGCTGGGAAGGGCACCTGGAGCGCCACGTGCGGACGCTGGCCGCGGTGCAACCGCTCCTCGATGCGGATCTCGCCGCGTTCGCCGCGCACCTGCGCACGGCAGCTGCCACGCTCGAAGGCTGATCGGCAGGACCTATCCGGCGAGGGGATCGACGAAGCGCACGATGCGCAGGGCGAAGCCCTCGAGGCCGAGGAGGAGGCGGGGGCTGTTCATGATCAGGGCGATCTCCTCGGGTGCATCCACGATATCGGGATATCCGTTCGGTCGGCCGCGCACGTACTCTGGCGCCAGGCGCGGCACGGCGGGGAGTTTGGAGTTTGGAGTTTGGAGTTTGGAGTTTGGAGCAGCTTGAAACCCGAAACCCGAAACCCGAAACCCGAAACCCGAAACCCCCCGGCCCGGCGGCCGTCAGAGCCCGAGCATGTCGGCGACGGACTGCGCGGCAACCGATAGGTAGCGGGAGGGGAAGAGGCCCGCGGCCAGAACCAGCAGCGACGACGGCAACCACCGCCAGCGTGCCGGCGGCGGACGGCACGGGCGTCGCCGCCTCCTCCGGGTCGGCCTCGCGCATGTGGATCGCCACGGGAAGCCGCAGGTAGCTGTGGGCTGGGGGACATCAGTCCCCGCCGCCTTCTTCACCGGCCGGGGAATCCCGTTCAAGGATTGCGGCGACTAGTCGGCGCAATTGCGGCGCGTCCCCGGTCGCGGCACTCCAGACGATGCCCCAGTCCACCGCGAAGTACTCGTGCACGGCGATGTTGCGGAATGCGACGACCTCCGCCCAGGGAACCTCGGGATGGCGGACCCTGAATTCCGCCGGCAGACGCGCGGCTGCCTCGCCCATGACGGTCAGCTTGTGCAGGACGGCGCTGCGCAACAGGTCATCGCCTTCGAACGAGTCCCGTGAGCGTCCGCTGACGAAGGCGGCGACCGCGTCGGCCGCCTCCAGAATGTCGCATAGATACAGACGCTCAGGTCGCATACAGCACCTGCGCATCGCGCAGCACCTCGTCGCGGATCGCATGCTTGAGGCCGTTCTTCGGCACCAAGTCGACGGTCTTCCCGATGGCGGCCGACAGCTCCCCACGCAAACGCTCCAGGGCGATGAACCCGACCTGTGCGTCGCGCTCGAACTCCACCAGGAGGTCCACGTCACCTGCCTCGGATGCGTTGCGGCGAAGGGCGGAGCCGAACAGCGCGATCTCCCGCACGCCGTATCGCCGACAGATCGCCCCGACCACATCCATCCGCTGCCGTAGCTCCTCGTGCAGACTCATCATGTCCACCTCCTCCACCGAGCATAGCATTGTTGGTGCGCTGGGTGTCTGCATGCGCGAGCAGTGCACCTCAGCAGATTTGCCGCTCTTCACCCCCGGCAGCCGGGGGTACTTCATCGGCATCGGGGGTACCTGTTCGGCAGCCCGGGCTACTTGTCCGGCATCTGGAGGTACCTGTTCGGCAGCCCGGGCTACTTGTCCGGCATCTGGAGGTACCTGTTCGGCAGCCCGGGCTACTTGTCCGGCATCTGGAGGTACCTGTTCGGCAGCCCGGGCTACTTGTCCGGCATCTGGGGGTACC
>CAMTWF010000005.1:0-6163 GCA_947085355.1 uncultured delta proteobacterium
GGCGCGGGCCGGAAAGCGCCGCCGGCGCGGACCGGAGCAACATCGGGGGGCCGCGGCGAGACCGCGGCGCCGCCGGAGGGCGCGGCCCGCGACGCCGATTCCCGCGGGCGGAGTTGCCGGAGCCGTTCCTCCACGGCCGCCGCCGCCTGGTCGCCGCTCCCGGCGTGAACGCGGGCCATCTGTTGCAGGACGACGGCCGCCTTGTCCGGCAGGTCCGCGGAGACGAAGTGGGTCGCCAGGAGGCGGAGCGTCTCGATGTCGTCGGGGTCCCGCTTGTGGCAGTACTGGAGGAGCTTCATGGCCTGCGGGATGTTCGATCGCTGCAGGTGGAAGACGGCCAGCTCCCGGCAGAGCGCCAAGTTGTCCGGCCGGTAGTACAGCAGGCGCTCGGCCGCCCGCTTGAACAGATCGTCGCGGCCGTGGACGCGCAGCGCGGGCAGAGCCTCCTCGAACGCGCGGATCGCGTCGTCGTTCCTGCCGATCTTGAGGTACATCTCGGCGAGCTGCAGGCGTGCCTGGTAGTCATCCGGGTTGGCGGCGATCAACTTGTCCAGGATCCGCGCCGCCTGATCCGCCTTGTCCGCCTTCTGGAGGAGTTGGACCGCCCGCTGGTAGATCTTGGTGCCCTCCTGTGGGAGGCCGAGTTTCGACAGCGTTTCCGCCAGGGCGACGAGGATCTCGGTAAGCGCCGGGTTGAGCTGCAGGATCTGGTGATAGACCGCCACCGCGCGCTGATAGAAGCCGGCCTTGGACAACACCTCGGCAAGGCGGACGTAGGTCTGGATCGCCTCCTGGTAGGTTCCCTTCTTCGCGTACAGCTCGGCAATTCGCTGCAGGGTCCGGGCGTCGGCGGGATCCTCGGCGAGGATCTGGCCCAACTCCTGAATCGCCCGATCCAACTGGCCCTTCTGGGCCAGCCGCTGGGCCGACTGGTGGATTTTCTCGCGGTTCAGAGCCACGGCGCTCCTCGCAAGACCGCCCCGGGTGCAGCCCCGCTCCCCACGCCGTGAATTCTACACCCGCCCCACGGCGGTTTCTACAAACCGGCAAGCAGCCTGGGCGCCGCACCGCGCAGCAGGAACCGCGCCTTGCCGAGGTTGCCCTCGGGGCGAAGCGCCAACGCGACGAAGTACTCGTCCGTCAGGACCCGCAACACGGCCGTCAAGCCGACGCTCCGCATCACGAGCTCCTCGGTGCGCCCGGCCTCGATCTGCTTCATGATCCTGCCGACTTCCCGCAGGACGACCGACATCTCCATGGCGACGGTCTCGATGTCCAGCCCCGCCCCGTCCACCGCAACCTGCTCCACCGAAATGCCGTCGGAGCCCATGAGTACCGCCCCGATCGCCCCATCGGACTTGCCCACGATCTCGCTCAGAACGTCACGGAACATCGCCGGGCCACCCTTTCCGCCCGGATGTCACCACGCCACGCCGCGCAACGTCAAGAGACGCGCATTCGTCAACGCAAAGGAGCCGAGTGGAGGAGAAGGAGAAATTCCTTGCGCAGCCGCAGTTCCGTAGGAGGCTACTACGGAAGCAGGTAGATCGACTTCATCCCGTACACGAGGATCGCCAGCGCCACGAGGGCGGCGACGATCACGACGAGGCCGACGAACCCCTTGAGAGGCACGGCGTGCTGCTCCAACCACGACGCCTCGCCGTACGCACGCACGGGCGGCTCCTCGGGGCCGGCGCTCGCCGGATCGACGCGCGCACCGCGCAACGTCCGCGCGCGCCGGTGCGACTGCAGGGTAGCCGCGGCGACGATCGCCGCGGCCGCCAGGAACAGCCCGCCGACGAGCCCGATCCCCCACGCCATCGCCGTCTGGATGCCGTCCCGGATGTCGTCGGCGCGCCGCCGGTCGCCCGGACCGCTGTCGAACAGCGTCCTCGTCTCGTACGAAACCCCGTCGAGCCTGCCGAACAGATAGGCCGCCGCGCGGGCGGCGGCCGCCGGGGCCGGCGACCCGATGCGAGCGCGCAGTTCGCGGAGCCAGGCGGCCTCCTCCCGCCCCCAACGCACGGCGTTCATCAGCGCTCGAAGAGCATCCGGCGTGGGCCCGCGGCCGTGGCCGACCAGCACGTGCCTTCCGATCGCATCCTCCTTCCCCCTGCCGCGCGCCTGGATGAATGCGAGGCCGGCGTTCGGACGGAAGCCCGGGAAAGGCCGCGGCGCCGACGTCCTCGGCGCCGACGCCATGGCGGCGAGCCTCCCCCCCACCCATGCTTCCAGCGACACCAGCGCCTTCGGATCGTCGCGCGAGAACGACACCAGGACGTCGTCGCCGACCGCGACGAACGGCCCGCCATCAATCCCTGGGCCGGGGCCGAACCGCAGTTCCGAGACGACCGGGCTGAACGACGCCTCGATGTGCGCGGCGCGCGCGAGGACCTCGGACGGCACCAGACCGACCTCGAGTTCCACCGGATCGATCGGCGGCAGCGGCTCGGCCGAGACGATCATCCGGAGGTCGAAGGAGGCGGGCTGGATGGTGAACGACGCCAGGCCGAGGTCGTCGGTGCGGATCCGCGCGACGAGCACCCCGCCGTCGAGTTCGCCGACGGCGGTCACGTGCAGCTCGCCGACGTGCGGCGCCCCGCCCGGGCCGCGGGCCCTCGCGATCATCCCCGAGGGGATCTCGCGGACGAGGCCGCCGCGTTCCGGAACCATGTCGACGACGATGCCGGAGTCGCCCAGGTCCACGGGCCGCACGCGGCCGTTCTCGCGGGGCCGCGGGGCGACCACCGCGGCCGATGCGTCGAGCGCCAGGGCGAAGGCGTACCTGACGGTCTTGTCGCCGGCGGTCAGGGCGATCCGGGCGGGGTACGTCCCCGGGGGCCACGCCGGAATCCCGACGCGCACCTCCGGGTCCACTACACCGGGGGGCTGTTCGGCGCGGCGCCCCGACCTGCTCCGGGACGCGCCGAGCCCGACGCACCCGCCGTCGCTCCCACCCGCCTTCGGCCGGCACAGATCGATCCGCACGTCGTCGACCGGAACCGGCCTGGGGAACCCCCAGGCGTCGGCTTCGGAGTACGCGACCCGGACTCCCGCGGTCGTGCCGGGGGCGAACGCGGGCGGACCCTCGACCGTGACGACGTGCGAAATGCCGACGTGCGAGGCGAGCACGCCGACGGCGATGAACAGCCCGACGGTGATCGGGACGCCGGCGACCAGCGCCGCGCGGATCCGGCGGTCGTCCAGCAGCCTGTGCAACAGGTCGTCGGCCGGCAGGACGGCGCGCTCCTCGCCGCTCCAGTCGTCGCCCCCTCCCGGCACGCTCAGTTGATCCACGGTCGCCCCTTCCCCTCCCCGTCGCCGCGTTCGAATCGCACCGTTGCATCGGGGGGCTGTTCGGCGCCGGGCGCCTCACCGCCCCCCGGACCCCCGCGGAACCTCGCGGCAGAGCCGCGAGGTTCCTTGCGGCGCGCCGCCAGCCTGTCGGCGAGCGCGCGGCGGAGTTTCGATGGTCTCCACCAGCCGGTGACCAGCAGCGCGCCTGCCGCCAGGCCTCCGGCGTGCCCGGCCACGCTGATCCCCTCGCGTTGCGCCAGTCCGTCGATGGCCACCATGGCGACGATCAGCAGAAGCAGGACGCGAGCGCGCATCGGGAAGACGCCGAACAACAGGATCGGCGCGTTCGCGTGCACGATGCCGAACGCGGCGGCCAGCGCCAGGACGGCCCCGGAGCAGCCGATCGTCGGCACGTCGGGATGGAGGAACCAGCCGGCGGCCAGCACGACGCCGCCCGAGATCGCGCCCGTCAACAGGTAGAACCGCACGAGGGCGGACGCTCCCCACCGCCGCTCCATCGGACCGCCGAAGACCCACAGGCCCAGCAGGTTGAGGAGCAGGTGCCACGGGCCCGCCGGATCGTGGAGCCACATGTACGTCGCGACCTGCCAGACGCGGCCCCGCTCGATGACGTCCCGCGGCATCAGCCAGAGCGCCTCGACCACGCCGGCGGCGTCGAGCCAGTGCACCAGCAGCAGTTCGACCGCGTACGCCGCGGCGGTGGCGATCAACAGGAACCGCACCGCTTTCGGATTTCGGATTTCGGATTTCGGATTTCGGATTTCGGATTTCGGATTTCGGATTTCGGATTTGGGATTTGGGATTTGGGATTTGGGACTTGGGATTTGGGACTTGGCCATCACCTGACCTCTACCACGACCCACAACATCGACTCCGAAGTTCCGAAATCCGAAATCCGAAATCCTCTAGCGTCCCGAGGCGATCGATGTCGGGGCGAACGTCAGCATCGCCTTCAGATCCTCGTCGTTGAAGCGGATCTGCGCGCCGATGAAGAAGTCCCTGCCCACGTTGAGCACGTCGTCGGCGCCGCCGACGATGTAGAGGCCGCGGAGGAACTCGAGCGCCGCGACGAACTTGACGCGCGGGTAGTTGTCGGCGCCGATCGAGAACATGTCCATCGACATCTCCAGGGCGTTGTCGAGGAAGTGGAGATCGACGCCGAACCCGCCGGTCGACTCCTTGATGCCGAAGCGGAACGTGGCGAAGCCGATGCTGCGGGCGAACATGAGGCTGAAGCGGAACGCATCGGTCCGGACCGTCTCGCGCTCGCGCACGTAGCCCGGATCCTCGGTGGTCAACGTCGTCCGGTCGACGGTGGAGATCGAGCCCCGCGGGTCGTCGACGATCTCCACCAGGTAGAACTTGTCCTCCTTCGGTTGCAGGCGCAGGGCGAGGTAGGTCTTGAGGGTGTTCGCGAAGAAGTTGTACTCGGTGCGGAGCTGCACGACGGTCTGGAGGCGCGTGAGGGATCCGGCGAAGTCGCCGATGTCGGTGACCATGTCCCGCGCCTCGCTCACGAACCCCTCGACCTCGTCTATCAGCGTGTCGTCCGTCATCAGCCTGCCGACGGTGCCGCGCCCCTCGGCGACGCCCTCGGCGACGCCCTGGATCCCGGCGATCGTGGCGTCGAGTCGTTCGAGCGTCTGTCGGAGCGTCTCGATCGTCCGGCGCACGCCGTCCATCCCCTCGCCCATCCCGCTGCGGCCCTCCTCGACCAGCCTCCGCGCCTCGGCGGTGAACCCCGTCAGGTCCTCCAGGATGCGTTCGATCCGCGGCTCCGCCTCGGCCGTGATCCTCCCCACCGTGCCGATCGACTCGCCCAGCGCCGGCGCGCCCCGCTCGACCATCTCCCGCACCGACATCGTGATCTGCTCGACGTTGTCGAGCATCCGCTCCACCTGCTGCTGCCCGTCCTCCGATCCGAACACGTCGGCCGCGCGCCGGCTGACCTGGCGGACGTCCTGAACGACTCCCGAGATGTCCGCGGCGATGCGCTGCAGATCGACGGCCATCGTGCCCGCCCGCTGGACCACCTGGTCGATGCTGGCGGACGGTATGACGTTGACGATCTGCCCGCCGTCCGGGATCACGCAGCTCTCGTCGCGCCCCATCGCCAGGCTCACGTTGTACTCGCCGATGAAGCTGGTCGCCTCCTTGGCGATCGTGGCGTCGCAGAACAGGACCACGTCCCGGCGGATCCGGAGGTTGACGCGGGCCTTGTCGCCCTGGAGTTCGAGCGACTCGATGGAGCCGACGGAGATGCCGGCCATGAGGACGCGCGAGCGCGTCACGAGCCCGCGAGCGTCGTCCAGCAACGCCCAGACGCGGTACCCCTCGTGCCTGTCGCGCGTGACGAAGGCGATGGCGTAGTAGAGACCGAGCGCTACGCCCACGGCCAGGATGCCGACCGTGACCGCATTGGCCAGGGACCTCATCGGCCGGAAACCCTAGCACACAAGGCAGTGGTCAGCAGGCAGTGGCCAGTGGTCAGTTTTCGGGCGCCGATCCGACTTGCCGAGCACCGAGCACCACCACCCACGACCGATCATTGCCCACTGCCCACTGACCACTGCCTACTGACCACTGACTACTGCTCTGCGGCGACCACGTCCCTTCCGCCGAAGCGCAGGCCGGTCAGCGCCGCCACGGCGTCGGCGACGCGGCCTGCCGGCACGTCGATGAACGTGGCCCGCTCGCGCACACGGACCTCGCCGAGGTCGCCCGCGGCGAGGCCGAGGCGGGATCCGAGCCACTGGGCCACGAATTCGCCGTCCACGCCGTCGCGCACGCCCACGTTGAGCCTCACCTCGCGGAAATCCGCGCCGGACGGGCTCGGCCGTCCCCC
>CAMTWF010000006.1:0-24502 GCA_947085355.1 uncultured delta proteobacterium
AGATAGCTGTTCTCCTCGTTCCCGATGGGGGTCTCCAGTGAGAGGGTCTTTGCGGCGAACTTCAGGAGGGCCTCCACCTTCTGGGATGGCATGCCAGTGCGCTGGGCGAGCTCCTCCAGGGTGGGTTCTCGTCCCAGCTCCTGGGCAAGGGCCTGACTCCTGCGCTTGATACGCTGGAGCGCCTCGTGGGAATGGACAGGCAGCCGGATCGTCCGGGCGCGATCGGCGATCCCCCGCAGGACGGCTTGCCGGATCCACCACGTGGCGTAGGTGGAGAACTTGTATCCGCGGCGGTACTCGAATTTGTCCACCGCCTTCATGAGGCCGATGTTGCCCTCCTGGATGAGGTCGAGGAACTGGAGGCCGCGGTTCGTGTACTTCTTCGCGATCGACACGACCAGGCGCAGGTTGGCCTCGACCAGCTCGGCCTTCGCCCGCTCGGTCTCCCTCTCGCCGCGGCGTATCTGCCGGAACGTGTCGGCGATCTCGTCGACGGTCAGGTTCGCTTCCTGCTCGATCCGCTTGATCTTGCGGTGCGCGTTCTTGATGGAGTGATCGGTCTCGAGCAGGTCGTCGAGCCGCACGCCCAGCTTCCTGGAGACGCGGCGCGCGTTCGCCCGGTTCTTGCGCATCTCGCGGATCGTGCGGCGCATCGTCCTCTGGTCCATGCCCGCGCGCGCCTCGAGTTCGCCGATCTCCTCCTTGCACTTGTCGATTCGCCTGGCGAGTTCCTTGAGGCGGTCGACGATCGCATCGGTCTGCCGGCGCGCGAGGTGCATCTGATGGAGCGTCTCGACGACGGCCCCGCGCATCGACTCGATCGACCTGCGGTGCGCCTCCCTCCTGGCCTGGCCGAGGCGCTTGGCGCGCGCCACGTGCCTCTCCACCTTGTCGATCCGGCGCGTCAGGCGGCGGATCTTCTCGATCTGCTTGAGCAACCGCTTGACGACCTCCTCCTCGTCGAACTCGACTTCCTCGCCCTCGAAATCCCTCGCGACGTCCCGCACCCGCAGCCTGCCGGTGCGCAACTTGTCGCCCAGATCCAGGATCTCCCGGACGGCGATCGATGACCGCAGGATCGTGGAGAGCACCTTCTTCTCGCCCTCCTCGATCCGCTTCGCGATCGTCACCTCGCCCTCGCGCGTCAGCAGCGACACGGTCCCCATCTTCCGAAGGTACATGCGGACGGGATCGTTCGACCTGCCGTGCACGATCGTCTCGACGACCTCGTCCTCCTCCCCCAGCGCCACGGCGCTGGCGGGACGGCCCGGCGCGCCCGGCGCGGCGGACGGCTTCGGCCGCGGCTTGCCCGCGCCCGACCGATCCGAGACTTCGATCCCGCGCTCCACCAACGCGAGGATCACCTCGTCGATCCTGTCGGGCGACACGACGTCCCTCGGGATCGCCTGGTTGAGGTCGTCGTACGTCAGCTCCGCCTTCTCCCCCGCCTGGCGCACCAGCTTGTCGATCAGTTTCTGGAACGGCCCCTTGCTCATGCCGCAATCACCTCATCGCCTCGCGCCCGATCTGTTATGAGCGAACGTCCCGGCCAGGGCTTTGCGCCGCAGGTTGCGCTTCTCCTGGAGGAGCTGCACCGCCCGGTGGTCGTCGCCCTCCGCCTGGGCCGCCCGGATCCTGCCGCCGATCGGCGCCGCCGTGCGTTCGGCCGCCGCCGCGCGAACGCGCCGCGCAGCCTCCTCGAACCGGTCCGCCGCATCGGCGGGATCCATCGCCGACGCCCTGATCAACACGCCGCGAACCCATGCCTGGGCGGACAAGTCCCCGGAGGCCGCGACGAGTTCGTCCGTCGCCAGCGCCGCCTGGCCGTCCCCCTCCGCGGCGCGCGCCTCCAGATGACGCAGCACGCGCGCCAGCGGCTCGTACGTCACGGCCCGATCGAGCCCCTCGGCGGCCGCCTTCCCGGCGAGCGCCGGGCGGGCGAGGATCGCCGCCAGCAGTGCATCCTCCGCGTCGGGAACCTTCGCGGCATCCGGGGGCGGATGGGCCCCGCCGGCGCCGTCCACCGGCGCCCGCGGGTCCCCCGGCCTGCCGTCCGGCCGTTCGACGAGGCGCCCGACGACGTGGCGGTTCAGCCCCAGCGCCGCCGCGATCTGGCCGATCCGCAGATCGCGTTCGGCGACGTCGCGGATCGTGGCGACCAGTTGCGCCAGGTCCCGCGCCGCGGCGGCTCGAGCGTCCGGCGAGTCGCCCGAGGCGGCCGCGGCCTCGCGGACGGCACGATCGAGGAACGACGGCGCCCCGTCCAGCACGGCGTCCAGCACCGCGCGCTCGCCGCCCGGCAGCAGGTCGCCGGGATCGCGGCCCTCCGGCGGCGCCGCCCACCTCACGCCCAGGCCGACGGAGGCGAGCACCGGGAACGCCCGCCGCGCCGCGGCCCGCCCGGCATCGTCGGGATCCAGCAGCAGCGTGACCGACTCGACCCCCATGCGCCGCAGGATCGCCGCCTGCTCCGGCGTGAGCGCCGTGCCCAGCGGCGCCAGGACGTTCTCGCGGCCGAGCGCGTGTACCGCGACCAGGTCGAAGTTCCCCTCGACCAGCACGACGGATGCCGACCGCCGGATCGCCTGCCGCGCCTGCACGAGCCCGAGGAAGCTCCGGCCCTTGCGATACAGCGGCGTCTCCGGGGAGTTGATGTACTTGGCCGCCTCGACGCCGTCGCGCGTCCCCTCGCTCTCCAGTCCCGGCAGCACGCGGCCGCTGAAGGCGACGACCGCGCCACGCATGTCGTGGACGGGGAAGACGAGTCGGCCGCGGAAGCGGTCGTACCAGCCGTCGCCGCCCTGCCTGGCGACGACCAGCCCCATCGTCTCGGCGTCGGCCAGCGAGTGACGCCCGCCGGACAGGTGCGCGCACAGGCGATCCCACGCGGGCGGCGCGAAGCCGAGCCCGAACCGCTCGGCAACATCGGCGGAGACGCCGCGGGAGACCAGGTACTCGCGAGCCGGCGCACCGGCCGGGTCGTCGCGGAGCGTCGCGCGGAAGAAGGCGTCCGCCGCATCGATCGCGCGGCGCCACCTGTCGCGCCGCGCGTCGGCGTCCGCGTCCTGGCGCGGAGCGCGCCAGAACTCGCTCGGCACATCGATCCCCGCGCGGCCCGCCAGATCGCGAATCGCCTCCGAGAACGACGCGCCCTCGAAATCCATCAGGAACGAAATCACGTCGCCGCCCTTGTGGCAGCCGAAGCAGTGGTAGATTTGTCGCTCCCGGTTGACGTTGAACGACGGCGTCTTCTCCTGGTGGAACGGGCACAGGCCGATGAAGTTGCGGCCGGCCGGACGCAGCCTCACGTGCGCGGACACCACCTCCACGATGTCGGTCCTGTCCCGCAGGTCCCGAACGAAGCGGCTCGGAATCACTCGTTCAAGCCCTTGGCCACAGCGCGTCGCGCCGGCCGTCCCATCTCGCCCTGCTGGGCAACCCCGGAATATCGCGCCTCGGTCCCCGCCCGGTCGCCGACCCGGGCGATGAAGCCGAGGGAATATAGGCGACCCGAATCCCTTGTCAAGTCCGCGGAAAATCGCCTGTAGTCGCCCTGTCGTCGTCGGGCCATTGACACGGCCGGAGAGCCGGTGCTCTCATCGCGCGGGCCGAGGCGCACCGGACCGCCTCGAGGCAACCCGACGCCGATGAAAACGAGAAGCACCAAGACTCATTCGATCGAGGTCGCCGGCCAGAAGGTGTCGGTCCGCAGCGATGCGGCGGACAGTCACGTGCGCCGCCTGGCCGACGCGGTCAACGCCAGGGTGCGCGCGATCCGCGAGAGTTCTCCCGGCGCGCCCATCCAGAACGTCCTGGCGCTGGTTGCTATCCAGTACGCGGACGACCTGGCGGATCTCGAGGATCGGATGGCGATCGAAAGCCGGGACGCGGCCGGCCAGGCGCGGAAGCTCGCGGCCAAGTTGCTCGACGGCGCCGCGGCGCTCGATGCGTGGGTCCGGGAGGCCGAGCGGGAGCAGGAGTAGGCCGGCGTTCCCCCGCCGCGGCCGGCGACGGGATACGCCCTGCGCAGCCCAAGGAGAAGGAGTCGGTGATGCGAACGGCGACGATGTTGAGCTTCGCGGCATGCCTCGGGACGGCCGTTCTGGTGTCGGCTTGCGGCGCCGCCAGGGCGCCTGGATCCCCGGACGCGGACGGTCCCCCGGACGGAGACGTTTCCGATACCGGTCCAACGGAGGGTTCCGTGGGCGCGGCGTGCGAGCGGGCCGAGGATTGCAGCGGCGGGGTGGTCCCGGCGGAGTGTCTGCGGATGCTGTGGGCGTTGGAGATGCCGGGCGGGTACTGCACGGCGCTGATCTGCGCGCGTGACGCCGAGTGTCCCGGGGGGGATGCGTTGGCGGCGTGCGTCGACGTCCTCCCCGGACTGCCGGCGTGCCTCGATCGGTGCGACCCGCCGGTCGACCCGTGCCGCGACGGGTACAGGTGCATCGACCCGGACGGCGGCGGGCCGTCGCCGCGCGTCTGCCTGCCTTTCTGCGAGCGCGACGAGGACTGCCCGGCCGGACAGACGTGCGCCGCCGACCGCTTGCCGCCGCTCTGTCACCGCCTCGCGGCCGAGCAGAACGGCGCCGCCTGCCGCTCGCACGCGGACTGCCGGCCGGGATCCTGGTGCTTCGCCGAGACCGCGACATACGGCGGCTTTCCTGGCGGCATGTGCACCCAGTTCTGCCTGCGGGACGGCGACTGCGCCAACGGCGGCGCCTGCGTCGTGAGCTGCGGGAACCAGGACGGGAGGCAAGGGAACGACTGCGACGACGACGGCGTGCCCGGCCTCGACGAGGACGCGCAGGGACTGTGCATGCAGGCGTGCTCGCCGGTCGAACCGCGAGATTGCCAGCGCACCGGCTACACCTGCCGGGAGTTGGGGCACATCCCGGAGCGGCGAGCGCACGCCTGCGGCCCCGACTGCGCGGAAGAAGGCGGAGGATGCACCACGCCGGGCTGGACCTGCGACCCCAGCGGCGGCGTCGTGTGGGGCGCGGGCTACGGCCTCGGACGCTGCCAGCCCCCGTTCCAGGCCTCGCAACTCGGAGCGGCCTGCTCCCTCTCCTCCGGCTGCACCGGCGGGTTCTGCATCGCCGAGGCGTTCTCGGGATACCCGGGAGGCATGTGCGTGGAGGAGTGCATCGGCGGCGTGGGTTCTGCCGATTCGTGCCCCGGGGGCGCGATCTGCGCCGCCGGGCCCAGGGAACCCGGCATCTGCCTGAGGGCTTGTGTCGAGGGTGCGGACGATTGCCGAGAGGGCCTCGGGTGTCAGGAGATGCTCGGGGTGTTCTGGGTGTGCATGCCCGACTGCACGGCCAACGACCAGTGCGGGTACGGCTGCTGCAACCGCGACGGGTCCGGTTTCTGCGACCCGACGCGCCGCAACTGCCTGTAGCGGCCCTCGCGTCGCGGGGCTTGCAAATCCGCTCCGACCGCACTACATGCCATCGCACGAGTATCGGAGCCCATCCGCGATGATGGATGTCAACACGGATAGGTCAGGAATCGCCGAAGGGATTCACGGACACCCGGCGCGGGTGCCGTCGGCGGCCCGGCGTCGGGCCGCATCACCCCCACTCGGATCGGGGAAGCCGATTGCCGGCCGCTCGGGGCCGGCCCTCCGCGCGCGGCGGCCGGCGCGGGCACGCTCGCGCCCGCGAACACGGGTGGCGCCGCCGCCCGGCTTCTTCGGAGGATCCTGGCCCATCTGATCGGGCATCCAGCCGGTGCCGGCCGGTCCGGGCCGGCTGCCGATCGCGAGGGACTCCGCCTTGGGGCCGTCCGGTGTGCGGGCGGCCGGTAGATCGGCGTCGCCGGCCGGCGCGCAGCGCCGCGTTCGGGACGCCGCGGTGGAGGTGCTGGAATGTGGTTGCCGTACGCCCTGGCGGCGGCGGCGCTCGCGGGCGCGGCGACGTACGTCGTCGTGTCGCTCGCCTACCGCAGGCGGCGCGAGCGTGAGATCGCCGAGAGCCGGCTGGAGTCGCAGAGCATCGTCGACAAGGCTCGCCGCGACGCGGAGGAGATCCTGCGCAAGGCGGAACTCGACGCCAGGGAGCAGGTGCTCCGGACGAAGGCGGAGTTCGACGAGAAGACGCGCGTCACGCGGGAGGAGCTGCAGCGCCTGGAGGAGCGCATCGTCAAGCGCGAGGAGAACCTGGAGAAGAAGAACGACCTCCTGGCCTCGCGCGAGGGGGAGTTGTCGCGCAAGGAGCGGGAGGCGGTGCGGCGGGAGGCCGAGTCGGCCGAGCGGCACCGGGAGGCATCGAAGCTGGTCGAGGAGCAGCGGCGCAAGCTCGAGCAGGTCGCCGGGATGACCCCGGAGGACGCCCGAAAGCAGGTCATCGAAAGGATCACCGACGACGCGCGGAGAGCCGCGGCGCGCGAGGTCAAGGCCGTCGAGGACGGGGCGCGCGAGGAGGGGGAGAAGCGCGCGAAGCGGATCGTCTCGATAGCCGTCCAGCGGTACGCGGGCGAGCACGTGGCCGAGCGCGCCATCACGTCGGTCCATCTCCCGAACGACGACATGAAGGGCCGCATCATCGGCCGCGAGGGCCGCAACATCCGCGCGATCGAGGCGGCCACCGGGATGGAACTCGTCGTCGACGACACGCCCGAAACCGTCGTCATCTCCGGCTTCGATCCGATCCGCCGCGAGGTCGCCAGGCTCGCCCTGGAACGCCTCGTCGCGGACGGCCGCATCCATCCGACGCGGATCGAGGAGATCGTCGCCAAGGCGCGCGAAGACGTCGACCGGGCGATCAAGGAGGCCGGCGAGCAGGCGGTCGTCGAACTGGGCATCGGCAGGATCCACCCCGAGCTCGTCAGGCTCGTCGGAATGCTCAAGTACCGCTACAGTTACGCCCAGAACGTCATGCAGCACTCCATGGAGGTCGCCTACCTCACCGGCCTGATGGCCGCCGAGCTGGGCGTTCCCGTCAGGCTGGCGCGCCGAGCCGGGCTGCTCCACGACATCGGCAAGGCCGTTTCGCACGAGATCGAGGGGTCGCACGCGACGGTCGGCGCCGACTTCGCGCGCAAGCACGGCGAGGACCCCGTGGTGATAAACGCCATCGGCTCGCACCACGAGGACGAGCAGGCCGAGTCGATCCTGGCGCACCTGGTCGCCGGCGCGGACGCCATCTCCGGCGCCCGACCCGGCGCACGCCGCGAGATGCTCGAGACGTACGTCAAGCGCCTGGAGGACCTCGAACGAGTCTGCGCGTCGTTCCCCGGCGTCTCCGGCTCGTACGCGATCCAGGCGGGCCGGGAGGTCCGCGTCCTGGTGAGCGCCGACAAGGTCGGTGATGCCGATGCGTCGCTGCTGTCCCACGACATCGCCAGGAAGATCGAGTCCACTCTGACCTATCCCGGCCAGATCAAGGTCACCGTCATCCGGGAGACCCGTGCCGTCGCCTACGCCAAGTGAGCCGCCCCAGGTCGGCGAGGCCGCCGGGCAGCCCGGCCTCCCGCCGCTCGGACCATCTCCCGCGGGCGCAGTGCGGATGGTGCTGCTCGGGGACGTCGTCGGAGGCTCGGGCCGCCGTGCGGCCCTCGCCGCCGTCCCGGCCCTGCGCGCCGCCGGCGCCGCGCTCGTCGTCGCCAACGGCGAGAACGCCTCCGGCGGGCTGGGCCTTGCGGCCAAGGAGGCCCGCGAGATGCTGGCCGGCGGGATCGACGTCCTCACCACTGGCAACCACGTCTGGAAGCACAAGGACCTCCTGCCCGTGCTGGAATCCGAGCCCCGGATCCTGCGGCCCGCCAACTACCCGGACGGCACGCCGGGGCGCGGCCACGTCCTCGCACCCCTGCCCGACGGCGGCGAGGTCCTCGTCGCCTGCCTGATCGGCCGGACCTTCATGGGCCATTCGGAGTGTCCCTTCCGCGCGGCCGACGCCCTTCTCGCCGCCCTGCCCTCGCCGCACCCTCCGGTGCTCGTGGACTTCCACGCCGAGGCGACGGCCGAGAAGCTGGCCATGCGCTTCCACCTGGACGGCCGCGTGTCGGTCCTGTTCGGCACGCACACCCACGTGCAGACGTCGGATGCCGGCGTCACCGACGCCGGCACGGGCTACGTCACCGACCTCGGCATGTGCGGCTCGGAACGCTCGGTGATCGGTTTCGAGCCCGACCCGGTGGTCCGCCGTTTCCTGACGCTGCGCCCGTTCCGGTACAAGCCGCGCAAGGGGCGGGGCGTGGTCGAGGGCGTCGTCGCCGACGTCGATCGGTCGACCGGGCGCTGTCTTGCGATGGTCGCGATCCGCGTGCAATAGTCCCCGCCGTGCCGGAGACGTCGCCGGAGGCCCAGGTCGAGGCGATCCGCCGCGGCGCGGTCGACTTCATCGGCGAGGAGGATCTCCTCCGGAAGCTCCGCGGCGGCGGCCGGCTCGCCGTCAAGGTCGGCTTCGATCCCACGGCCCCCGATCTGCACCTCGGCCACACCGTCGTCATGCGCAAGATGCGGCAGCTCCAGGATCTGGGCCACCGCGTCGTCTTCGTGATCGGCGACTTCACGGGCCGCATCGGCGATCCGACCGGCAGGCGGAAGACCCGCCCGCCGCTCGCGGACGAGGATCTCCGCCGCAACGCCGAGACGTACCGCGCGCAGGCGTTCAAGGTCCTCGATCCCGAGCGAACCGAAGTGCGCTTCAACGGCGAGTGGCTCGGGGCGCTCGCCGGCGCCGAGGTCGTCCGGCTCGCCGCGCAATACACGGTTGCGCGGATGATCGAGCGCGACGACTTCGCGCGCCGCTTCGCCGAGGGGCGGCCGATCTCGATCCACGAGCTCCTCTATCCGCTGTTCCAGGCGTACGACTCGGTCGCCCTGCGCTGCGACCTCGAGATGGGCGGCGCGGACCAAATCTTCAACCTGCTGGTGGGCCGCGAGGTGATGCGAGGATACGGCCTCGCACCGCAGGCGGTGCTCACGATGCCGCTGCTCGAGGGGATCGATGCGCGCGAGGAGGGAGGGCGCATCGTCGGCGAGAAGATGTCCAAGTCGCTCGGGAACTGCATCGCGCTCGACGACACCCCCGCCGAGATGTACGGCAAGCTGATGTCGATCTGCGACGGCCTGATGTGGCGCTACTACGAGCTGCTGTCGGCGCTGGACCCAGAGGCGATCCGCCGGCTGCGCGACGACACGGCCTCGGGCGGCACGCACCCGCGCGACGCGAAGGCGGCCCTCGCGCGAGAGATCGTCGAGCGGTACCACGGCGCGGAGGCGGCGTCGGCCGCCGCCGCACGGTTCGACCGGGTTCACCGCGAGCGCGCGACGCCGGACGAGATCCCGGAGGCGCACGTGGGCGGCGGCGGCGGCGGGATCCCGCTGGCTCGCGCCTGCGCGCAGGCCGGGCTGGCGCCGAGCGTCTCCGATGCGAGGCGGATGGTCGAGCAGGGCGGCGTGTCGGTGGACGGCGCGCGCGCCTCCGATCCGATGATGCCGCTCGAACCTGGACGTTCGTACCTCGTCCGCGCCGGCAAGCGCCGCTTCGCCCGCCTTTCGGTCCGCAGGGCGGAAGGAGGTAGGGAATGACGCGCCGGGTCGGGCTTGCAGCGGTTCTCTGCGGGTTGCTTGGGCCGCGGTACGCCGCGGCCGAGGGTGCGGCGCTGGCCGTCGAGGGTGCTCCCGCCGGCGGTCTCGGACCGTGGGGCCTGCTGCTGTCCGTGAACCACGACGACGACGACGAGAACCGGCGACCGGACCGCAGCCAGAGCCCGCCGCCCGCCGGCGACGACGACGTGCGGATCGTGGCGGTGGCGCCTCCACCCGGCGCGGCGGCCCTCGCCCTGGAGGCGGACGGCGGCGACCGGATCCGCGTTCACGCCGATCCCGGCGGCGAACGTCTGGATCTCCCGGCCTCGCTGGGGGCGTCGTCGTCGCGCCTGCTCGTCGACGGCGTGCGAGCCTCGGCGTCGGCCGCGGACGTCCGCCTGCGCGCGCGTTTCCTCGACGCCTCGGGCGCCGAGATCGCCCGCGCGGATCTGCCGATCACGGTGGTGGGCCTGGCGTTCCTCGACGGCGCCAACGCCGTCGTCGACGCGACGCGCTCGTCGCTCCAGACCTCCAACGAGGTCGCGAACGGCGACTCGCTGCCTCGGGGCAACGACGTCGCCGGCACGAGCCCCGACCCCGACAACTTCCGGGTCGAGGCGTTCGCCCCGGGCATCGCCGCGGCGGCCGTCCGGGTCGAGGCGAGGTATCCGGGCGCACGACTGCCGCGGTCGGTGCTGGAGCCGCTGCCGATGGCGGGATCCTCGCAGGGCGCGGCGAGGTCGCCTTTCCTGCGGCTCGTGGCCGACACGATGGACTGGACCGCGCCCGGCGTGACCCGGCGGGTCCTCCGGGCCGATCTCCGGGATCGCGTCAGCGCCGCGCTCGCGGCGCCCGACGGCCAGGTCGTCTCGACCGACCTGCGCGTCGGCCGACCCGGCAACGAGGACGGACCGCAGGCCGCGCGCCGGGGCCGGTGGCGGATCCACGTCCTGCGAATGTCGCCCGGCGGGCCGATCGCCCTCGGCGTCGACGAGGCCACGGCGCGGAAAATCGCGGCGGACCAGATCGCCGCAGCGAACGAGGTGTACGCGGCGTGCAACGTCACGTTCGGTCCCCCGGAGGAGACGCCCGTCTCGATCGCCGATCCGCCGGGCCCGACGATGCTCTCGATCGGCGACGCCGACGGGCTGCGCAGTTCCGGCGGCGAGGTGCGCTTCACCGTCAACGGCACGGCCGTCGGACCGGCGCCCGTCGGCCGCAACTGGAAGCCGCACCAGACCGCCGCGGCCGTCGCGCAGGCGATCGCCGCCGCCGGGTTCGTACCCGAGGTCTCCGAGAACGCCCCGTTCGACCATGGCGCCGGGAGATCGGCCGACATCCTGGTGCGCGACCGATCGGGCGCCCTCGTCCGGATCGCCCCCCAGGAGGGCCGGCCGCTCACGACCGACCGGCGGCAGAGCGTATCCATCGGGTCGGTCGATCTTTCCGACGGGTTGGCCGAGTTCAACAATGCCTCGTCGTCGTCCGGGACGTTGGAGGAGAGGACGATGATCAAGGCGCTGTCGGACGACGACCCGGCCACGATCGAACTGTTCATCGTCAACCGCTTCACCGGCGGCGGCAGGCAGGGGGAGGCGTTCATCGAGCGCGACGGTGGGATGATCCGCAACACGCTGGTGCTCGACCGCACGGGGATCCGCCAGTCGCGGGCGGCGTGGACGCAGGCGCACGAGGCCGGCCACGTGCTGCTGGACGATCCGTACCACCCCGACAACTTCGGCGAGGACCGCCCCTGGCTCCTCATGGACGCCGACGCCTCGCTCGCGGACGTCACCGGCCCCAAGCGGCTGTCGGACGATGAGTGCGCCCGGATCGAGCGCGAGTCGGGGCCGCGGGCGTCGCCGGCCCTTCTGCGGCGCCACGACGAGGTCCCCGCGGACGGTTCGCCCGCCGAGCACCCGATCGCTCCCGATGGTTCGCCGGTCGATCTCGGATACCCGCGGCCTTGAGCTGCCGCATCTCCGGCGCATCGAGCGGGGCTTCGGACTTCATGTCGGAGACCGGAGGGAGTGCCGGATGTCGTCGCTCCCTCAAGCGTGGGCGTCCCCCGCCGCCCCGCCGAACGCCGCTTCCACCGCCGCCACGATGCGGCGGCACGCCGCTACCGCGACGTCCACGGGCGCGACGCCGCCGTTCGTGCGACGGGGGTACCGCGAGAGGACGGCGAACGGGGTCAGGACCTGGCAGTCCCGCGCAGTGATCTCGACGGGAAGGCCGATGTCCCCCAGCGCCCCGAGCAGGAGCACGAGGTCGTGAACGTGCGGCGGCTCCCGGCCCACGGCCGCGAGCAGCGCCTTGAGGCACTTCTCGGCGGCCTGCTGGGCGTGAAAACCGATCGCGTCGCACAGGTGCGGGGCCCGCTCCAGAAGGACCTCCATCACCCGGAGATCCTCGTCCCGCTTCCCAAGCCAGGGCGCCACGGCGGGGTCATTTCGGGGCTTCATAGATCACCTTACCCGTCCGCACCGCCCAGGTCACCACGCTCGACGGCCACTCCATTTCCTCCTCCAGTTGGCGAGGCGTAAGAACGATGAGATCCATCGGCACCGGAACGTGCCTTGCGGCCACCCGGGCGTCCACGCTCACTTGCCATGTCGGCCGATCGGTGTCCACCACGATCAGCAGGTCGTAATCGCTGTCGGGCCGCGCATCACCACGCGCCTGGGAGCCGAACAGAATCACGCGCTTCGGCGCCACCGCGCGAACGATCGCGTCGCGAATCGCCTCCACGGCGTCCTGGAATCCGGGTCCGCCCTCACCCATCGCCCCGGAATTCTACCACGCGGGCGTGATGCTTGCCGCCCCCCGGTTTTTCGGGTTTCATCGGGAACAGAGGAGATCCCAAGTGGACGGACAAGCCCACGACCGCGCGGGCGCGCGCTGGACCGCGCTGGATGTCGTCCGCTGGACGGCTGCGGACCTGGCGCGCCGCGGCGTGCCTTCCTCGCGCCTGGAGGCCGAACTCCTCGTCGCCAGGGCGCTCGGCTCTTCCCGCGTCGGCCTCTACGTGCGCCACGATGCGCCGCTGACGGAGGCCGAACGCGCCGCGGTGCGCGATCTGGTCAGGCGCCGGCGAACCGGCGAGCCGACGGCCTACATCCTCGGCGAAAGGGAGTTCTGGTCGATTCCGGTGCGCGTGGACGGCCGGGTGCTCATCCCGAGGCCCGAGACGGAGACGCTCGTGGAGGAGGCGCTGACGGCGATGCCCGACGGCGGCCGTTCCTGGCGCGTCGCGGACGTAGGCGCCGGGTCCGGCGCCGTGGCCATGGCCGTGGCCGTCGAGCGTCCCGCGGCGGCGGTGCTCGCGATCGACGTGTCGCCCGACGCGATCGATGTGGCGCGCGAGAACGTCGCCGCCAGAGGGCTCGGCGGGAGAATCGAACTGCTCTGCGCCGACGGACCAGATGCGCTTGCGGCGCGCCCGGCGGAGTTCGACTCCGTCCTGGCGAACCTCCCCTACGTCGCCTCGGCCGAGATCGCCGGCCTTCCGGTGGAGATCAGGGACCACGAGCCCCGATCCGCGATCGATGGGGGCCCCGACGGCCTGCGGGAGATCCGCCGCGCCGTCCCCGCCGCCGCCGTCGCGCTGCGGCCCGGCGGCGCACTGCTCCTGGAGATCGGGGCCGATCAGGCCGACGCCGTGCGCGGCATCGTCGAGGCCTGCGGCGCCTTCGGTCCGGTCCGCATCCGCAACGACTACGCCGGCCTGCCCCGTGTGGCAGTCGCCCGTCGCGAGGGCGGATAGGGGGTGCTTGCGGATGAGGCTCACGCGGAGACGCGGAGGACGCGGAGAGAAAGACGGGGGGGTCCCACGGAGAGACATGGCAAGAGAGGGGGCCGCATCGCATCGTCAACAACTATTCGCCCTCCTCCTCCGCGTCTCCGCGCCTCCGCGTGAACCCCTTCCGGTCGCGGCCGCCTTGGCGGTCCTGATCTCGTTGCACGCCGACGTCGCCGCGGCATGGCGGCCCGAGTTCGCCGCCGGCGTCGAGGTCGGCGGCGGGTTCGACCCGGAGCGCGGAGGCGCGGGCGACGGGCTGTTCGTCCTGGGCGGCCACGCCGACGTGATGCTCTTCCGGTCGCTGAGTTCGGACTTCGGGATCGGGTTCACGACCCAGGTCGCCACGAGGGGTTTCGGCGATCTGCTCCTGCTTGGCGGGGCGGGCGCGCTGGCGCCGGCGCACGAGTCCTTCCCGTTCGTGCTGTCCGGCGGCGCCGGCGTCGATGCGATCTCGGGGGAGGGGCTGTGGTTCGCGCGGCTCTGGTGGGGTGCGCGCAACCGCAACCAGACGTCGCGCCACTCGGCGACGCTCGGCGTCTGGTGCGAGTACGCGGCGCCCTTCGGCGGCGGGTCGGGCACGGTCATCGTCGGCGCGTCGCTCGACGCGCTCGCCCTGCTGTACCCGTTCCTTTGGCTGTACCAGTGGGCCGTCGTGGATCAGTCGCCTTCGGTCGTGTAGGCTGATCCTGCATGAGTCACGAGATGCTCATCGTCGATCCTTCGCGAGCGGATCGCGAGGCGATCGGCGGCTACTTCCGCGGGCAGGGGTTCCTGGTGACGGACAGCGGCGACGCGCGCGAGGCGCAGGCGCTGGTGACCGAGCGGTTCTACCCGGTCGTGCTGGTGGATGCGGACATCGAACCGTGGGGCGGTCTGGAGTTCGTGTCGTTCGTGAAGGCCGAATCCCCGCGGTCGGAGGTGATCCTCCTGACGTCGCGTCGGTCCTACGACGTGGCGGTCGGGGGCTACCGGCGCGGTGCGGCGGACGTGGTGTTCAAGGATCCGGCCGAGGCTCAGCGGTTGCGCGAGCAGGTGGACCGGGCGGTGCGGCGGGCCGAGGCGCGGGCCTCGAACGAGGCGTCGGCGCCGGCGGAGATGCGGGCGTTGATGGACGAGATGCTGCGCAGGCTGGTCGATCTGACGCAGCGGGACCCGGCGATGCGCAGCCGGCTGGCGGCGATTCCGTCGACGCGCGTCAGGGTCGCCGTGGTCGATCACGAGGCGCCGGTGCACGAGGCCGTCCGGGCGGCGGCGGCCGCCGGCGACGGAACCGCGTGGGCGTTCGATGCGACGCACATGCCGAGCGGCGGCGCGGCGCTCGACGCGCTGACCGCGTCCCCGCCCGACGTCCTGCTCGTGCGCGACGATCTGATGGACCTGCAGGGATCGGTGCTGCTCGGCGCCCTGGCGACGACGGACGTCGTCGCGATCCTGTACCGCCCGGCCGCGGGCGAGGCCACGGTTCTGGAGAAGGGGCGTCCGGAGCGCCTCGTGAAGCCGATCGCGTCGCCCGCGGACCTCGTCCGCGAGCTGCCCGCGCTTTGCGAACGCGCGGCGGCGTCGGCCGCCGAGCGCCGCGTGATGGACCTGTTCCGGATGGAGCATGCCGACCTGGTGCGGAGATACGCATCCCTGCGCACGCGCCTGGACGAGGCCGCCCGCTTCGAGGCGGGGGAGTAGGTCCGGGACGGCCGCCCGGCTTGCGGGATCCGCGGCGGCCGTGCGATAGTCCGGTGACCCCGCGGTTGGGCGCGTGGTCCGCGGACCCGGTCGACGAAAGAGACAGGTGTCACCGCATGGGAATGACCGTCGTCGAACTCGTGGTCAAGAAAACGCACGAGGCCAGGAAGGCCCGCACCGTGAATTTCCTCATGGACTCCGGCGCGGTCTACTCGGTGGTCGATGCATCGATCCTCCGCGCCCTGGGCTGCAAACCCCATCGGCGCAAGTCGTTCTTTCTGGCGGACGGAACGGCCGTCGAGCGTCGCATCGGCGACGCCTACTTCGAGTATGGCGGCATCGGAGGGGCCGCGCCCGTCATCTTCGGCGAAAAGGGCGACCAGAATCTGCTCGGTGCGACGACGCTGGAGGCGCTGGAACTGGTGCTCGACCCCTTCAAGCGCGAGCTTCGACCCATGACCATGGCCCTGATGGGCGCATCGCCGTTTCGATGAATGGAGGGCCGGCGATGCCGGATCGCGACCTGATCGCCGCGGCGGCGGATCCGTCGCTGGCCGATGCCGGGCGCGTCGCGATTCGCACCTGCCTGTCCGCCGGCCCGGATGACGTCGTCACGATCGCCACCGACGAGGCCGGCCGCACCGTCGCTGCCTGCCTGCTCGGCGCCGCGCTGGAGACCGGCTGCGATACGCGGGCGTTCCTGCTCGAACGACACGGCTCCCGGCCGCTGCCGAAACTCCCGGCGGAAATCCTGTCCGCCGCCGCCGGCTCCACGGTGACCGCCCTCTGCGTCACGCCGCTGCCGGGAGAGTGGCGCGCTCGCGCCCAGCTCATCAAGATCGTCCAGGAGAAGGGGATCCGCCACGCCCACCTGATCAACGTCACGCCGGAGGCGATGCGCGCCGGGATGTGCGCCGACTACCTCGCCATCGATCGCCTGCAGGATCGCCTGCTCGCCATGCTCGAACCCGACGCGACGCTCTACCTGACCTCCCCCGCGGGCACGGACTGCCGCGTGACGCTCGACCCCGCGCACCGGTGGGTGAAGGCCAACGGCCTGATCCGGCCCGGCAGGTGGCAGAACCTCCCCAGCGGCGAGATCTTCACGTGTCCGGCCACGGTCGACGGCACGTACGTCGTCGACAGGGGCATAACCGACTGGTTCGAGCACAAGTACGGAGATCTGGCGGCCTGTCCGGTCATGATCCGGTTCGCCGGCGGCCGCGTCCGCGACGTCCGCTCCGACAACGCCAACCTCGCCCGCGACTTGATGCTGTACGTCCACAGCAACGAGAACGGCGACCGCGCCGGCGAGATCGGCATCGGCACCAACCCCTGGCTGGCCGCCGCGCGGGGTACCGCGAGCTTCGCCGACAAGCTGCCAGGCGCGCACTTCTCCCTCGGCGACCCGCTACGCGCCGACACGGGAGCGACGTGGACGTCGCAAACCCGCGTCTCGATCGTCGGCGCCGTAGCGACCGTCGCCGTCGGCGGCGCCACGATCCTGCGCGAAGGAACGTTCGCCCCGGGCCTGCTCGATTCCGATGTCCGACGAGTCTGACGTGTCGGACTCGGCCGCATCAGGGATGCGGCGTCTCTCCGGCCGCCAGGAGCGTTGCCCGTAGCGCATCCGCCGACGACATGCGCGCGTGGTCCTCGTCGTCTCCCGTCACGACGTCGTATCCCTTCCCCCGCGGGTCGTTCTCTGCGCGGCCGATCCGCAATCCCGCCAGGCCGGCCGCGCCGTCGCCGGCGAGCATGTGGTACCCGTCCGGAGTCGTCGTCACGGCCCGGCCGCCGCCGGCGGGTGTCCACGCAAGCAGCGGCGCGCCCGTCCTTGCGCCGGTCAGCGACACCGACGCCGGGTCGGCCGTCAGCACGTGCCGGCCGGTCGGCGAGAACGCGATCCGCAGGACGGGTCCCGAGTGCGGCAGCGACGACCACAACGGGTTGCCCGTGCGGGCATGGAAGGCGAACAGGCCGCCCCGCGACGCCCCGACCAGGAGCGTCTCGCCGTCGGCGCCGTAGCGCAACGACGTGACCGCCCCGACGTTGGGAAGAAACGCCACGAAGCTCCGCTCGCGCTCGCCGCTCGCCGGGTCCCATACGTCCACCGTTCCCGTCGACGTCCCCAGCGCCACGCGCCCGCCGCCCGCCGTCGCGTCGGCCGCGGCGTCCACGTAGGCGTCGGTCGCGAAGTCGAGAACCGGCTCGGCCTCGCCGGCGCGGTAGGCGACGAAGCCGCCGGGGCCCGTCGCGACGACGACGGCGCCCCCGGGCCCGACCGCGACTACGACGCGCCCATCGCCCAGCCAGGCAGGCAGGGTGCGCCGCACCGTGCCCGCATCGTTCGCCACGACCAGTTCGGTACCATCCGCACCGGCGACGGCCAAGGCCAGCACGCCGTCGCGCAGGACCGCCGCCGTCGGCCGGCGCGCCTCCTCGATCGTTTGCGGCACACCCGCGCGGTCGCGGAACGAGATCATCCCGCCGGCCGCGTGCGCATCCAAGCCGGAGTCGGCGTCGACCGCCAGGGGGACCGCCGATGCCGCATCGAAGACGGTCTCGAAAGTCCGCAAATCGAGCGAAGCCCGGACGTGCGCCGGGTTCGCCACGCCGTCGCCTTCGGCGAGGGTGTAATCGACGCGCACGGTCCGGGCGCCGTCGGCAAACGCGGCGGCAAGCACCGTCGGCGCACCGGCCACGAATCCGGAACCGGCCGCCGAGACGACCCGAACCGATCCGTCGACCGCCCCGACGACGTACTCGCCGGCGCCCAAACAGGCGAGAGCAGTCGGGGCGCCGTCGGAGGCGGGCGCGTCCTTCCACGCTCCGCCGCCCAGGGCGGCATCGACCCGGCGTCCGCCGAACATCCGCGTGGAAGGGGAACCGTCGCAAACCCAGGGGCCGGGCGGGGCCGGCGGCCGGTCCACGGCGGTGACTTGCAGGCTCCTGCCGTCCTCCGCGTCCAGCGTTTCGATCGCCGCTCCGCCGGCCGATTCGCCGAAAAAAGCCACCGATGCGGCGTCGTGAGCGAGCGACGCGGCGGTGACGTTCAGCGCCGGCGACAGCGGCGTCTCCTTCAAGAGAACCAGCTCATCCGGCTCGTAGTGCAGCACGCTCCATCGAGGGCCGTCCGGGCCGGGCCGGACCACGAGCGCCGCGAGGCGGCGACCCGCGTCGCCGTACGCCAGCCCCTCCACGCGTCCGGCGATGACGTAGCGGGTTCTCTCGTACGCGAAGAGGTCGCCCCGCAGCTCGACGATCCGGTCGGGCGCGATGAAGGCCGCGATCCGGGCTGGATCGGCGGCGGCCGCGATGACATCGATCGGTCCGCCCAGGCCGGCCGCCCGCAGGAGCCGCGGCGTTCCGGGAGCCGGTCTCCACCAGCGCAACGTGCCGTCGGCGCCGCCGGTCGCGAAATCGCCGCCCAGGCCGGCGACCGCAGTGACGGGGCCGGTGTGGCCCGTTTGCGGGATCGCCACGCCGCCCGCGAGACGCTCGGGCGCCGGGGCGATCCTTCGGCGAAGATCGGCCAGCTCCTCCGACATCCGGCGGATCTCCGCCGCCGCACGCGCGAGCGTCTCCTTGTCGATGAGGGGCGGCTCGGCCGCCGGTGGTCGCCACCAGTCGGCCGGCGCCCCGGGGTGCCGCTCCTCCAGCATCCATCGCGCCGCCACGGCGGTCCCCGCCGAGACGGCCATCAGGACGGCGAAGAGCGCCACGGCCCGCCGGCCCGGCATCCGCGACATCGGTCCGCGATGATACCCGCGTTCCACGCGGGCGCAACCCTGCCCGCGTGGATGTTGACTCGGGCGTTTCGGGTGGCATAATCTTCCCCATCGTTGAACGTCCCCGGACCGAGGGCCGCGGGACAATATGGAAGGGAGGGTTCGAGAAATGGCCAAGATGACGAAGTCGCAGATCACGGCGCTCATCGCCAAGCAGACGGGCCTGTCGCGCAAGCACGTGCGCGACATCTTCCAGGCCATCCACGGTTTGGCCAGGAATCAGCTCGGCAAGAAGGGACCGGGCGAATTCGCGATCGTGCCGGGGCTGGTGAAGGCGAAGATCCGCGTCAAGGCGGCCGTGCCTGCCGGGAAGTGGATCAACCCCTTCACCAAGCAGGAGGAGATCCGCAAGGCGAAGCCGGCGCGCCGCGTCGTACGCCTCACGGCGCTCAAGAGCCTCAAGGAAGCGATCGGCTAGCGCGTCGGCGCCTCGGCCGAGCATGCGGCGGCGCCGGCCGCCACGGGTCCGGCATCAGTCCCGCCGCCACTTGCGGCCGGTCCAGGTTCCGCCGCCTTCCTGATCGGTGCCGTATCCCCAGACGCCATCAAGGGTGCGTGTCTGATCCAGAGTCCCGGCCGGAGGCACGACGTACCGGAACACGCCGCGCCCGTTGGTAGTGACGGGCCGCCCTGGGACCCTGCTGTCCGTCTGAAACCACGAGAAGTACGCCAGGCAGCCTTGGACGGTCCCTTCGAGTCTCCCCGACTTGTACGTGGCCGGGTTCTCCCAAGTCCCCATCAAGGCGCTCCCGGTCTGCGTCAACCTCATCTCGCCCCAGTCGGAATGGTACCGGCCCGCGTACGACTCGCCGGCCGGCATGACGCAGGGTTCGAACGGGCCGGCGGGCCGGCCGCTGTTCGAGCCGCACGCTGCGGCCGGCGCCATGGCGACGACAAGGGCCCAAGCGGCTTTGGCGCGAGCGCCCGCGGGGGTCCGGGGGGCGTGAGGCGCGTAGCGCCGAACTGCCCCCCGGCATGATGGAAGGGCGCGAGCGGCTTTGGCGCGAGCGCCCGCGGGGGTCCGGGGGGCGTGAGGCGCGTAGCGCCGAACTGCCCCCCGGCATAAGCGGATCGCGGGTCGAGCTGCCATTGATCCTCCTTCCTTCCCGGTGCCGCTGGGCGCCGTTCGGAAACGAACGGCGGGAGGCGCCGGGGCCAACGCAACGTCCGCCGCGACTCTGGCCGGGCTGCGGGGGGCCTGTCAACGGACCCGGTCGGACGGCCTTGCGGCACCCGCCCCGTCGGGTATACTAAGTGCGGCTTCGCCGGCCCAGGCATCGTGGAAGGGCTACCGACGGCGGGCCAGGAGAAGCCGTACCATGCGCGAGACGAAGCGATTGATGCGCCTCGGGGTTGCCGCTGCCGTCCTTTTCGCCGGGTGCGCGGACGGGGGGACGACGCCGGATCCGCTCGACGGGGACGTGCCGCCGGAGTTCGTCGACCACGACGGCGATGTCGTGTCCCCGCCCGACGAGACCGACGCTGACGATGGGTGTCGGCCCTCGGAGGAGATCTGCGACGACATCGACAACGACTGCGACACGGTCGTGGACGAGGGGTTCGACCTGACGTCCGACCCGGAGAACTGCGGCGCCTGCGGCGTCTCCTGCTCGGGCCTGCCCAACGCCGACGGCGTGTGCGCCGACGCCGCTTGTGCGATCGGAATGTGCCTGTACGGCTACCACGACCTCAACCGCAGGGTGGACGACGGGTGCGAGTACGCCTGCGCGGCCACCACGTCGGTCGAGAGCCGCGACAACGGGACGTGCGACGACGGGATCGACAACGACTGCGACGGCCGTTCGGACGAAGTCGACCCGGACTGCTCGCGCTGCGTGCCCGAACTGTGCGACGGGATCGACAACGACTGCGACGCCTTGATCGACGAGGACTACGATCTCGACTTCGACCCGCTCCACTGCGGCGTCTGCAGCCGGGCGTGCGGCTCCTACCCGCACGCCGTCCCGGCATGCGTGCTCGGCGAGTGCGACATCCGGTGCGACCCGGGTTGGTCCGACCTCAACGGGAGGATCGCGGACGGATGCGAGATCCCGTGCTCGCCGACGCCCGGCGGTCTCGAGTCCGCGTGCGACGGCGTGGACGACAACTGCGACGGAGAGACCGACGAGGACTTCGTCGCCGAGGCGTGCGGCCTGGGCATCTGCCGGCGCTGGTCGGTGTGCCACCGCGGACGCGTCGTCCCCTGCCGGCCGCGCGACCCGCCCGCGACGGCGGATGCGGCGTGCAACGGCGTCGACGAGGACTGCGATGGGGCGACCGACGAGGAGTACGCCGGCATCGCCTGCGGGGTGGGCGCGTGCTCCTCGCGGTCTGCCTGCGTCGACGGCATCGAGGTGCCCTGTTCTCCGGGCCTGCCGCTTCCCGATGACCGGGTATGCGACGGCCTGGACGAGGACTGCGACGGAGCGACCGACGAGGAGTACGTCGTCGTGACGTGCGGCCTCGGCGTGTGCGTGCGCGAGTCGTCCTGCGTCGGCGGCACCCCGACCTGCGTCCCCGGTCCGTCCGGGCCGGAGACGTGCGACGGCGTCGACAACGACTGCGACGGCGAGACCGACGAGCCCGACGCCGGCGCGTGCCTGACGTTCTACGCCGACCGCGACGCCGATACGTTCGGCGCCGCGGCCGACTGGCTGTGCCTCTGCGCGCCGGTCGGGCAGTACACCGCGACCCGCAGCGGCGACTGCGACGACTCGGCCGCGGCCGTGAACCCCGCCGCCGTCGAGGCCTGCAACGGCATCGACGACGACTGCGACGCCTCGACGGACCCGCTGGACTCCGCCGGCTGCACGAACCTGTACGCCGACGCCGACAGGGACAGCTACGGCACCGGCGCGGCCAGGTGCTACTGCGCTCCCACGGGGATCTACACCGCGACGAACGCCGACGACTGCGACGACTCCAACGCGACCCGCAACCCGGGCGTCCCCGAGACGTGCTCCACGGCGCAGGACGACGACTGCGACGGCGTCGCCAACGAGCGCGACGCGCAGAACTGCACGCCCTACTACCGCGACGCCGACGGCGACAGCTACGGCACCTCCGAGAGCCAGTGCTGGTGCTCGCCGTCCGGCGACTTCCGCGCGACCCTCGCCGGCGACTGCAACGACTCGTCGGCGGCGATCAACCCGGGCGCGACCGAACGCTGCAACGACGTCGACGACGACTGCGACGGGCTGACCGACGAGGGCTTCAGTTGCCGCATCGCCTCCACCCGGTCGTGCACGATCACGGTGCCGACCAAGACATGCAACGGCACCCAGCGGTGCAGCTCGGCGTGCTCGTGGGAGGCGTGCGTCGTCACCGACGCCGAGGTCTGCAACGGCATCGACGACAACTGCGACGGCGTGCTCGACCCGGAGAACGCCCCGGGATGCACCAACTACTACTACGACGGCGACGGCGACACGTACGGCGTCGGTGCGCCGCGCTGCTACTGCGGCCCGACCGGCGCCTACAGGTCAGCCAACGCCCTGGATTGCGACGACGCAAACCCGGCGCGCAACCCGGGCCTCCCCGAGAACTGCGCGACCGGGATCGACGACAACTGCAACGGCCTGACCAACGAGCAGAACGCGGTCTCGTGCACCGTGTTCTACATGGACGCCGACGGCGACACCTGGGGCACGACCGCAAGCCAATGCTGGTGCGCCGCCGTCGGGAACTACCGGGCCACCCGGACCGTCGACTGCAACGACTCGGTCGCGTCGATCAACCCGGGCGCCGCCGAGGCGTGCAACGACCTGGACGACGACTGCGACACGCTGATCGACGAAACCTTCCCGTGTCGTCGCACGACGACCGGGCCGTGCTCCGTCACCGTTCCGACCAAGACCTGCAACGGCACGCGGACCTGCTCCGCCTCGTGTACGTGGGGGAGCTGCGTCATCCCGGAGACCGGGAGCAACATCGAGACGTGCAACGGCGTGGACGACGACTGCGACGGCACCGTCGACGACCCGCCCACCCTGCCGAACGTCCTGTGCGCGGCCCGGCCCAACGCCAACATGACCTGCTCCGCCGGCACGTGCGTCATCGGGAGCTGCACGGCCGGGTGGGCCGACGTCAACGGCGTCGTCACGGACGGGTGCGAGTGCCAGCTCGAGCCCGCCGAGGCGCCCGGCACCTGCGGCACCGCCACCGATCTGGGCACGTTCTCCGACGCCGGAGCCGGATCGCAGACTACCGTGACCGGCAAGATCCACTCGGCGTCCGACGTGGACTGCTTCCGGTTCAACGCCACCGACACGGCCGATACGACCTGCGACAACTACCACGCCGACATCCGGTTCACGCCTACCGGCAACCCCGGCACGCAGTTCCAGTTCAGCGTGTGGCGCGCGAACTGCTCCACCCAGGTCTGCACCGACGATACGGCCAACTACAACTGGCGCACCGACTTCACGTCCGGCTCGGGGACCGGCAAGCTCGGCGAGTGCGAGTGCCGGACGGCGAACACGTTCGACTACAACCTCTGCGCCGACAACAGCGCCATGTTCTACTTCTGCGTCTCGCGCCGCGCCGGCTTCTCCCTGACCTGCGACTCCTACACGATCCAGGTCTCGAACGGCGTCTACTGACCGGCACGCCGCTGGAACCCCACCGGAATCGCCCACGCCTACGCCCACGCCATCCTCCTCCGCGAAACCGGGCTCGGGCTCGTTCACGGCATGGCAGGGGGAGTGAACGGCTACCGTTCTCCGGCGAGTAACCGTTCACCCCTATCCCGCGATGATCGAGCCCGACGCTGGCGACGACTCGTTCGCCTTCACCGTCGCCGCCACCGCGGGCCTGATCTTCGAGTACCCCCTGCCGTCGGGGGCGCTCGATGTGGGCCTGGACGCCACGGCGCACGTCAAGGTCGCGGCGCAGGACGCCTATCCCCTGCCGGACCGGATGTACCTCACCTTCGGCGGGTACGCCGGCTACAGGTTCTGAGGCGGCCCGCCCGGCCGGTCAGTTGACGATCTCGGCCTCGATGCACAGCGGCGCCACGCCGGGCGTCGTCGGCGGCGGGCAGTAGTGGATCGTCGATCCCAGCGGGATGAAGAACGGGAACGGGATGTAGTGCATCTTCGTGTACCACACCTCGCCCGTGACGGTCGTGTCCGGCGAGAGTCCGGAGGTGACCACCGAGCACCCGGACGCCAGGAGACCGACCGCGACGAACAGCGCTGTCACGATTCGCTTCATGGTCCGCCTCCCTTCAGTCCTTGACGCGCGAGCAGCGCGCCTGCCCGCCGACCGCTATGCAGTGCATCAGGTACGTGTTGAAGAACCCCTGCCTCACCACCCATGCCTGCCCCTGGTTGGACGGAGTGAGCACGCCCGCAGCGCACCCTCCCAACCCCAGACCGAGCGATACGAGAAACGCCACCAGCCACTTCTTCATCGATTCACCTCCTTCATGCCGCGCGACCGCCCATTGGCCGCGCGAATAGACCCCGCCGGCGACCTACTACGACGGGTGGTGCCGGGTCAAGCGCCCCCGACGCGCTGACGCGCTCCGAATTTTGGTGTCCACGTTTGGCGGCAGGTCGGCTCGCGCCGCGGATCCCGGCTTCGCTTCATCCTTCCGTTCCGCCCCGCCGGCGGCTAGCATCCGGGACGCCGGCGCAGGGAGCGGCCGGCGGGAAGGAGACCGGAACATGCCGCTTGTGCCGATGAGACCGC
>CAMTWF010000007.1:0-10806 GCA_947085355.1 uncultured delta proteobacterium
CCGGCGCGGCGCGACGTCGCCCGGGCGGCCCTCGGCGCCGCGGCCCGCGGCGCCGCCGCGATCGTGGCGACCCGCGGGTTCCTGCGCGACCGGCACGTCGTGGGGGACGATGGGCATCCTGATCCCGACCGTTTTCCCGCCGGCCCACGCGCTCGGTGGCGACGCCCTCATGGTGCTTTCGCTGGCCGCGGTGCTCGACGGCGCGATCTTCGGCGACCACTGCCGGCGCTACGACCGAAGCACCAGTCTCAAGTGATCAACTACTTGAGGGCTACCGGGTTCGAGGTGGGTCTGCTGGTCAACTTCGGCATGCCCAAGTTGGAGTTCAAGAGACTCCACAGATAGTCCCCCTCCTGTTCATCCTGTTCATCCTGTTGTCCCCCCTACGCCGCCGATTCGTCCACGACGATCGCCGCCGCACCCTCGAACCGTCCGTTCCGCAGCGCCGCCAGCGCCTCGTTCGCCCGATCGAGCGGGAACGTCGTCACCTCGGTTCGTACCGGCACCAGCGGAGCCAGGGCGAGGAACTCCTCCCCGTCCCGGCGCGTGAGGTTGGCCACCGAGCGCACCGTGCGCTCTCCCCAGAGGATGCGGTAGGGGAACGACGGGATGTCGGTCATGTGAATCCCCGCGGCGATCACGGTTCCACCCTTGCCGATCGCCCGGAGCGCGGCCGGCACGAGCGCCCCGACGGGGGCGAAGACGATCGCGGCGTCGAGCGGCGCGGGGGGCGCGGCATCGGCATCGCCGGCCCAGGCGGCGCCCATCCTGACGGCGAAGGCCCGGCTCGCGGCATCACCGGGCTTCGTGAACGCGTACACTTCGCGCCCTTGGTGCCGCGCCACCTGCGCCACGATGTGCGCCGCCGCGCCGAAGCCGTACAGGCCGAGCCGCCGGGCGTCTCCGGCCGCGCGCAACGCGCGGTAGCCGATCAGCCCCGCGCAGAGCAGCGGCGCGGCCTGCAAACCCGAATAGCCGGCGGGAATGGAGAAGCAGTAGCGATCGTCCGCGACCGCGTATTCGGCGAAGCCGCCCGGGAGATGGTAACCCGTGAAGCGGGCGGCGTCGCAGAGGTTCTCCCGACCGCTCGCGCAGTACGAGCATACGCCGCACGTCCAGCCCAGCCACGGCACGCCCACCCGATCGCCGACGGCGATCCGCGTGACGCGCTCCCCCACGGCCGCGACCCGGCCGACGATCTGGTGGCCGGGGACCAGCGGCAGCGCCGGCTCCGGAAGATCGCCGTCCACGACGTGCAGATCGGTGCGGCAAACGCCGCAGGCATGCACCGACACCAGCACCTGCCCGGGTCCGGGTTCGGGACGCGGCAGATCCCGCGGCCGCAAAGGCTCCCGCTGCCGATCGAGGACCATCGCTCGCATTCATCGCATCCGTTCACGCCCTGGGAACATCGTGGTCGTAGTCGCGCCGTGCGTTCAGTACGCCGCCAACTCGCCGACCTCGCTCTCGACCGCATCAAGGACGGCGCGGGTGCGGACGGCCTCCAGCATGGCGTTGTGGTCCGGGTACAACGGCCGGTCCTCGTCGAGGAACTCGACGAACCCGCGGACCGCCGCCTTGGCGGCCAGCGTGCCGCGGCCGGGCTTGTACTCGCGGAAGTCCAGCGCCTGCGCGGCCGCCATCATCTCGATACCGAGCACGCCGCAGGCGACGTCGAGGATCTGGCGCGTCTTGAGCGCCGAGTTCATGCCCATCGAGACGAAGTCCTCCTGGTCGGCCGCGGCGGGGATCGACTCGATGAAGGCCGGCGCCGAGAGGATCTTCTGCTCGACGACCTGCATGCAGGCGGTGTACTGGCTGAGCATCATCCCCGAGAACAGCCCGGCGCCCTTGGTGAGGAAAGCCGGCAGGCCGGCGCTGAGCGCGGGGTTGATCAGCCGGTTGAGGCGGCGCTCGGAGAGGACGCAGATCATCGTGACGGCGGCGCCCAGCGTGTCCAGCGGCAGGCTGATCGGCGAACCCTGGAAGTTGGCGCCGGTCAGGACGATGCGGTCGTCCGGCAGGAAGAGCGGGTTGTCCGCCGCGCCGTTCAGCTCGATCTCGACCTGCCGGCGCGTCCAGCCGAGATGGTCGCGCGCCGCGCCGGTCACCTGCGGCGTCGACCGCATGCTGTAGGCGTCCTGGACCTTCGTCTTCGCCTTCCCCAACAGCAGGTCGGAGCCTTCCATCACCTTGCGGATGTTCGCGGCGGACGTCACGGCCCCCGGGAAGCCGCGAAGCTGGTGGAGCCTGGCGTGGTACGGCTTCATGTTGGCCTTGAGCGCCTCGAGCGTCATGGCGGCGGCGATGTCGGCCTGCTTGAGCCACCGCTCGGCGTCCCAGATCGCCAGGCACGCCATGCCGGTGATGACGTTGGAGCCGTTGATGGCGGCCAGACCGTCGCGCGCCTCCAACCCGGGAGCCCGGATGCCGGCGCGCTCGAACGCCTGCTCCGTCGGCATCCGCCGGCCGTCGTAGAAGACCTCGCCCTCGCCCAAGAGACACAGGGCGATCTGGCTCATCGGGGCGAGGTCGCCGCACGCGCCGACCGAGCCCTTGGTGCAGACGACGGGCGTGACGCCGCGGTTGAGCATCTCGACCAGCGTCCCCGTGATGACGGGACGGCAACCCGAGTAGCCCAGCGCGTGGACGCCGATACGGCTCACCATCGCCGCCCGGACGATCTCCTCGGGAAACGGCTCCCCCATCCCCGCGGCGTGGTTGTAGACCAGGTATCTCTGGAACTGCTTGACCTGATCGTCGTCGAGGACCACCTCCGAGAACTCGCCGATCCCGGTGTTCGTCCCGTACATGATCTCGCGCGCGGCCAGGCGCTCTTCGAGGAACGCACGGCCCTTCTCGATGCGCCCGACGGCGTCCGAGGCCAACTCGACCTTCACCCCCCTGCGGGCCACGGCGACGACGTCGTCGATCGTCAGCCCCTTCCCCGTGATGCAAAGCGTCATCCGGATCTCCTTCGACGGGATCGTCGTGCCCAGGGACGGAGTTGAACCGCCGACACGCGGATTTTCAGTCCGCTGCTCTACCAGCTGAGCTACCTGGGCTCACGGCGCGTTGTGCGTAGCCCGGCGCTGCCGACGTGTCAAGCAGGGTGCACGCCTGCCGGGTGGACGAGCCGGCCCTCGTCCCAGGGGCGCTGGATCGCCCCCTCCTCCCGCAGTATGCTGCGGTGCGCAAGGAGGGATTCATGGCTTCGAGACGTTCGACTGTCTCTGTTCGTAGCGGGCGCCGGATCGCGCTTGCCATGATGGTCGTCGCCGGAACGGGGTGCGTTGCCGTCGCGGAAGAAAGCGACGCGAGGCCCTCGGCATGCGTCCCACTGCGTTGCCTGGACTTCTGCTTGACCCAAGGGTTCCCCGACGGCTCCTGCCAGGGCGAGAGATGCGTGTGCAGCCCGACGGGCGCAGACGCAGACGCAGACGCCGATGCCGATGCCGATGCCGATGCCGATGCCGATGCCGATGCCGATGCCGATGCCGACGCCGACGCCGACGCCGACGCCGATGCCGACGTGGACGTGGACACTCCCCGCGACGACGGCAGAGACGCTGACGCTGACGCTGACGCTGACGACGGCGCCGGCGGGACGTGCGGCGACGGGGTCGTCCGGGCGCCCGAGGAGTGCGACGACGGCAACACGGCCGCGGGCGACGGGTGCTCTCCGGCGTGCCGCTGGGAGTACTGCGGCGACGGGACGATCGGGACGCTGGTCAACACCACCGAGGGGTTCGAGACGGGCGACCTCTCGCGGCTACCCTGGGTGCAGGGGACGCCCCACCGCTTCGAGCCGGTCCGGACCCGCGCCCGCACCGGATCGTACTCGCTCGGGCCGACCAACATCGGCGTCCATTCGTCAACTGCGCGCATTAGCGTCCAGGTGACGGGCGGAGGGCGCGTCTGCTTCTGGTACGCGGGGGAGTCCGAGTCGTGCTGCGACCGTTTCCGGTTCTCTGTCGACGGCGTGATCCTCCTCGACAGGGGAGGAAGCGACAGGACGTGGACGCAGTTCTGCACCGACGTTTCGCCGGGCGCCCACGAGTACGTCTGGACCTACGAGAAGGACGGGTCGGTCCACACCGGGTGGGACGCGTACTTCATCGACGACGTGAGCCTCCCCATTCCGCGATCCGAGGAGTGCGACGACGGCAACACGGCGGGCGGCGACGGCTGCTCGCCCGTCTGCACCGTGGAAGTCTGCGGGAACGGCATCCGCGACGTCGGGGAGGAGTGCGACGACGGCAACACCGCGCCGGGGGATCTGTGCACCCCGGCCTGCGCTCTCGGCCTCTGCGGGGACGGCGACATCGCCTGGTCGCGACCGTCCGACGGATTCGAGACGGGAAACCTGTCGCAGCTCCCGTGGGCGCCGGGAGCCGGAACGTCCGGCTTCGAAGTGCTGCTCGCGCCGGCCGAGGCGCGATCGGGCCGGCACCTGCTCCGCAGCAGCAACTCCGGCCGGAGCGGCTCGACCGCCTTCGTCGAGTTGCGGCTCGACCTGCGGGAGTCGGGGCAGGTGTGCTTCTGGTACCGGGGGGAGTCCGAGTCGTGCTGCGACTACTTCCGCTTCCGCATCGACGGCGCCGAGAGGCTCTCGGCCGCCGGATTCGTGTCGTGGACCGAGGCCTGCCACACGGTCGCGGCCGGCGCCAGGACCCTGCGCTGGGAGTACTCCAAGGACTCGACCGTCAACACCGGCATCGACGCCTTCTCCATCGACGACGTCCGGCTGCCGGCCGTGCGGGAAACCTGCGACGACGGCAACACCGTGCCCGGCGACGGGTGCGACTCGAACTGCCGGGTCGAGTGAGCCGCCGGCGGAACCATGCCGGAAGAGATCAAGCCGTTCGTCCTGTTCCCCGATGAGCGCCGCGTTCACCAGCGCCACGACATCATGGCCCAGGTCCGGGTCGTGCGCGGGCGCGTGACCCACATCCTCGACGTGACCAACATCAGCCTCTCCGGCGCTTTCATCTCGACCGGCACGGCCAAGAGAGCCTCGCGTTTCCGCGTCGGACAGGAAATCGACATCGACGTCTTCGCCGCGGAGGAACTCGACAACGTCCGGGTTCGGGGGACGATCGCCCGCATCGTCTGCAGCGGGTCGGACGGTCCGTTCGGCTTCGGAGTCCGGTTCACCGGCGTCGGCGACGAAGCCGGGAAGGCGATAGCGCGCCTCGTCGAGGCGGCAGCCGCGCGGCCGTCGAGACCCGCGGGCCCCCCTCCCCTCCCGCAAACCGATGGCTGACGCGGCCGCCGCGATCCACGGCGCAATCGGCCGCATGCGGTCGGCCTGCGTCACCGGGACCAACGGCAAGACGACGACCGTGTCGATGATCGAATCGATCGTCGCCGCCGCCGGCGAGCCGTCCGCACGAGTCACGACCATCGGCTCCTGGGTCGCCGGCGAGATGGTGACGTCCGACGTCTCCCTCGATGCGTTCGCCGCGACCGTCGAGCGATCGGTCGCGGCCGGCGTTCGCACGATCGCCGTCGAGACCACCTCCAAGGCGCTCGAAGCAGGTTTCTCCTGGCGCTGGCCGGCCGCGGTCGCCGTCTTCACGAACCTCACGCGCGACCATCTTGACCGCCACGGAACTCCCGAACGGTACCTCGCGGCCAAGGCGCAGCTCTTCATGTCGCTGCGCCCCGGCGCCACCGCGGTGTTGAACGCGGCGGACCCGGCATCGGCGCTGCTGGCCCAGGTCATTCCGCCCGCCGTGCACGGGATCGCCTACGCCGCGCGCCCCCCGGATCCCTCCTGCGCCGCCTTGCCCCTGGCCCTGGCGGCCGACCGGGTGTGGGTGGAGCGAACCGGAACCCCCGTGGCCCTGCTCCCCTCGCCACTCGCCGAACGCCTCGGATACGCCCTGCGTCTCGGCGTGCTCGGCGAGGTGAACGCCGACAACGCGCTGGCCGCCGCCGTCGCCTGCGACGCGCTCGGCTACGCCGCCGACGCGATCCGCCACGGCCTGGAAGGGTTTGCCGGCGTTCCGGGCCGGTTCGAGGTTGTCTGCCGCGAGCCGCTCGTCGTCGTCGACTACGCCCACACGCCGGACGCGCTGGAGAGGACGCTGCGCAGCGCCCGCGCCCTCGCCGCCTGCGGCGGGCGCTCCGGCCGCGTCGTCTGCGTCTTCGGCTGCGGCGGCGACCGCGACCGGGGGAAGCGGCCGATGATGGGGAGCGTCGCCGCGGCCTTCGCCGACCGGATCGTGCTGACCAGCGACAACCCGCGGAACGAGGACCCGGCACGGATCGGCGACGATGTCGAGGCCGGCGCGAGCGGCGGCCCGGCCGCGTGGCGCCGCGAACTCGATCGCGGGCGCGCCGTCGAAACGGCCGTCATGGAGGCGGGACCGGACGACGTCGTCGTCATCGCCGGCAAGGGTCACGAGCGCACGCAGACGTCGGGGGGACGCGACGTGCCGTTCTCCGATGTTGACGCGGCGCGTGCCGCGTGCGAAGAACGCACGGCCTCGGGAAGGCAGGTGGACGATGCGGATCGACCGTGACAAGTTCCTCGCCGCCGCCATGGCGCTCGGGCTGACCGCGCAGGGCGGCTGCGGCGCCGGGCCGCGCGGCTCCTTCAACTATCGCCACGAGGAGAACTGGGGCGGCGCGGGCCTCGGGCGCGTGCCGCCCGGACACGGAACCGCAACCCCCTACCGGGGCCCTTCCGACGAGTACTACCCGACCGCGACCGGGTACGCCCCCTACGATGAGCAGTGGCCGACCCCCGCCGACGAGTACTACCCGCCGGTGTACGAGTAGCCTCCCGGCGACAGGTCTACGGCCGCTCGACGAGCATCGCGATCCCCTGGCCGCCGCCGATGCACATCGTGCCGAGGCCCCACTTGCCGCCGAGGTCCGCGAGGTCGTGCAGCAGCGTGGTCATGATGCGGGCGCCGGAGCAGCCGAGCGGGTGACCGATGGCGATGGCGCCGCCCTTGGGGTTGACCTTCTTCGGGTCCGGCTGGAGCTGGCGCAGCACGCCGATGCTCTGGGCCGCGAACGCCTCGTTCAGCTCGATCCAGTCGACGTCGGCGAGCTTCTTCCCCGCGCGCTGGAGCGCCTTCCGAACGGCCGGAACGGGACCCAAGCCCATGTACTCGGGCTCCACGCCCGCCACCGCCATGCCGCGGACGATCGCGAGGATCGGCATCTTCTCCTTCGCGGCGAGGTCGGCCGCCATCAGCACCGTCGCCGCTGCGCCGTCGTTCAGCGGGCTGCTGTTGCCCGCGGTGACGGTGCCGGCCGTGTCGAAGACGGGCTTGAGCGTCGCGAGCTTCTCGACGGTGCTGTCCTTCCGCGGGCACTCGTCGGTGTCGAACACGAACGTCCCGTCGGGACCCGACGCCTGGACGGGGAGGATCTCGCGCCTGAACCGTCCCGCCTCGATCGCCGCGACCGCCTTCATGTGGCTCTCGTAGGCGAACCGGTCCTGGTCCTCCCGCGAGATGCCGAGTTTCTTGGCGACGTTCTCGGCCGTGAGCCCCATCGGCACGTAGGCCTGGGGCATGCCCGGCTCGGCGCCGAGGAACCTCTCGTTGAGCGACACGTTGAAGCCGCCCATCGGGACGTTCGACATCGTTTCGATGCCGCCCGCCACGAAGACATCGCCGTCGCCGACGGCGATCGCGCGCGCGGCGTCCATCATCGCCTGCATCGACGATCCGCAGAACCGGTTGATGGTGGCCGCGCCCGCCTCGATCGGCAGCCCGGCCAGGAGCGAGACCATCCGGGCCACGTTCATCCCCTGCTCGCCCTCGGGCATGGCGCACCCGATCAGCACGTCCTCGATCCGCTTCGGATCGAGGCCCGGGACGCGCCGGACGGCCTCCTTGACGACCAACGCCCCGAGGTCGTCCATGCGCGTCTTGACCAGGGCGCCCTTCTTGGCCCGCCCGACCGGCGTTCGCACCGCGGAAACGATCGCTACGTCTCTCATCATCTTCTCCTCTAGTTCCTCAGCGGCTTGCCCGTCGTGAGCATCGCCTGGATCCTCTCCATCGTCTTCGGCTCGCCGCACAACGAGAGGAAGCACTCCTTCTCCAGTTCCAGGATCCTCCTCTCGGTCACTTCCTCCGACGGGTGCGTGTCGCCGCCCGTGAGGACGCGCGCGAACCGTCTGGCCATCAGGCACTCGTACTCGGTGATCTGCCCGCTGCGCCGGAAGTTGTCGGCGGCGTATTCGAGCGCCAGGCGGCCGCCCTTGCCTGGGAGGCTGATGGTGCGCTCCTGGAGCGGCTTGAAGTCGCGGGCCATCGCCAGAACGCGATCCTTGGCGTCGTGGATCAGGTGGTCGCGGTTGATCGTGATCCCGTCGGTCGGCCGCAGGAAGCCGATCTCGCGGGCCTCCGCGCCGCTAGTCGAGACCTTCGCGAATCCGATCGCCTCGAAGGCGTATTGCACGGGCGGGAACGGCCCCTTGGCGGGCGCCGTCTCCAGCCCCCGGAACAGCATCTCCTTGGAACCGCCGCCCGCCGGGATGAAGCCGACGCCGAACTCGACCAGCCCCATGTACAGCTCGGCGTGCGCCTGCACCGCCTGCGCGTGCATCGTCACCTCGGCGCCGCCGCCGAGGACGAGCCCGAACGGCGCCGCCACCACCGGCTTGGCGGCGTAGCGCATCCTCATGTTCGCGTTCTGGAACCCCTCGACCATTTGCCCGATGACGTCCCACTGCTTGTTGGAGATCGCCATCGCGATCATGAAGATGTTGGCGCCGGCCGAGAACGCCTGTACGGCGTCGTTGCCGATCACGAGACCGGCCATCCCCTTCTCGACGCGGTCGAGCGCCCCGTTGACCATCGCGACGATGTCGCCGTCGATGGCGTTCATCTTGGTGTGGAACTCGAGCAACGCGACGCCGTCCCCGATGTCGACGAGCGTCGCCGAGTCGTTGCGGTCGATGACCCGGTCCCGCGCCTTGACGTCGGCGATGACGATGTGCCGGGGCGAGCCGGGCGCCGGACGGTGGGAGCCGCCGATGTCGAAGTACGAACGCGCCCCACGCTCGGACCGGTAGAACCGCCCCTCGCCCTTGCGGAGACACTCGGCGGCGAGCGCGGGGGCCTTCCGGCCCTCCTTCTCGAGGCGATCGACGACGGCTCGCACGCCGACCGCGTCCCACGCCTCGAAGGGGCCCAGATCCCAGGCGTAGCCCCACCGCATCGCGCGGTCCACGTTGACGACGTCGTCGGCGATCTCCGGGATGCGGTCGGCGGCGTACACGAGCGTATCCGCCAGCACCCTCCATGCGAACCGTCCCGCGTCGTCGTCGGCTCCGACGACGGCCCGCAGCCGCTCGGAGACGTCGTCGATCCCCTTGGCCATCCCGAGCGACGGGTATCGGATCTTGGCCTGGGAGCGGTATTCGAGCGTCTCGGTGTCGATGACGAGGATTTCCTTGCCGCCCGCGCCGCGGGAGACCTTGTAGAAGCCCTGCTTGACCTTCTCGCCGAGCAGGCCCTTGCCGATCATCCGCTTCATGAACTCCGGGAACCGGAAGATCTCGCGCTCCTCGTCGCCCGGGCACCCGTCGTACACGTTGGCGGCGACGTGCTCGAACGTGTCGAGGCCGACCATATCGAGCGTCCTGAAGACGGCGCTCTTGGGGCGGCCGGTGGCGGGCCCGAGGATCTTGTCGACGGCCTCGACCGAAAGCCCCATCTCGCGCATGGCGCGCAAGGTGGCCATCAGGCCGTAGGCGCCGATCCTGTTGGCGCAGAAGTTCGGCGTGTCCTTCGCGTAGACGATCCCCTTCCCCAGCGCCCGCTCGGACCACTCGGCGAACCCCAGCATCGCGTCCCGGTCGGTCTCGGCGGCCGGGACGAGTTCGAGCAGCTTCATGTAGCGGACGGGGTTGAAGAAGTGCGTGACGAAGAACCGGCGCCGCATCTCGTCGGGCATGTCGGAGACAAGGTCGCGGACGGAAATGCCGGACGTGTTGGACGTGACGATCGAACCCGGCTTGCGGTGCTTCGCCACGTTCGCGAAGACCTTGCGCTTGATCGGCAGCGACTCGGCGACCACCTCGACGATCCAGTCGCAGTCCGCCAGCAGCGCCGAGTCGTCCTCGTAGTTGCAACAGGTGATCCGCGCGGCGTCGCGCTTGTCGTAGAACGCCGCGGGCCGAGCGGCCAGGGCGGTCTCGACGCCGGCGATCGCGAACCGGTTCCGCACCTTCGGGTGCGACAGGTCCCACCCCCTGGCCTTCTCCGCCTCCGTCGGCTCCTTGGGGACTATGTCGAAGAGATGGACCGGAATGCCCGCGCCCGCGAGGTGCGCGGCGATCCCGCTGCCCATGACGCCGGCGCCCAGGACCGCCGCCTTCCGGATCGTTTCCACGGCCGCTCCTCCTGTTCCGAATCGGGGACGCCCCCCGGCCCCGCGACAGCACGTCTAGCACGGGAAAAATGAACGAGCAATCATTTTCGGAGGGGGTTTTCGGAGGGGCGGCGGTCGGTCGGTCCCCGTGCGCCGTGCGTACCGAACATCGCTCCCGCTCCCGCTCCCGCTCCCGAGCCTCACTCGCCCACGTCATCGGCGAGGGCAAGGAAGTCCAGGCTGAGCTGGTAGACGTCCAGGCGTTCGTGATCGAACGGCATCTCTGCCTCCGGGAGCGGGCGTACTGGTCTCCGCGGCTGTCGCCGCGCACGAGGATTCGCGGGAATCTGCGCGTGAGGCCGTGGCGGCGAGTTTCGGTCCGCGCCGTGGGCCCTGCGGGCCGCGGCGCGGGCGTTTATCGCTTTGGGCTCCCTCCGGGATGAGGCGTCGAGGATGAGG
>CAMTWF010000008.1:0-12277 GCA_947085355.1 uncultured delta proteobacterium
ACGGATCCGACGGCCCGTCACGACGGTGCGCTGCCGTGCACGGGGCCGGTGGCGGCCCGCGGCGCCATGACGGGGCCCGCGCAGCCGCTGCGATCGCCTCCGCGCAGCGAGATCGTCGCCTGGAAGGGGGCGCGACGCCGGCGGCAGGGTCAGGGGGGCGGTTGGTGCACCCCGGCCGGCGGTGGTATTAGGCCGACCGTGCGCGTACCGATCGTCGACAGGCCCGACCGCGGGCGCCGCGTCCAGCAACGGATCTACGCCGACAGGCCGCAGTGCGTCGCCGTGGTCGGGGACCCTCGCATCGGGAAGTCGAGCTTCCTGCGCAGGCTCGTCGAGTCGGCCGAGGCCGGAGGTCCGTCGCCCCCGCCGGGCACTCGATTCGTGGAACTCGCGTTGCGCGAGGGCGAGGCCGGCTCGTCGCCGGAGGCGTTCCTGCGCCTGGCGGTCGAGCGGGCGGCGGCGGCCGAGGACGCGGCCGGCCCGGCGAGGGAGTCCGCGGCGCCCGGGGCGGCCGACGACGCGCAGCGGGCGTACGGCCGCTTCCAGCGCCTCGTGGAAAGCGTCGCTCGGGACGGCGGCCGGCTGATCCTGCTGCTGGACGATTTCGACAAGGTCACCGGCTCGGCCGCCTTCCCGATCCAGTTCTTCTCGTTCCTGCGTTCGCTGGCCAACAACTTCCCCGTCGCCTACGTCACCACCTCGCGCCTCGACCTGCAACGCCTCTGCGCGCTCAAGGAGGTCGAGGAGTCCCCGTTCTTCAACATCTTCCAGAACGTGTCGCTCGGACCCATGGACGAGCCGCAGGTGCGGGAGATGGTGGCGGCGCGAGCGCCCGCCGACGCCGGCGCCGTCGGCGACTGGGCGGTCGAGGAGTCCGGCGGGCTTCCGGCGGTGGCGGCGGCGTGCTGCGACGCGGCCGATGCCGGCGCCGAACCCGGCACGGAGGCCGGGCGCGGGACGCTGGACGCCGCGGCAGCCGCGTACCTCGCGGAACTGTGGGAGCACCTTGATGCGCCGCACCGGGATCTGCTCGCGCGACTCGCCCGCGGCGAGCCGCCGGGCGAGCGCGACGCGAGGCCGCTGCGGGATCTCGGCCCGCGGCGCGGGTACATTGCCGAGCGCGACGGCGGGTGGCGGATCGTCTCGCCGGCGCTCGCCCGGTTCGTCGAGCGCCGCGCCGGCGGCGGCGGCCCACCGGGGCTGCTGGGGAAGATCCGGCGGGCGCTGGGCGGGCGGCGCGCCGGCGTGCGGTGGACATGATGGCCGTCGTTGAACCGGTCCCACCACCCGCCTATACTCGACAGCGTGGTGCCGCGGCGCCCGAGGAGACTTGAGGGGGACACGGAGGCTTCCATGCGCATCCGCACCGCACTTGTCGCTCTGGCCGCAGCCGCGGCCGTCGCAGCGGGGTGCGCCCGCGATCCGTTCGAGTGTCCCGACGGCTGTCCGGAGGGAATGACATGCGTCTACGGAACCTGCGTGGCGGATCGCGACTCGGGGAGCGACGACGGCGGGGAAGCGGACGGCACGGACGACGAGGCCGGTGACGAGGATCTGCCGGAGTAGGCGGCCGCGGAGGCACGCCGTCGAGCGGGGCGCGCGGCAACGGAGGGGAGCGAGATGACCTCGCAGGATTCGGGCGGGCCGCCGGGCATCGACGCGAGAAGGCGAACCGAGACCGGCCTCCCGGGCGCGCCGGGCGCGCCGGGCGCGCCGGGCGCCTCCGCCATGGCCGGTCAGACGCTGGGCGGGCGGTACCGGCTGATCGAGGTGATCAGCGTCGGCGGGATGGGGGTCGTGTACCGGGCCGAGCACTCGGTCATCGAGCGTTCCGTAGCGGTGAAGGTGCTGCTGCCGGAATGCCGCCGCGTGCCGCAGGTGCGCGAGCGGTTCTTCCGCGAGGCGCGCGTCACGAACCGGATCCAGCACCCGAGCATCCCGGAGGTGCTGGACCTGGGCGAGACCGACTCGGGGCTGCTGTACCTCGTCATGGACTTCCTGGTCGGCGAGACGCTGGCCCGGCGCATGGAGGCCGGCCCGCTGCCGATCGACGAGGTCCTGGACATCGCCCTCGAGGTCTGCGACGGCCTCGAGGCGGCGCACGAGGTCGGCGTCGTCCATCGCGACATCTCGCCGTCCAACATCTTCCTGTCGGACCCCCGCCACCGCGGGCCGTCGGGAGCGCGCGTCAGGCTGCTCGACTTCGGGATCGCCTTCATCAAGTCCGAAAGCAGGCTCACGCTCCGCGGGCAGATCATGGGGACGCCTCACTACCTGGCGCCCGAGGCGATCCGCGGCGAGGAGGCGACGCCGCTGGCCGACGTCTACTCGCTGGGCGCCGTGATGTACGAGGCCGTCTGCGGCGCGCCGCCTTTCCAGGGGGAGTCGTACGCGGACATCCTCGGCGAACACCTCGTACGGGATGCGGCGCCCCCGGCCGAGCGCCGTCCCGGCGTGCCCCGCCGGCTCGACGCGCTGATCATGGCCTGCATGGCGAAGGATCGCGCGCACAGGCCGCAGGGGGTGCGCGCCGTGGCGCGGGAGATCCACGAGATCCGCCGCGAGGCCGGGAGACGCTCGCGCAAGAGCGTCCCGCCGGGGCGCTCGGAGACCGCGACGCCGTCCGCGGAGGAGGGGACGGCCGCGCCGAGCATGGGCGTCACCGCGTGGAAGGAGTACCTGCGCGCGGCCAGGGGGACGGCCGCGACGCAGGCATGGTCGCGCGAGCGGGCAGCGATCGCCGCGCAGATGGAGGAGGCGATCGCCGACCTGGAGAGACTCGATGCGGAACTCGCCGCGCGCGCGGAGGCGATGGAGGACGCGCGCCGGAGGCTGGTGGTCGCCGAGCAGAGATTCGGGCGAGCGGTCGAGGCGCTGCGGACCGAGGAGGCCGGGTTGCGGGCCGCAGCCGAGTTGGCGGCGGCCCGGCTGCAGTCCGAGGAGGCCGAGCGCCGGCGGGCGGAAGCCGCGTTCGCGGAGGCGAGGTCGGCCGTTCTGCGGGGCGAACGTGCCGAGAAAGCGGCCGGCACGGGAGGCCGAGTCGGCGACGATCTGATGGAAGCGCATGCGGCGGCGGGCAAGGCGGCCGAACTGCTGCGGGAGCGGCTCGCCGCCGAGCGGGCCGCGCGTCGCGCCGTGCGCGAGACGGAAGGCGAGACGGCCGAGATGGAGTTCCAGATCGAGCAGCTCGCGGCCAACTCGTCGCGCGCGCAGGATGCCGCCGGCGCGGAGATGCGCCGCGAGGGCGACAGGATCGCCGAGTTGGAACGCTCCCGGGCCGCGCTCTGGCAGCGCCTCATCGCCATGGCCTCGGCCCTCTCGGACTCGGCCCCGTAGCGGCGGGCGCGCCGGTCTCCGCCGCAGGGAGGTGCGACATGAAATCGGGATTCCTGGGCGCGATGCTCGCCCTCATGGCCGCCGCGTGCAGTTCGGCGGCCGGTACGGACGACGTCGGACCACCGCCGGACGGCGACGACGCCGGGACGGAGCACTCGGACGGCGACGACGCCCGGCCGGAGGCGGATGGTCCGTACTGCGGCGACGGCCTCGTGGATTCCGGCGAGCAGTGCGACGACCGCAATGCGCGAGACGGCGATGGTTGCGATGCCGCGTGCCGCCTGGAGCCCGGCTGGACTTGTCCGGAGCCGGGCCGGCCGTGCGTTGCCGAGCGGTGCGGCGACGCGATCGTCGCGGGCGGCGAGCAGTGCGACGACGGCGGCATCGAGGCCGGCGACGGGTGCTCGCCGGCGTGCCGCCTCGAGGAAGGCTGGACATGCGACGAGGCCGGACGGCCGTGCCGGCGCACGACGTGCGGCGACGGCGTCGTGGAGGGGACCGAGCAGTGCGAGGATCGGAACCACGATCTGGGGGACGGCTGCGACACGTTCTGCCGGCTCGAACCGAGTTGCTCCGACGGCGTCTGCACGCCGGTCTGCGGCGACGGCGTGCGGCTGCCGGCCGAGGCGTGCGACGACGGCAACACGCGCGACGGCGACGGGTGCTCCGCGGCGTGCTCGGTCGAACCGGGCTTCGCCTGCACGGATGTCGTGGGGGCCGAGCCGGCCCGCGTGGCCATCCCGATCGTCTTCCGCGACTTCCGCGGCCGCGACCTGCCCGACGGCCATCCGGACTTCCAGTACCGGGTCGCCGTCGACCTCGGCATCGTCGAAACGACGCTCGGCGGCGACGGCAAGCCGGTCTACGCCGCGGGCGCGGGCGTCACGCCGACGACGAACGGGCGGGACGCCTTCGACGTCTGGTACCGCGACGATTCGCGGTTCAACCGGACGATCGTCGAGCGCCTCGCGCTCGACCGGACCGCCCCCGGCACGTTCGTCTTCGACAGCAACGAGTTCTTCCCGCTCGACGGCCTCGGGTTCGTGGCGGAGGGCACGGAGTCGCCGCGCACGGGCGGGCACAACTTCCACTTCACCAGCGAGCTTCGCTACTGGTTCGAGTACGCGGGCGGCGAGGAGCTGACGTTCCGCGGCGACGACGACGTATGGGTCTTCATCAACCGCCGCCTGGCCGTCGACATCGGCGGCGTTCACGGGGCCATGACCGGCGGCGTCACGCTCGGCCCGGCCGAGGCCGGCACGTTCGGCCTGCGCGCCGGCGGCATCTACGAGGCGGTCGTGTTCCAGGCCGAGCGCCACACGACGCAGTCGTCGTACAGGTTGACGCTGCGCGGCTTCAACCCGGCGCGCAGCGAGTGCGCATGGGGCCGGTGCGGGGACGGCGCGGTCGAGCGCGAGTTCGGCGAGGAGTGCGACGACGGCAATCGTATCTCGGGCGACGGCTGCGACGCCAACTGCCGCCTGGAGGGGCCGATCTAGGGCGCGGCGACCAGCCCGCGCCGTTTGCCTCGGCCGCGGCGCACGGATAGATTGCCGCGATGCTTCACGGGCGGTGCGGCTGGGTTGGGGCGTGTCTTGCGCCGGCGCTCGTGCTGATCGCCCCTCCCGGCGCATCCGCCGTCCGGATCCGCATCGATGCGAAGACCGGATCGCTGGCCTACCCGGTCATCGGGCGCGACGGGTTCGTCGTCCTGGACGAGCGACTCATCGAGTCGCGCCTGTTCCTCCGCCTCGACGACCTGCTGCCGCTCGACCCGGACGCCCTCGATCCCGCCCGCGAGCCGGACGTGGTCCTCTGCGCCTCGATGCGGTGGTCGATCAACGCCGGCGTCGTCGCCGCCTCGACCGATCCGGCCAATCTCCGCTTCGTCCCCGGAACCGACGATTCCGCGCTCGACGTGCTGTTCGCGTACGCCGAGGCGGTCAACCTCTGGGGCGGGCGCCTCGACACGCGCCTCGGGCGACTCGTCCACTCGGGACCGCTCGGATGGCGCAGCGACGACGGCCTCTCGCTGCGCCTCGCGCCCTCCACCGCCCTGCGGCTCCGGCTCCTCGGCGGGCTGGAGAACGTGCGCGGCCTGCGCCTGTCGGCGTCGCCGTTCGCCCCGGACGGCGTGGAGCGTTGGTCCGGCGAGGGCCAGGGCGCCGCGCGCTACGCCGAGCCGGTCGAACCGCGCCACCGGCCGGCCACGCAGGTGTCGCTCGACGGCACGGCCGGGCCGGTCGGGTACGACGTGGCCTACCGGCGGACGTGGAGATCGTTCGACGGAGGCGTCGCCGGGGAGACCGGCGGCTTCGCGGTGGACGTTTCCGGCGGACCGCTGGCGCTGCGCGGCGCCGCCCGCGCCGATCTCGCCGCGGGCTTCGTCTCCGAGGCATCCGCGCGCGCCGCGCTGCGTCCGGCCGGCGGCGAGCACCGTCTGGAGGCGCAGTACGGCTACTACCGCCCGTCGTTCGATCTCGAATCGATCTTCATCGTCTTCGCATCGGACCCGCTCCACGAAGCCGTCTTGCGTTGGCGCTTCCCGCTGCCGGGCGTTCTTTCGGGCGAGGTCTGGGCGGCGGCGCGGCGCGTCGAGCCGCTCGCGGGGAACGGAGACGCCGAAACGCTCGTCGGACCGTTCAGCGACCTCGGCGGCGGTCTCGGCGTGTTCCTGCGGACCGACCGGTACAGCGGCGGCGCGCGGTGGAAGGCGATGCGAGGCGCGTCCGCGTCGCTGGCCGCCTTCGACGTCGAGTTGCGCGCCGATCCGTGGCGCCGGTGGAGCCTCTTCGGCGCCGGCTCCGCCTGGCAGTACGAGGACCGGCTGCGGGCCGGCGGCCCCGGCGTCGGCGGCGGGGGGAGGGCCGGCGCCTCGGTCGAGATCGTCGAAGGCGTCGGGATCGAGGCCGAGGCGCAAGTCGCACACGACCGGCGGGAGGGGACGACGTTCGCCGTCTTCGCATGGCTGGACCTGGGGGTGACGCTGTGAGTCGGCGGTCGGCGGTCGCGGCGGTGTTCGGCATCGGCCTGGCGGCCGCGGCGGCCGGCGGGGCGAGGGATCGGGCGGGGCCGGACTCGAGCGGCCGGGTCAGGTTCGACCACCGGAGGCACGCGGCGTACGCGCCGGACTGCTCGGCGTGCCACCGCTACGCCAGCGCGGATGCCGCCCCCGGCGCGGAAGGCCCGGCGCCGCGGTTCGACCGTCCCGTCGAGGCCGACTGCTCGGCGTGCCACCGCTTCGACTGCGCCGCGCGCGGGAGCGACCCCGAGGAGCCCGATGCGCCGGCATGCGCGATGTGCCACCCGGTCGACGCGCGGGGTCGCGTCGCGCTGCCGATGGTGGCGCCGGTCCCGCGCCGGCTCGCCTTCGACCACCGGGCGCACGATGCCGCGAGCGGCGCGGGGTGCGTCACGTGCCACGACCCGGCCCAGGCCGACTCCGGCGGCCCTCCTTCGATGCGGGTCTGCATGTCGTGCCATCGCGACCCGGCGGCCGAGGGGTGTGCGCGGTGTCACCTGGCGGATGCGCGCGGGCTGCTGCGCACCGCGGGTCCCGGCGGCCGGGCGCTCGTGCCCCCGGCTTGGATGGGCGAGCTGGCCCACGGCGCCGGCTTCGACCGGACGCACGGCGACGTGGCGCGTTCGCAGCGCGCCGTCTGCGCGCGCTGCCACGAGGAGTCCGCGTGCCAGGAGTGCCACCTCGGGACGGCGACGGGACGGCGCTTCCACGGCGCCGGATGGATGTCTGCGCACGGCCCGGCCGGACGCACGGAGGATCTCCGGTGCGGCGTCTGCCACAGGGGCCAGGAGACGTGCCTGGCGTGCCATCGACGCTCGGGCGCGACGTGGGACTCGCCCGAGATCGGCCGATCCGTCCCGCGCGGATCGTCCTTCCACGACGAAGCGTGGCGGGGCATCCACGGCCGCGACGCGCGCGCGAACCTCGCCTCCTGCGTCTCGTGCCACTCGGCCCGCGATTGCACGACGTGCCACGCGACCGGCCCGTCGCCCCACGGCCCCGGCTTCGGCGCCCGATGCTCGGCGCTGGCCGATCTGAGTCCCGGCATCTGCCTGCCGTGTCACGCGACGGCGCCGGAGTGCAGGTAGCGGAGCGGGCAGCAGTCGGCAGTCAGCCGACCCCCCCCCGACCGTTACGCCGCCTCGGGGGTCTCCGGTTCCGGCGGGCCGACTCGCACCGGCATCGGGCCGGGGCGCGTCGGGTCGTGTCCGAGGATGCCGGCGTAGATCGCGCGCAGGCGCCGGCGGAAGTCGGTGGCCGAGTGGGCCTCGTGGACGCGCTTCCATGCGCGGTCCGCCACGTGCGCGGCCTTGGCCGGGTGCAACAGCACGGACCGGACGATCTGGGCCATCGCGGTCCAATCCCCCGCGGGGAAGCGGAAGACAGTCTCGGCCAGATCCGCGGGAAGCGGGAATCGCTGCGAGTCGGACACGACGAGCGGCTTGCGGCAGGCGGCCGACTGGAGGATCCCCCACCGCCTGCACGAGGCGGCCAGGCCGCACTCCTCCAGACCCGCGGGGTGCGGCGCAACGACGACGTCGGCGGCGGCAAACGCCGTGCGTGCGGCTATCTTGAGCCGAACCTCTCCCTCGGAGGTCCCGCCGGCCCAGGCTGTGACGCCGGTCTCGGGTTCCGCCATCCCGGGCTGGAGCCTCCCGGACGGGATCGCCAGGCGCCACGTGGAGACGCCGGGGGATCGCTCCAGCGCGCCGAGCGGCTGGAGCATCTCGAAACGCTGCGTCGGCGGGAAGGCGGGGTCGAGGATCAGCACGACGGGGGACGGCCCCGGCGCGAGCTGCTCCCAGTGGTAGGCGTCGACGTCCACGGGCTCCGGCAGAACCAGGTGGGGCGCAAGGCGGCGCCGGAACCGCAGCGCGCCGGTGTCCGCGGCCTCGTGCAGGATCAGCAACGAGGCGGCGTCCAGCGTCGCCGCTTCCTCCGCCGCGAGACGCTCCAACCACCCGCGCTCGGCCGGAGCGAAACGGAAGCCGAGGGCAGGGAGCGGCTGGACATGCGCCACGATCGGCACGTCCCCGCCCGTACGGCCCGCCGCGACGCCGGCGCCGAGCGGCGACAGGAGATGCACGGCATCGTATCGCGCCGACGCGATCTGCCGGTCCAGCGCGCGTTCGAACGCATCGGCCGCGCCGTGCACGTCCTCCGTGCCGGCCACCGACACCCGGTGCAGCCGCCCGCCGTGGAACGCTTCCAGGTGGGCCGTGGCGTCCAGCATCGGCGCGACCACGTCCACCTCGCACCAGCCCTCCAACGCCCTCGCCACCTCGATCGCCAGTTCGGATTCGACCGACAGCGACGGAACCTCGGAGAAAGCCGCTACCAACACCCGATTCAAGGCCGGACCCCCTTGAACGCCGCCCGGAGCGTCCAATGCCTCTTGTACGCCCGCTCGGCCCGAACGCGCAACCCGTGCGGGGCGCAGTGCATCAGCGCTGCTTGACGAAACAGGATGCACAGGATGCACAGGATTCCGGGTTGTGCGGGCCTTGTCGCGCAACTTCTCAAAGAGTGGTGGCGGTTGTCCACGTCCACGGTCTTCGAGCCTGTCCATCCTGTCCATCCCGTCCATCCTGTTGCCCCGAATTTTGGTGTTGCCCCTACTTGCTTGCCTCGACCGGACCCGCCGTGCCAGACTCCGGGTCGGCCCCGCAGCGGGGGCGCAAGATGCGGCGCGGCCCGGGTTGGACTGGCGAGAAGGATGGGGTTCCGGTGACGTCGGGTTGCAGCAAGGAGAGGTTTGGCGGTGAAGCAGTTGTCGAAATACCTGTTCGAACGGATCAGCCTGGACTTCTCGGGGACCGATCTCGAGGAGGTGCGCGCGATGCTTCGCGAGGAGGACACCCAGGAGTCCCGTGCGATCCTCGCCAAGCTGATCGAGGACCACGGCTTGGAGGAGCTGGAACTGACGGTTCTGGACTGCCTCAAGGACGAGTTGCGGAGCGGCGTCAACGAGGACGTCATCGAGCAGCACCTGCTCACCTACTCGGAATCGTGACTCTCGCCGCGGCGGCCGCGTGCGAGTCGCCGCCGGTCGAGCGCCCGGCGCTCGCGGTGGAGTTCGATCCCGCGCCGGGCTCCCGCGCGGTCCCCACGACGGTCGCGCCGTCCGCGACGTTCGAAGTCCCGCTGGATCCGGCCGTCGTCGGCCCCGAGCTGCTGCGCCTGCGCAGCGGCGACCTGTGGCCGAGCGGCCGGGTGCGGTACGGCGTCGTGGATCGCAGGGTCGCGTTCGTGCCGTCCGTGCCGCTCCGTTCGAACCTCGCATACCGCATCGTCCTCGATCCGGCGATCCGGGGGATCGACGGGAGCCGCCCGGCGCATCCGCCGGAAGCGGTCTTCGTGACCGGCACGACGGCCCACGATCCGCCGCGGGAACCCTCGACGCCGGTGTGGGAGTCCGACGTCGCCCCCTTGCTGGAGCGGCGTTGCGGACGCTGCCACTCGGGCCCGCGGCCGGCCGCGAACCTGGAGCTTGCGCCGTCGTTCTCCGCGATCCGCGCGCTGGGCGGCCGGTCCGCCGAATGGCTCGGCTGGCTCCTCGCGGCCCCGGGCGCCCCGGAGAGGTCGTACATCCTGTACAAGATCGTCGGTGCGCCGGGGATCGTCGGGGACCGGATGCCGCCGGACTCCCCGCTCCCGGTCGAGGATGCCCGGACGGTGGAGAGGTGGATTGCGGCGGGAGGCGCCGAGGACGGGGGCTGGAGTGACTAGACACCGTTCCAGGCCCTGCCGCCTCGCAGCCATGGCCGCGGCCGCCGCCTCGATTTGCCTGGCGGCGGCGCCGGCGTGCGGCCCGCGCACGGATCGGGACACGAGCGCCCTGCTGCGGAAGCTGGCGGACGACCCGCGCGTCGGCGTGGATCGCCTCACGGTGGCCGAACGCGAGACGCTGATCGGCCTGATCGGCGGCATCGCGGCGCCGTGCGACGGCGTCCGCACGATCGCCGAGGAACTGCTCGATCCCGCCTCCGACTGCGGCCGTGCCCGGGGGGCCGCCCGTTTCATCGCGCGCCGCCTGGTGGACGGGTTCGGTCGGGCCGACATTGAGGCGCAGGTGCTGCGGCGGTACCGGGACTCGCAACCCGTCTCGATCGACACGACGGGGGCCCCGGTGCTGGGGCCGCCCGATGCGCCGGTCCGGATCGTCGTATTCTCCGACTTCGAGTGCCCGCACTGCGCGCGCGCCGCGGCCATCCTCCACGAGGTCCGCTCGCGGCGCCCCGAATCGATCCGAATCGCGTTCAAGCATTTCCCGCTCGATTCGCACCCGATGGCCATGAGCGCCGCGAGGGCCTCGGTGGCGGCGCACGCGCAGGACCGCTTCCGGGAGTTCCACGACGCGCTCTTCGAGGCTCCGGAGAGCATCGGCCCGAGGCTCTACGTGGAGATCGCCACCAGACTCGGCATGGACATCGACCGCTTCGAGATCGAGCGGCTCTCGGACGCATCCGCGAACGTGGTCCGCCAAGACAAGGCCGAAGGGCTCCGGATCGGCGTCGAGTCGACGCCTGCGATCTTCGTGAACGGTCGCAGGTTCGAGGACTCGATCGACGTGCTGGCCGAGTGGATCGAGGAGGATTGACATGCGCGGTGAGCGGTTCGGCGCGGCAGTACGGCTCACGGCGGCGGCGGCGCTGTCGGCGGCGGCCGTGGCGCACGCGGTCGCCGGCCCCGGCCTGCCCGCCCCGGACGTGGTGTTTCGCGGCGTCGCCGGCGAGGCCGTGCGCCTGTCCGACCTGCGGGGCAGACCCGTCGTCCTGGCGTTCTGGGCCACCTGGTGCACGCGTTGCCTGGACGAACTCGATCACCTGCGCAAGGTCCGCGCGGATCATGCGGAGGACAGGCTGGCCATCCTGGCCGTGTCGGTGGACGAGGACAGGCTGGACCTGGACGCGTTCCTCGCGAGGCGCTCGTACCCGTTCATCGTCTGTCACGACCCGGCGGGCGCGGCGGCCGCGGCGTTCCGGGAGTCGGAGGACCTGCCGTTCACCGTCGTGATCGACGCATCCGGCACGATCCGGCGCGTGTTCCGCGAGTTCCCCGTGGGGGCCGAACATCGGCTCGACGCCGCGATCTCGTCGGTCCTGCGCTGATCCGGAGCTACTTGCCGGCGCGTCTGCCGGAGTGTCCCGGGCCGGCCGGCGCGGTGCGCGCCGTCAAGGGCGCGTGTTTCTTCGTGGCGTCCGGGGCCGGGACGGCCGACTTGGCGGAGCGGGCGCGTTCGATCGCCTCCTCGGCGGCGAAATCGATCTCGCCGGAGGGGATCGACGTGGCGAGGTGTTCGGCCAGCATCGAGGCGACGTAGGAGACGATGCCGACCTCGACCTGGATGAACGACGGGACGCCGGTGCGGTTGAGCAGTTCGATCGCGCCGAACGTCTGGCCGTCGTGGACCAGCGGCGAGACGATCACGGACCGCGTGATGAACCCGATCGAGTGGTCGACGTCCTTCGCGAACCGGCTGTCCTTCGCGACGTCGGGCACCGCGATCGTCGCACCCTGCTTGGCGGCGTAGCCGACGATCCCCTTCCCCATCGGCAGGCGCCGGCCCTTGAGCCTGACGGACGCCGCGCCGCGCACCGCGGAAAAGACAAGGTCCCTCGCGTTGATGTCCGACAGCAGGACGCTGCCGGCTTCGCACGGGATCCGACGGAAGGCCACGTCCAGCGCGAACTCGGCGGCGGCCTCGCGCGTGCGGCAGCTCAGCAGGCCGTGCATCTCCTCGAAGACGGCGGCGAGGATCTCGTTGATCATCGCCTCTTCCGTCGGGAACCCGAGCTTGGACAGATCGGCAGGGGTCGGGATGCGCCGCCTGCCGGTCTGGGACGCGGGCGGGGGCGATGACGGCGGCCGCGCCGGCTGCGCGTGGTGCTGCTGCGCCGGCGCCGGCCGTGCGGCACC
>CAMTWF010000009.1:0-1858 GCA_947085355.1 uncultured delta proteobacterium
ACCCTCGCCAGTGTAGTACTCGTTCGGGTTCAGGTTCCCGACCACCGTTACGAGTTCACCACGGCGTCCCACCTTGCGGATCGTCGGCCCTATCTCCCTCACCCACGACCCGCCAAGGTACATCTCGCCCCCAGGCGACACCGCGATCGACGAGATCGGCGGACCGGGGTTACCGGCCGCGAGCTGCCCGTCATGCGTCCAGCCGAGCGTGCCGTTCCCGACAACCGTGGTGATTGTCCCCGCCGCATCGACGCGCCGCACCGAGAAGTTGTAGGTGTCTGCGATGTACACCGCTCCATCGGCATCGACCGCGACGTCGTCCGGGGAGGAGCTGATCCTCGCGGCGGTGGCGGGACCGCCATCCCCCGAGTATCCGGCGACGCCGGTGCCGGCGAACCGGCGCAGGATGCCGGCGGTGTCCACCTTCCAGACCACGCTGTGTCCCGTCGGCACAAATACCTCGCCGGCGGCGTTGGCCGCGATCCCGTTCGTCGGGGAGAGGAATACGTCGGTCGCGCGCCTCCCCTCGGCGGGCGGCACCCCCCACCCGCCGCCGGCGAAGCGTTCGAGCCGGCACGAGAGCCCTGCCGGGCCCGTCGCGTCCGGATCGCAGGTCACGCGGAATATGCTGCCCTGGCCACTGTCCACCACCAACAGACCGGTCCGGGGGCTCCACGTCAGCCCGCCGGTTCCGGCAAGGGGAGGCGGCCACCGCGGCACGCCGTGCGGCGGGATCACCGTCGCGAGCTTGCCGTCGGCGCCGACGACGCTTACCGCGCTACCGGCCCAGTATCCCAGCCGGTGGGCGATCCACATCCGCCCTTCGCCGTCAAATGTGACGCCGATCGGCTGCCAAGTCGCCGCACGCGTCGCCTCGATGTCGCTGCCGGCATACACCCGCGTACCGTTGCCGGCCACCGTCATCACGTCCCCGGGCCGCACGCCGTGGAACACCTCGGCCGTGCCGTCGCCGTCGTGGACCGCCCACGAGATCCCGTCCTCGCCGCGCACGATCCGCTTGTGCCCTGCAAGCCACCAGCCCGCTCCGAACGGGCTGCCGATGTCGTTGCGCACGAAGATCCAGCCGTCGCCCGGCGCCGCCATCTCGACGGGTTCGCGCGTCCTGACGGGCAACGCAGGCACGCCTGCCCGGGCCGGGCAGCCGAAACACCAAGTCGTCCCGAACCACACGTCGGTGAACCGGCTCGAGATCGTGAGGCCGTAGGGGTACAGCCCGGTCGGCAGGAGGTCGCCGGTCGTCCCACGGCCGTCGAAGAGGTACCGCATCCGAGCGGCGCTGCTGAAAGTCTCTGGCAGATTCCCGCGGTAGTCCACGACCACGCGCCTGCCCTGCACGTTCAGGTTCCACGGCGTGGCGACTCGGCCCGCACCGTACCGGAAGCCGAACACGGTGCGGTCGACGACCGCGCGAGGGGCGACCGAATCGCTCGAGTAGGTCAGCCGGAGCGGCCACGGAGAGAGGCCCCCGCCGTTCTCCCGGCCCGCGGGACCGACGGTGATCGACTCGCGCAGCGTGCCGCTGCGGCGCAACGTCGTCGAGCCTCCTTCCTCACCGTCCCGGCATTGATCCTCCGGTTCGCACCCGGAGCCGGTGCACGGCCGCGGGTCAGGAAGTATCGGTGGCAACGGCCCCGGCGGGGCGGGCAGATTCAGGTCGTACGGCGAGAAGTGCCGCACGTCGTCCCAGACGACCCAGGCGCCGTCGTCGCTGACGTAGCTCATGCCGACGTCGACCCATCGCTCGCCGTCGAACCAGCCGACGGGGATCGGCGTCCCGGCCGGGAAGCCGAGGTAGTTCGACACGTACAGCGTGCCGGGCGCCGACAGAACCACCCCG
>CAMTWF010000010.1:0-6926 GCA_947085355.1 uncultured delta proteobacterium
CCCTGGAGCGCCGACACGGCGATCTGTTGCATGTGTGGAATCGCCGCCGCCGCCCCGAAACCGTGCCCGTGACACGTGTTGGTTCCGGATCGCCGCACCCGCCGTTCCGCCGGCGTTCGTGGGATCCGGCGGGAGGGAGAAGAATCCGCCCAAGGGGCAGAGGCAAAGTCGCCGGGACCAGGCTCCAAGCGCGCAGAAGGACGCAGCTTCCTGTAGTCTGTAGCCTGTAGCCGGCCGAGGACTTCGTCCGAGGCCCTGGGACGCACCGCCATCCCGTCTTGCCGCGCGGGCCGAGTCTGCGATATGAGGGCGCCCGACGCGGTTCCCCGGGGGGCGACGGAGGTGGTCATGGCGGCGCCGGCCGGTGGTTGTGCGGCAGCGCGCGTGGAGCGGTGGTTCGAGACCGGCGCCTCGCGCTTCCCGATGCGGCGGGAGTCCCTCATCCCGCTGCTCCAGGCGGCGCAGGCGGAGTTCGGCTTCCTGCCGCGCGAGGCGCTGGCGGAGATCGCGCGGCGGCTGCGCATGCCCGCCGCGGCGGTCCAGGGGATCGCCACGTTCTACGCGCAGTTCCGCTTCCACCCGCCTGGCAAGCACGTATTGACGGTCTGCCGGGGGACGGCCTGCCACGTGCGGGGCGCCGGGATGCTGCTCGACGAGATGGCCTCCCGGTTGCAGGTCCGCCCGCAGGAGACGACGGCGGACGGGCTGTTCTCGCTGGAAGCCGTCGCATGCGTCGGTTCGTGCGCCCTGGCGCCGGTGGTGATCATCGATGGCAAGTTCTACCCCCAGCAGACGGGCCCCGGGCTGCGCAAGACCGTCGAGGAGATCCGGGCCGCGTCGCGCGAGGAGGGATAGCGGCGCGGCGGGGAAGCGGCGACCGGCAGGCAGGGGGGCGTACGGGGAGGCGGACGACGATGGCGAGGTTGTCGAACGGCGCGCAGCTCGCGGAACTGCGAGCGCGGCTGCAGGCGGCGCGGGATCCCGGGCGCCGGCGCATCCACGTCTGCGTGGGCACCGGCTGCAGGGCCTGCGGCGCCGAGGATGTCTTCGCGGCCTTCCGGCAGGCGCTGGCCGCGGCCGGTGCGGCCGACGCGGTCGACCTGGTGCTCACGGGCTGCCACGGCTTCTGCGAGCGCGGTCCGTTGGTGCTGATCCACCCGCAGGACGTGCTGTATTGCAGCGTCCGGACGAAGGACGTGGAGGAGATCGTCGAGCGGACGGTCGGGCGCGGGGAACTCGTCGACCGCCTGTTCTACGCGGTCCCCGGGCCCGACGGCCGGCCGGGCGAGCGGCTGGCGCGGGTGGGGGACATCCCGTTCTACAAGCACCAGCAACGCGTCGTGCTGGCGCTCAACGGCCTGATCGATCCCACGAGCATCGATGCGTACATCGTCGAGGGCGGGTACGCGGCGCTGGCGCGCGTGCTGGGCGGGATGCGGCCGGAGGAAGTGATCGACGAGGTGGACCGCGCGCAACTGCGGGGGCGCGGCGGCGCCGGCTTTCCCACCGGGCGCAAATGGCGCTTCTGCCGCGCGGCCCCAGGCGACGTGAAGTACGTCGTGTGCAACGGCGACGAAGGCGATCCCGGGGCGTTCATGGACCGCTCGGTGCTCGAAGGCAACCCCCACGCGGTGCTCGAGGGGATGTGCATCGGCGCCTACGCCATCGGCGCGGCGCGGGGGTACCTCTACGTCCGCGCCGAGTATCCGCTGGCCGTCGAGCGGCTGCGCATCGCCATCGCGCAGCTCCGCGAGGCGGGGCTGTTGGGCGCGGACATCCTCGGCTCCGGCTTCGCCTTCGACGTTGAGATGATGGAGGGGGCGGGGGCGTTCGTCTGCGGCGAGGAGACGGCGCTGCTCATCTCGCTGGCCGGCGGCCGCGGCATGCCCCGCTCGCGCCCGCCGTTCCCGGCCGAGCGCGGGCTGTTCGACAAGCCGACGGCGATCAACAACGTCGAGACGTGGGCCAACGTGACGGCGATCGTCAACCGCGGCGCCGACTGGTTCGCCGGGATCGGCACGCCCGGCAGCCGGGGAACGAAGATCTTCTCGCTGGTCGGCAAGGTCAACAACACGGGCCTGGTCGAGGTGCCGATGGGCATGTCGCTGCGCCGGCTCGTCTTCGACATCGGCGGCGGCGTCCAGCACGGCCGGGCCTTCAAGGCCGTCCAGACCGGCGGGCCGTCCGGCGGCTGCATCCCAGCCGGGATGCTCGATCTGCCGATCGACTTCGAGTCGCTGACCGAGGCCGGGTCGATGATGGGCTCCGGCGGCATGGTCGTGATCGACGACGCCACCTGCATGGTCGACCTGGCCCGTTACTTCATCGAGTTCACGCAGAGCGAATCGTGCGGCAAGTGCGTTCCCTGCCGGCTGGGCACGCGCCAGATGTTGCGGATCCTCGAGGAGATCTGCGCGGGACGCGCCTCCGAGGCGGACATCGCCCTGCTGGAATCGCTCGGTGACGCCGTCAAGAAAAGCTCCCTCTGCGGCCTCGGCCAGACCGCCCCCAACCCCGTGCTGACCACGCTGCGGTACTTCCCGGAGGAGTACGTCGAGCACGTGCGCGACAGGGTCTGCCGCGCGATGTCCTGCAAGGATCTGCTGCGCTACGCCGTCGTCGAGGACATGTGCACCGCCTGCGGGCTCTGCATCAAGGCATGCCCGAGCGACGCGATCCGCGGCGGGCGCGACACGATCCACGAGGTGGACCAGGAGAAGTGCATCCGCTGCGGCGCCTGCTTCGCCTCCTGCAAGTTCGACGCCCTGCGCGTCTCCTCCGGACCGTACGCCAGGACCTGCGGGGGAAAGAAGGGCAAGACGGTCAAGGCGAAACTCGCCGCACGCGCGGGGACGGGAGAAGGAGCCTAGCCATGCCGAGCCTGACCATCGACGGGCGCGCGGCGACCGTGGACCCGGGCCGCACCGTGCTCGACGCCTGCCGCGCCGCCGGCGCCCGCGTCCCCACGCTCTGCGACGACCCCGACCTCGCCCCCTACGGCGCCTGCCGGTTGTGCATCGTCAAGATCGACGGCCTGCGCGGCATGCCCACCGCCTGCACCACCGCCGCCGCCGACGGGATGAAGGTCCGCACCGATGACGAGGATCTGCGGGCCGCGCGGGCGATGACGGTGCAGCTCCTCCTCTCCGACCATCCCCAGGACTGCCTGACCTGCGCGCAGAACGGCCGCTGCGGCCTCCAGGACATCGCCGCCGGCCTCGGCATCCGCGAGCGCCTCTTCCGGCCGCTCGACCGCCCCGCCGTCCGGGACGACTCCAACCCCTGCTTCGCCGTCGAACCCGCGAAGTGCGTCTTCTGCGGGAAGTGCGTGCGCGCCTGCACCGAGATCAACGGCTGCGGCGCGATCGATCTCCTGGGCCGCGGGTTCAGGACGCGCGTCGCGCCGTTCGGCGAGGTCCCCCTGCGCGAGTCGATCTGCGAGTCGTGCGGGGAGTGCGTCGAGCGTTGCCCGACGGGGGCGCTCGCATCCCGGCGCTTCCTGCCCCCCGACCGCGAGGTCTCCGTCGTCTGTCCGTACTGCGGCGTCGGCTGCCGCATCCTGCTCGGCGTCCGCGGCGGCGCGATCGTCGGGGCCCGCGGCGACCGCGCCGGGCCGGCCAACCGCGGCCGGCTCTGCGTCAAGGGCCGCTACGGCTCGTTCGAGTTCGTCGGCCACCGCGACCGCCTGCGCACGCCGCTCGTACGCGAGGGCGACGGCTTCCGCGAGGCGACCTGGGAGGAGGCGATCGGCATCGTCGCCCGCGAGCTGTCCGGCCGTCGCGGGGACGTCTTCGGCGGTCTGGCCTCCGCCAAGGTGACCGACGAGGACAACTTCGTCTTCCAGAAGTTCGTGCGCGCGACAATGGGCACGAACAACGTCGACCACTGCGCCCGGCTGTGCCACGCGCCCAGCGTCGCGGGCCTCCTCCTCTCCTTCGGTTCCGGCGCGATGACCAACCCCGCCGACGATCTGCTGCGCGCCGGGACGATCCTCGTCACCGGCTCGAACACCACCGAGGCCCACCCGGTGATCGGCTTCCGCGTGCGCGAGGCGGTCGCCCGCGGCGCCAAGCTGCTCGTCTTCGACCCCCGCGCAATCCCGCTCACACGCATCGCCACCCTCTGGTGCCGCCAGCGACCGGGCACCGACGTCGCCTGGATCAACGGCCTGATGCACGTGATCCTGCGCGAGGGCCTGCATGACCGGCAGTTCATCGCGGACAGGACGGAGGGCTTCGACGAGGTCGCCCGGACGGTCGAGGGGTACACGCCCGAGCGGGTGGAGGGGATCACCGGCATCCCGGCCGCCGACATCGTCGCCGCCGCGCGGCTCTACGCCGCGGCCGGGCCGGCGTCGATCGTCTACTCGATGGGCATCACCCAGCACACGACCGGCGTGGACAACACGCGGTCGCTGGCCAACCTGGTGATGCTCACCGGCAACATCGGCAAGCCCGGCGCCGGCCTCAACCCGTTGCGCGGCCAGAACAACGTCCAGGGGTCCTGCGACACGGGCTGCCTGCCCCCGGTCTTCCCGGGCTACCAGCCGGTGGCCGACGAGGCGGTGCGGGCGAAGTTCGCGGCGGCCTGGGGGACGGATCTGTCCGCCCGGCCGGGCATGACGGTGACCGAGATGATCCCCGCGGCCGCGGCGGGGAAGGTCAAGGCCCTGTACGTGATGGGCGAAAACCCGATGGTCTCCGACGCCGACATCGCCCACGTCGAACGCGGCCTGCGGGCGCTGGAGTTCCTCGTCGTCCAGGACATCTTCCTCACCGAGACCGCCCGGCTGGCCCACGTCGTCCTCCCCGCGGTGTCGTACGCCGAGCGCGACGGGATCTACACGAACACCGAGCGTCGCGTGCAGCTCACCCGCCCCGTCGTCGCGCCGCCCGGCCAGGCGCGGCGGGACTGGGAGATCGTCGCCGAGGTCTCCACGCGCCTCGGCTACCCCATGCGCTACGGCTCGACTCGCGAGATCTGGGACGAGATGCGGCGTCTCACGCCGTCGTTCGCCGGGATCTCCTGGGCCCGGCTGGAGGCCGGCGAGTCGCTCTGCTGGCCGTGCCCGGCGGAGGACCATCCCGGCACGCCGACGCTGCACGTCGGGAAGTTCACGCGCGGCAAGGGTGCGTTCGCGGCGATCGAGTTCAAGCCGCCGGCCGAGGAGCCCGACGCGGAGTTCCCGTTCGTGCTGACGACGGGCCGCATCCTCGATCACTTCCACACGCGCTCGATGACCGGACGCTCGCGCGAGCTGGATGCCCTGGAGCCGGAGTGCTTCGTCGAGCTGAGCGCGGCGGACGCGGCGCGGCTGGGCCTGGAGCCGGGGGCGCACGTGCGCGTCGCCACCCGCCGCGGCGCCGTCCGCGCCCTCGTGCGGCTCAACGACCGCGTGGGCGCGGGGACGCTGTTCATGCCCTTCCACTACGGCGAGGCGCCGGCCAACGCGCTGACGAACCCGGCCTACGATCCGGTGGCGAAGATCCCCGAGTTCAAGGCGTGCGCGGCGCGCCTGGAGCCGGCGTAGTCGTCCGGATCCGCCGTTTGACAACGCCGATGCCCTTTCGGTAGTTTGCCCCCGCTTCGGAAGTTCCAGGGTTGCCGATGACGATTGCGGCGGAGGAATCGATGACACCACGTCTTGTCGGAAGGAACCGAGCGGCTTTGCCGCGAGGTTCCGCGGGGGTCCGGGGGGCGGTGAGGCGCCCGGCGCCGAACAGCCCCCCGGCACGGCGGATGATCGCTGCGGCGGCGCTTGCCGGCGTCTTGTCGGCTTCGGCGCCTGCCCGGGCCGCGACGGAAACGCCCGCGAACACCGGCGCGATGGACATCCGGCTCTTCCGGCCGGCCGTCGATTCCAAGGGCCTGTTCGCCGTCAACGCATCCGACATCATGCCCCACCTCGACTTCAGCGTCGGTCTGACGCTCGACTGGGGCTACAACATGTTCGGCATGACCGGCCGGGCCGACCCGGCCAATCCGGCGTCGCGCCGCGAGTACGACCTGGTCTCCCATCAGATCGCCGCCAACGTGTCGCTGAACCTGGGCCTCTTCAACCTTCTGGCCGTCGGGTTCACGGTGCCCGTCGTGATCCTGGCCGGCCCGTCCGCCCCGGGGATCGTGGGCTGGGAGGGCTGGACGGACCCCGGGGAGACGCGGCCCGACACGCCTTCGTTCTCCGCGGAACACATCGGCGACATCGAGGTGCACGCCAAGTTCAGGCTGCTGCGGGTCGAGCGGAACCCCGTGGGCCTCGGGGCGGCCCTCCAGTTCTTCACGCCGACCGGCGGGGCCGACCACGCGCTCGGCAGCGACCCGGGCATGGGGGTCGGCGCCGCCGCCATCGTCGACACGATGCCCGCCGACTGGTTCCACGCGGCGCTCAACGTCGGCGCGCGCTTCTTCTTCGCCCATGACGCCGGGTACGAGCCGATCCGGCTGGCCGGCGCCGACGGCAAGGTCTTCGAGTACGGGCACATGATGACGTTCGGCCTGGGGGCGAGTTTCACGCTGATACCCGAGCGCCTCAACGCCGTCATGGAGGTGTACGGCAACACGCTGTTCACGAAGTTCTTCGACGGGTTGCACACGCCGATGGAGGCGGTCGCGGGGCTGAAGATCTTCGTCGAGCGCAACAGCTACCTGTACCTCGGCGGCGGAACGGGGATCTTCTCGTCGGGCTATTCGGCCCCCGACGTCCGGCTGGTCGCCGCCTGGATCTTCGAGCCGTCGATCGGGGACCGCGACCGGGACGGGATCAAGGACGACGTCGATCAATGCCCGGACGACCCCGAGGACCGCGACGATTTCGAGGACGTGGACGGCTGTCCGGATCCCGACAACGACCGCGACGGCATCCTGGACGTCGTCGACCAGTGCCCGCTGATCCCCGAGGATCGCGACGGCGATGCGGACGAGGACGG
>CAMTWF010000011.1:0-30551 GCA_947085355.1 uncultured delta proteobacterium
CGTGCGGCTCGAACAGCACGACCTGGCCGCCCGCGGGGGCGCCCGGCGGCGGCACGGCGTCCGCGGGCGGCGCCGCCGGCCGCGGATCGTAGGCCCCCGGCGCCGGCCCGTCGTACAGGCACATCGAGAACGTCCGCCCCTCGGGCGTGAGCACGCGGAAGTGCCCCCTCGCGGCCGACCGGCCGACGATCCGTTCGACCGCGCTCCGCAGGCCGCGCGGATCGGTCGTCACGAAGAAGACGCGGCCGGGAGCGCCGAGAACGGCTCGCAGCTTCGCCTCGGCCCGCCGATCGCGGGGCTCGATGACAAGCACGTCGTCGCCCGAGTAGAACACCTCTCCCCGCCAGTTGTTGGCCCACGAGACGAGCCGGTCGCCCTCGGCGCGCGGCTCGACGTCGAACGCCGCGAAGGCGTCCTTCTGGCTGATCCACCGCGCGGTCTCGGGCATCGCTCCGTGCAGCACCGGCAGCGTCACGACGGCGCCGCCGGCCAGCATCGCGCCGGTCAGGACGACCGCGCCGAGGCGCGACGGGTTCCGTGGGGGTCCGGGGGGCGGTGAGGCGCCCGGCGCGCCGTCGTCCGTCGCATCGGTGGCGGCTCGACGGCGGGCGGCCCACGCGGTTCCCGCGATTGCGGCGGCGACGCCGGCCAGGGCCAGGCCGAACGCCACGGCGAGCGGCACGCGGAGCCAGCCGATCTCGGGGAGGGGCCGCGTGTACCGGTAGGTGATCAGCCGGATCAACCTGTTCGGATCGTCGGAGAGCTCGCGCCAGATCAGGAAGGCCAGCGCCGCGCCGAGCAGCAGGGCGGCCGCCTCGGCCCGCCCCGCGCCGCGATCGAGCAGGCGGTCGAGCCCGACCCCGACCGCGATCGCCAGCGGCGGGATGGCGGGCAGGATGTAGTGGTGGAACTTCACCTGCGAGACGGTGAACAGCACGTAGGCGACCGCGACCCACGCCACGACCAGCACGAACAGGCCGGAAAGCGCACCGGACGACGCGGCGTCGTCCCCGCACTCGTCGGGCCGGCCGCTCGCCGCCGACCGCCGGCCGCCGACCGCCGGCGCCGACAGCCATGCGGCGAGCGCGGCGGGAAGCGCGACGATCCACGGGAAGAAGGCGTAGCCGATCTGCTGGATGTAGTAGCCCGCCGTGCCGTCGTGGAGGTCCAGCCCCGACAGGTCGAGCCCGGCGCCGGTGGCCGCTCGCTCGAAGTGGTGCCGCAGGAGGAACTCGCGCACGAACGTCATGCCGTGCGTCGCGATCACCGGCGCGTACCAGACGGCGCACACGGCGAGGAACACCGGCACGCCGGTCGGCAGGCGCAGGCGCCGCCGGCGTTCCGCGCCGGCGGCGAGCGCGAGCAGGCAGGCGGAGATCGCCGCCGACGCGCCGAGCGCCCACGGCACGGCCGCCCGGCCGTCAAGGCTCCAGCCGATCGCGAGCGCCGCTCCGGCGACGACGCCGCAGCCGATCGCAAGGCGCCGCAGCCGCCGCCGGTCCCGAAGGAAGGAGTAGTCGGTCATGATCAGGAGCAGCACCAGCAGCGACGCGCCGGGGAGGAGAAAGCCGAGCAGCCCCTTGGCGAGCGTGGCGGCGCCGAGGCACAGGTAGCCGACGTAGGAATGGTTCGGGCTCGTGCGAGGGTCGAGCAGCACGGCGGCGAAGGCGAGCGTCCCGACGGTCATCGGCGCGACGAACGGGATATCGGTCATCGCGTGGCGGCCGAGCATCGCGTACAGCGGCGCGCCGAGCATCGCCGCCGCGGCCAGCAGCGCGGCGCCCAAGCCCGCGATGCGGCGCAGGTAGAAGAAGACACCGGCGATTCCCGCGACGGCCAGCAGCACGATCGGCAGCCGCGCCGCCGCCTCGCTCACGCCGAAGACGTGGAAGGACGCGGCCACGAGCCAGAACGTCAGGGCCGGCTTCGAGAAGAAGTGGAAATCGTGGCGCGCCTCGGCCGGAGCGGAGTCCGGGCTGCCCCAGCGCAGCGTCACCCAGTCGCCGTCCGCGGCGATGCGCCGGGCGACCTCGGCGTAGTGGGTCTCCCACGGATCCCACAGCCCCTGACCGATCCCGGGCAGGAGGATCGCCGCGGCGCCGATCGCCGGCAGCCATCCCGCGTGTCTCGCCGCCAGCCCGCGCACCCGATCCCTTCTCCGCGTCCCGTCCGGAAAGTTGATCTGCCTCGGCAGGCGAAGGTAGCATCCGGCGCCGGCGTCGATCCAGCGCGGCGCCGCCGAAACGCCATGCGCCAACGCAGAACGCTCACGCTCGCCCTGCCGCTCGCCGTCGCGCTCGCCTCCTGCGCGGGCGGCCACGACGCGTTGACCTCGCTGCGGTACTCCGTGGACGAGTTCCACGACGGGTTCCGGTGGGGCGCGATGGGGTCGATGCTGCCGCATGTCGCGGAGGTCGACCGGGCGGCTTTCCCCGCCTGGTACGAGGCGATGATCGGCGACGTCGAGATCGCGGACTACGAAGTGCACCGCGTCAGATTGGACGACGATCGCAACGGCGCCGACGTGTGGGTGCGACTCGCCTGGATCGGGCGCTCGGACATGGTCGTCCGCGAGGCGACGATCCGGGAACGGTGGGTCTGGAGCCGCCCGCAGTGGTACCGCGCCGAGGCAATCGTCGAACGGGGCGACCTTCCCGGCTTCGGCGCGCCGGCGCCCGCCGGCGCTCCCTGAGTGCTCCGGCCCGCAAGTTCGGTGACGTATTCTTCAACGCAAAGGCGCCAGGACGCGAAGGCGCCAGGGGGGAGTTTGGAGTTTGGAGTTTGGAGTTTGGAGTTTGGAGCAGCTTGAAACCCGAAACCCCAAACCCGAAACCCCAAACCCGAAACCCCAAACCCGAAACTTCCCCTGCGGCTCCGCGTCCTTGCGCCTTTGCGTTCCGGTCCTGCTGCTCCTGGCCGCTTGCCGTGCCGACCGCCCTGGGGTGGATGCGACGCGCGCCGGTCGGGAGGTCGCGGCCCCGGCGGTCCCCGGCGATACCGCGTCGCCGGAAACCGGCGCCACGGAGGCGCCTCCGGCGCCGTCCTGTCCGGCCGCAGCCCGCGCCCCGACGCCGCTGCCCGGCGTCGAAGAGCGGCACCGCACCGCGGCGTACTGGATCGAGCGTGCCGAGGCGTACGGCGACCCCGACCCGCTCGTGATGTCCGCCGCCGCCGTCGCGGACCACGCGAGGGCGGTCCGCCTGCCGGTGGACGGCCGGCCGCTCGTGCGGCCCGACCTTCTCGCGCCGCAGGACCAGGAGGACCTTCTCTCCGAGGTCAACGAGCGGCTCGCGTACCTGCTGGAGCGACTGTCCGACGGCAGGTACGTGGACCACGGCGGCGCGCGCATGCCGGCCCCGGTCCTCGATCGCTTCCGGCCGCTCGCGAGCCTTCCGGGGCCGCTCCACGAGTTCCGGGTGGCGCTGGAGCCCGCGCCTCTGCGTTGCGGCCCGCTTGGTGCAGGCTTCTACACGCCGGATCTCGATCTCGACTTCGACCGCAACGCATGCGGCCGGCTGCGGCCCGAGGAGGTCGTGCTGGCGCTCTCCCGCCGGCCGGACGGGATGCTCCTGGTCCGCACGGTCCACTCGCTGGGCTGGGTGGCGCCCGACGCGCCGCTGTCGCCGCCGGTTCCGGCCGATGCGCTGCGCGCGACGCCCAAGCCGTCATCCCGGCCGCTCACCCGGCGCGCGTTCATCGAGGAGGCGTTCGCGCGCCTGGGAACGCCGTACGGCTGGGGCGATCGCGACGGCGGCCTCGACTGCTCGCGCTTTGTGCTCGACGTGCTGGCCGCCTTCGGCCTTCCGATGCCGCGGCACAGCGGGCGGCAGGCCCTGGCGGGGACGTTCTCGGTCGACGTCTCGAAGGCGAAGGACGGCGCCGACAAACTGCGCCTCATCGAGGCGGCGGCCCGGCGCGGGATCGTCCTGCTGCACCTGCCGGGCCACGTGATGCTCTACCTGGGCGCCACCGAGGCAGGCGTCCCGATGGCGATTCATTCGCTGCACGAGTACCGCGAGCCGTGCGCTGCAAGCAGCGGGGAGACACGGACGGCGGAGACGCGCCGGCTGGTGGACCGCGTCGACGTGACGCCCTTGTCGCTGGGCGGGGGCGGGTCCAAGGGCGCGCTGCTCGATCGGATCGACCGCCTGGCGGTGTTCGGCGCCGCTCCCGACCTCGATCTCGTCGGGGCGGCGCGGGTGCGCCGCGCGGCGCCGGTGGAGATCCCCGCCGGGCGCGCCTGCCGCGACTCGCTCGACGCGCGCATCTTCCGTTCGCCGCACCGGCCGCACGCGGGCGCGCCGTTGCGCATCGTCGCCGTGTCGAGCCGCGACCTGGAGCCGGTGGCGTTGCGCCTGGTGGATCCCGACGGACGGGTACACGAACCGGAGCCGGTGCGCCTCGGCGGACCGCCGTGGGCGTGGTGGGCGCGCGTGGAACGGCCCGCGCCGGGGGAATGGACGGCGGTGCTGGGGGACGGCTCGCGGATCGAGGCGTGCAAGCGGGTGCGAGTGGCGCGACACCGGTCGGCGCCGCAGCCGCGGGAGGCGGGCGCGCCGGCGTGGGTCCCCGCGTGGGCGTGGGAACGCGACACGGAGAACCTGTATTCGGCGTTCGTCGAGCAGCTCTTCCGGCGGCCGGAGGACGGGGATCTCTCGTGGCCGAACCTGCAGGCCGTGCTGCGGGATCCCGAGCGCAACCTGCTCTACGATCACCGGGGGTTGGGCGAGGACGAGCGGCTGCGGCTGGAGCCCGACTGCGCGGATCTGCCGTACCATCTCCGGGCGTATTTCGCCTTCAAACTGCGGCTGCCGTTCGCGTTCCGCGTCTGCACGCGGGGCAAGGCGGGACGAGCGCCGTCGTGCGAGGCCCAGCCGCGCACCAACCTGGAGGTCGTGGAGGGCGCGGACGACGCCGAGGCGTTCGCGGCGTTCGCGCAGATCGTCGCCAACACCGTCCACTCGGGCAGCGCCCGGACGCTGCCGGGCGCCGAGGAGACCGACGTCTATCCGGTGCCGCTGTCGCGGGAGGCGCTCCGGCCCGGCACGGTGTTCGCCGACCCCTACGGGCACATGCTGGTGGTGGCGGCGTGGCTGCCGCAGGGCGTGAACCGCCACGGCCTGCTGCTGGCCGCCGACGCGCAGCCGGACGGCACGGTGGCGCGCCGGCGCTTCTGGCGCGGCTCGTTCCTCTTCACGCCCGACACGACCGGCGCCGGCGCCGGGTTCAAGGCGTGGCGCCCGGCGATCTACGACGCCAGGGCCGCTGCGATCGTCGTCGCGGACAACGCCGCGCTCCGGCGGCCGGGCGATCACGTGCCGTGGTCGGACGAGCAGTACCGGGGCACCGCGGACGACTTCTACGACCGCGTCGAGGCAGGCATCAATCCCAGGCCGCTCGACCCGCACGAGACGCTCGTGGCGCTGATGGACGCTTTCGAGGAGGCGGTCGCGCGGCGCGTCGTCTCGGTGGCCAACGGCGAGGCGTTCATGACCAGACGGGCCGGCGCAAGGACCCTCGCGGCTTTGCCGCGAGGGTCCGCGGGGGTCCGGGGGGCGGTGAGGCGCGAAGCGCCGAACAGCCCCCCGGTACAGCCGATCGGGATGCCCCAGGGGCACGCTGTCTTCGAGACCGAGGGGCCGTGGGAGGACTACGCGACGCCGGCGCGCGACATGCGCCTGCTCATCAGCATCGACACGGTGCTGGGCCTGCCGGACGCCGTGACGCGCGCCCCGGCGCGGTTCGGGGTGGCTCCGGAGCGGGCGCAGGCGGCGGCCGCGGAGGTGCGCGAGCGCCTCGTCGCCGAAGCGGCGCGACGCTCGTTCGGCTACGAGCGTTCGGACGGCGCGCGGCAGGCGCTGACGCTGCGCGACGTGATCGATCGGCGCGGCGCCTTCGAGGCGGCGTACAACCCGAACGACTGCGTCGAGGTGCGTTGGGGCGCGCCGGAGGGCTCGGAAGAGATGGCAACCTGCCGCCGCCGCGCGCCCGAGGCGCAGCGCCTGCGAATGGAGGAATACCGCGCGTGGTTCCGCGATCGCCGCAGGCCGCCGCGGTGATTTGACTTGCAGGATCGCGCTCTCCATGATCCGCCGCGAGCCGGCGAGATGGCGCACAGCGTACAGCGCACAGCGCACAGCGCACAGCGCACAGCGCACAGCGGCCTGGAGGTGTCCTTCGGATGTTCAGGATAGCGAGGAAGCAGGAGTTTTCTCCGGTCACGTACCTGTGGGAGATCGAGGCGCCCGACGTGGCGAAGGTCGTTCAGCCCGGCCATTTCGTCATCGTCAAGCACGGCGAGCAGGGCGAGCGGATCCCGCTCACGGTGGCCGACTTCGACCGCGACAAGGGGACCGTGACGCTCGTGATCCAGGCCGTCGGCAAGACGACCAAGGCGCTCAAGCTGCTCAAGGAGGGCGACCACATCGACGCCTTCGTCGGGCCGCTGGGGATTCCGAGCCACATCGAGAAGCGGTCGAAGGTGGTGTGCGTCGGAGGCGGTCTCGGCGTCGCCCCCGTCTTCCCGCGGTTGCGGCGGTACAAGGAACTCGGGGCGTACACGATCTCGATACTCGGCTTCCGCAGCAAGGATCTCATCTTCTGGGACGACAAGTTCCGCGGGTGCTCCGACGAGTTGCACCTGGCGACCGACGACGGCAGTGCGGGCACCAAGGGCCTGGTGACCGACGTGCTGCGGCCGCTGCTGGAGAAGCACCGGGACGTCGAGGAGGTCGTTGCGATCGGGCCGGTCGTCATGATGAAGGCCTGCGTCGCCGTCACCAGGCCGCTGGGGATCAGGACGCTCGTGTCGCTCAACCCGATCATGGTCGACGGCACCGGAATGTGCGGCGGGTGCCGCGTGACCGTGGACGGCAAGATGAAGTTCGCGTGCGTCGACGGCCCCGACTTCGACGGCTTCCAGGTCGACTTCGACGAGATGATCGCCCGGAACAGGAGGTACATGGAGGAAGAGAAGATGGCGCTCGGCCGCTTCCACGAGGACTGTCGCCGCAAGGGGATCAACCCGGACGCCTAGCAAGGAGCCGCGGATGCCGGAGAAGAAGACCATCAACACGATAGCGAAGACCAAGACGCCGATCCCCGAGCAGCCCGCGGCGCGGCGCGTGCGGAACTTCGAGGAAGTGGCGCTCGGGTACACCGAGGAGCACGCGCTGGCCGAGGCCGAGCGGTGCATCCAGTGCAAGACGCCGAAGTGCGTCGACGGGTGTCCCGTGGAGATCGACATCCCGGGGTTCATCGCGAAGATCGCCGAGCGGGACTACCGGGCGGCGTACGACGTGCTGAAGAAGACGAACGCGCTGCCGGCCGTCTGCGGGCGCGTCTGCCCGCAGGAGGTGCAGTGCGAGAAGACCTGCGTCGTGGCGAAGAAGCTCGAGCCGGTCGGCATCGGAAGGCTCGAGCGTTTTGCGGCGGACGAGGCGATGCGCCACGGTTGGGAGGACCGTTTCGACATCAAGCCGACGCGGCACAAGGCCGCGATCGTCGGATCGGGTCCCGCCGGCCTCACGGTCGCCGCGGACCTCGCTCGTGCCGGCGTGCAGGTCACGGTATTCGAGGCGCTGCACATGGCGGGCGGCGTCCTCAAGTACGGCATCCCGGAGTTCCGCCTGCCCAAGCGGATCATCGATCTGGAACTCGATCGCCTCCGGGCGATGGGGGTGCGGATCGACTGCAACAAGATCATCGGGCGGCTCTACACGATCCCGCAGCTCATGGCCGAGCACGGGTTCGAGACCGTGTTTATCGGCGTCGGCGCGGGGTATCCCAAGTTCATCGGGATCCCCGGCGAGAACGCGATCGGCGTCTATTCGGCCAACGAGTACCTGACGCGGGTCAACCTGATGAGCGGCTGGGCGTTCCCGGGGTACGACACGCCGGTCGGGATGGGGCGCCGCGTCGCCGTGATCGGCGCCGGCAACACCGCCATGGACGCCTGCCGCGTGTCGCTCAGGATGGGCGCCGAGAAGGTCTACTGCGTCTACAGGCGCTCCATCAAGGAGGCGCCGGCCCGGGCCGAGGAGCTGCACCACGCCATCGAGGAGGGAGTCGAGTTCCACTGGCTGACGGCGCCCAAGCGCATCATCCCCGACGAGCGGGGCTGGGCGAAGGCGATGGAGTGCATCAAGATGGGCCTGGGCGAGCCCGACGAGTCGGGCCGGCGGCGGCCGATCGAGCAGCCCGGCACGGAGTACATGTTCGAGGCCGACACGATCGTCTCGGCGCTGGGGACCCAGGCGAACCCGATCATCGCCCGGACCACCCCGGGGCTGAAAACCAACAAGTGGGGCTACATCGAGGTGGACCCGCAGACGCAGATGACGTCGATCCCCGGCGTGTTCGCGGGCGGCGACATCGTGACGGGCGCCGCAACAGTCATCCTTGCGATGGGCGCCGGCCGCGTGGCGGCGCGCGAGATGCTCAAGTTCATGGGCCTCTCGCCCGCCTCCTGAAAGGCATCGGGATGTCTCCTCCTTCGTGGTCGTGGTCGTCGCCGCCGCCGGGACGGACCTGGCTCGCCCTCCTCGCGGCTCTGCCGGCGGTGCTCGCCTGCCCGTCGCGTCCCGTCGATTCCGGGCCGGCGCCGTCCGACGCCGGCCGCGAGGACGGCGCAGCGGCCCAGCACGCCAAGACGCTGTGGAAGGGGACGCGGGTGATGGCCGGGGTGGGCGACGTCCACAACATCCTGCCCGAAGAGAAAGGGATCGTCCGCGCCCTCGTGGCCGGCCGGGTCGGCGACATGCGCAAGTGCTTCGAGGAACCGGTCCGGCGGCGCGGCTGCCGCACGAACGGGCTGCCGGCTTCGTTCGACGCGATGCTGATGATCGCCGACGACGGCGCCGTCCGCGAGGTGCGCATCGTCCCGAACCGCAACGACATGCCGCGCGAGTGCCACGGAGCGGTGTCGTGCGTGCAGGACGCCTTCGCCGGCGTCCGCGCCGACGGGTTCTCGAGGTTCAGGGGGGCGCGGCAGGCGTACATGACCGTCACCGTGGTCGTTCCGGACGAGGCCGACCTGGACGCCGACGGGGCGTCGGGGCGTTGAGCATCGTTGTGGACGCCCTCCCCGTCCCCGTGGTGATAGGCTGACATCGTGGAGGGGTCGAACTTCGAGCCGGTGGCGTTCTTCGGTGCGATCGCGGCGAGCGGCGTGCGGGCGGTGCTCATCGGTCGGCGGGCGATGATCGTCCTCGGTCTTCCGGTCTTGACGGCCGACTTCGATTTCTGGCTCCACATCGACGATGTGGAGCGCATGAATGCGGCCGTCGCGCCGTTCGATCTCCGGCCGGACCGCCTTCCGGCGCAGGCGCGTGCGGCGGGCCGCTACGTGATCGAGAACGACGAGCACGTGGACGTCCTCGTGGCGCGCGAGGTCCCCACGGTCGACGGTGTGCGCGTGCGCTTCGACGACGTCTGGGCGCGACGCCGCGAGGTTGAGATCGCCGCGGGGATCGTCGCGGCGCTTCCTTGCCTGGACGATCTCATCCTGACGAAGCGTTTCGGGTCGCGACCGAAGGACGCCGAGGACGTACGGTTGCTGGAACTGCTGCGTGGGGAAGGAGGCGGCGAATGACCCTGCGTTGGCGACCGCCGGCCCACGCCGTGGCGCGCGTGCGCGCCGAGGCGGAGCGCTCGCTGAGCCCGACGGAGTTCGGGCGGTGGGTCGGCGAGCCGATGACGGCCGCGGAACGCGAGGAAGCGCTGTCGCTCATCGCTTGGTTCCAGCGGCGCTATCGGACTCCGGCCGAGCGGCTGGCGTATTCGAATCGCGCCGCTGCTTACCTGCGTAGTGTCGTGCTGCTCTCGAGCCGTTGACATGTTCGCCGCCCGGCTGATATGTACCGAGACGCTCGGCTGGGCTCCTGGGCCGTGCCCGGACGCGGTCGATCCGACTCCGACGCGTCGGGCGCCTCGTGGGCGGATAGCTCAGCGGCGGAGCATCGGCCTTACAAGCCGGGGGTCGCAGGTTCGAATCCTGCTCCGCCCACCGCGAGGCCGAAGGGTGGCGCCGCCCGCGGAGAAGAGGGCGCCGGAAAGGAGCGAACGGAGGCGGCGCAGGAGCGATACGACATCCTGGCCGCACCGCATACGGGGCGGTAGTTAAGCTGGTTATAACGCCGGCCTGTCACGCCGGAGGCCGCGGGTTCAAGTCCCGTCCGCCCCGCCGAATGAAGGACGCGAGCGGCTCTGCCGCGAGCGCCCGCGGGGACCCGGGGGCGCGTGAGGCGCGTAGCGCTGAACTGCCCCCCGGCAAATGGGTGCCCACCATCATGCCTGCCAACCTGTCGCCCGAGTTCAAGGACGCCGAGCGCCGGTACAAGACCGCTGCGTCGTTCGAGGAGAAGATGCGGGCGCTCGAAGAGATGCTCGCGACGATCCCCAAGCACAAGGGGACCGAGAAGATGCAGGCCGACCTCAAGACGAGGCTGGCCCGCATGAAGCAGGAGGGCGAGCGCAGGCCGAAGGCGACGTCGGGATTTTCCAGGCTGATCCAGGTCGATCGCGAGGCGGAGGCGATGGCCGTGCTGTTCGGCCCGCCCAACTCGGGCAAGTCGAGCCTGCTGCGGGCTCTGTCGAAGGCGACGCCCGAGGTCGCTCCGTACCCGTACACGACGCAGCTCCCATGCTCGGGCATCGCCCGCCACGAGGACGTGCCGATACAGGTCGTGGACCTTCCGGCGCTCGACCGCGAGCGTCTCCTCCCCTGGGTGATCGGCATAGGCCGCAACGCCGACGTGCTGCTGCTCGTCGTCGATCTGTCGGTGGACCCGCTGTCGGAGATCGACGCGCTGGTCGGACTGCTGGAGGAATCGCGGCTGTACGCGCGGCGCGATCCGGCGGCCGAGCGCGACGAGTTGGTGCGGAGCCGGTCGAAGGTCGCGGCGGTGGTCGCCGGCAAGCTCGACGCGCCCGGCGCGGCGGACAACCTCGCGGCGCTGCGGGACCTCTACCAGGGCGACCTGCCGATCGTCCCGGTCTCGGCCGCGACGGGCGAGGGCGTGGCGGCGGTGACGGAGCACGTCTTCCGCGCCTGCGGGTTGCTGCGCGTCTACGCCAAGCAGCCGGGGCGCCCGGCGGACACGAGCGCTCCGTTCGTGCTGCGCGTGGGCGCCACGGTGCGGACTCTCGGCGAGAGGGTCCACAAGGACTTCGCCGACGGGCTCAAGTTCGCGCGGGTCTGGGGCGCGCACACGTTCGACGGCCAGCGGGTCACGGCCGACTTCGGTCTGCACGACAAGGACATCGTGGAGCTGCACCTGTAGGCGCTGCCGCTACGGGGGCAGGGGGAGCGCCGCGTCGACCACGGGACCGTTGTCGGCGTTGCAGGAGATGTCGTTGTCGTCGAGCAGATTCACGGTGGCGCGGTCCTGCCAGGCCACGCCGATGCCGTTGAAGCGCACGGCGTTCCCTTCGACGACCGCGGCGGCGCCAGACACGAGCAGCCCCGCGCGGTTGCACGCCAGCAGGCGGTTCCATGCGACGTAGAACGAGCCGGGCTCCAGGTCGGCGCCGCGGAGCAGCATCCCATCGCCCGCTCTTCCGACCGTCGGCCAAAGATCGGACTGTGCGACGCCGGAGACGACGTTTCCTTCCAGCGCCATCTGTGTCCCCCCGGCCGCCCAGGCCAGGATTCCCGCACCTGCGCCCCCTACGACCGTGTTGCCGGCCGCGACGGCCTCGACTACGCCGGGCCCCGCAAACAGATCGATGCCGGACGGATCCCCCCCGACGACGCGGTTGCCGCGGACGGTCCACCTGGGATTCCCGACGGAGATCCCCAATCTCTCGTGGGCCCACGGAGAACCGACCACCACGAGGTTGTCCTCGACGGTCGCTTCCGGCGGGTTCGCGCCGCTTCCCCAGGGATAAACCTCGATGCCGGACACGTAGAGCGTGTTGTCGACGATGCTGTGCAGGGTGGCGGGCTCCATCGAGCCGATCCGATTCCGGTCGATCGTGGCGCGACCGCCTTCGACGTGCACACCCAGCGCGCAGCCGGTGATGACGTTGCGATCGACCGCAATGCCGGCGTTCTCCGGGGCCGCCGACGCCGGAATCCCGGTGCGGATGTGGTTCATCGGCGGCGGCGGAGATCCGCGGCCGTCGATGACGTTCTCCGTCACGCGCGACTCGCCGGCGGTCGGCGCGTCCAGGTGGACGCCGGCGAGCTGCCAAGCCGACAGGCGGTTGCGCTCGACCGTGGCCGTTCCGCCCCGCACGTGGACCGCGTACCCGGCAGGCTCGTCCGGCCCCGCCGTGTCTCCCACGTCCCGGATGTCGTTGCGCTGGATGGTCGCCCTCGCCGGCAGCAGCGCCGGCGGCGTCGGCTCGACGAGCACGCCCTGCCGGCGTACCGAGCGGATCGTGTTGCCGGACACGCCCACGGCGCCCGCGGCGCGGATCCCGCCGCCTTCGGAGCGTTCGACTACGTTCGACCGGAGGGCGGCGGACATGGCGCCGAGGATCGAGATGCCGAACGTCGCTTGGGGGGTGGAGCGCCACACCGTCACGTCGCGCACGATGTTGCGTTCGACGATGACGCTTCCGGGGCCCGTGGCGGCGTCGGGGGCGAGCCGGACGCCGATGCCGACGCCGGCGACGGGCCCGACGAGCGTCTCGCGGACGACGAAGCCGGCCGGGCGCCGGCGGGACTCGCCGAGGACGCCCGGGCCGAGAGGCGCTTCCACCATGCTCCGCGACATCACGAGGTCGCAGTCGTGGGGGAAGACGCCGAAGTTGCCGGCGCGGGCGACGCGAACGCCCGACAGCGTCAGGCGGCACGGGTCCGCACCGGCGCCCCAGCCGCCGATCCCGATGCCGGTGGTAGACGGGTCCACCGCGTCGATCCCCTCGACGGTCGTGTCGGCGATCTCCACGATGCAGTCGGCGCACCGGATCCCGACGCCGACGACGTTCCGCACGACGACGTTCCGCACGACGACGCCCGGGACCTCCGAGATCCTGATGCCGATCTCCCGTCCGCCTGCGCGGTCGAGCGCGATCCCTTGGATCCCGACGTTCGGCAGCGTCACCCTGATGCCGTCGACGGCGGCGGCGGGCGGAGCGACGGTCACCATGGAGGCGCACCGGCCGAGGAGATTGACCGGGTGGTCGAGCGCGATCGCCTCGGGGTACCGCCCGGCGGCGACGGCCACGGTGCGCCGGTCGGCGATCCAGAGCGGCACGGAGTCGACGGCGTCCTGGATCCTGGTGAACGGGCGGGCCGCCGTGCCGTTGGATCCTCCGCCGGCGTAGGAGGCGTCGACGTGGACCGTGTCGGCGTCGACGGGGATGTTCCCCCAGGCGCCGGCGCCGCAGTCGTCACGAGGTCCGACCGGGGCGCAGGTCCCGCCGATGACGGGGATCTCGCCGGATCCGCACGAGGCGATCGCCGGGGGGCACCGGCCTTCGGCGTCCGGCACGCGTCCCTCGTCGCACGGAGGGCCGGTGCGGACGCAGTTGCCGTCCCGGTCATCGGTCTCGCCCGGCCCACACAGGCATTCGCCGAAGGCCGGATCGCACGTCCTGCCGGACGGGCACGGCTCGCGGTCGTGCCATCGCCGACCGTCTTCGGAGCACTCCTGGGGCGTGCCGCCGACCGAGCAGCGCCGGTCGAGCGGCACGCACGGGGTCGGCCTGGCGGGGCAGTCGCCGTCCGCGCCGGCGCCGTTCGTCCCGTCGCAGGCGGCAGCCCACGCTGCGAGGGTCACGATTGCCGGCGCCACGTTCCGCACGTGCATGGCTGAAGGCTACCGCACGGGACGGGGAACGGGAAGGGAGACAGGGCGGACGAACGTTGGCCTGCCCGGGGCAGGGCTAGATCGATGGTGGCTCGTCCTCGCAGGGGTCCCGGGGGCCGCAGGCGCCGGCGGCCAGGCAGTTCCGGGAGCTGCACTGGTCGTCGTCGGTGCACGGCGCTCCGTCGGCCAGCGTGGCGCGGCAGGTGCGGTCATCGCCGCAGAACGTGCCGGGTCCGCCCCTCGTCGCTCCGGGTGCAGAAGCTCGTGTGCCGCAAGATCACGAACGGGCGGAGGTCGCGCTCGGCCTGGTAATGCCGCGTCCCGGGATATGCCTCGCGCGGGCGCGACGATTTCGGACTCTCGCCCCTCGCCCGCCGCCCGCCGCCCGCCGTTTGGTTGCGGCGCCGCCGCGCTGGTCTACCGCCACTCCCCCCGGTGCAGCACGAAGGCCGACACCGACGCCTCGGGAACCATCTGGAACGTCTCGGCAAGCGACACGCCGATGCGCGACGGGTCGAGCAGATCGAAGATCGCCTTCCGCACCGACAGGTCGGGACACCCCGGATAGCCCGGACTCAGCCGGGCGCCGCGGCGGACGTCCGGCCCGCTCCCGGCCGACGGCATGCCGATCTCCGCCAGCATCCGCCGGTGCACCCACTCGGCCGCCGCCTCCGCCGCCTCGACCGCGAATCCGCGGATCCGCATCGAGTCGAGCAGCGCGCCGGCCTCGTGGCGTGCGCGGGCAATCGCCAGGGGCCGCTCGCCGGCCGTGACCACGAGCAGGCCGACGACGTCGCCGCCCACGCCGCCCTCGAACCACGGCAGCACGATGTCGCCCACGCGCGCCGCGCCCGCGCCGGCCGCGCACCACTCGAACCGGGCCGCCTCCTCCCCCGTCGGCGCGAAGATCACCACCCGCCGATCCTCCGAATGACACCGGAACCAGCCGTGGACGGCGCGCAGGTCGAGCAGCTTGCCGGCCAGCGCCCGCCGTTTCAGGTCCTCCAGCGCGGGCAACGCCTCCTCCTCCGGCATCCGCCGGTGCTCCTCGACGGACGCCGCGCCGCGACGGTATCCCCAGCGGGCGCCGAGCAGCGTCCGCTCGTCGAGCAGTTCGAGCACCTCCGCCGCCGGCAAGGCGACCGGCCCGAGCGATCCCGTGAACGGCACGTCGGGAACCGCGTTCGCGGTTCGCGGCTCGCGGTTCCGCATCAGCGCGTCCAACTCCCGCAACCCCTCGAAGGCGTCCGCGCCGTACCGGACCTGCCCGGGACGGTACGCATGCCGCAGATCGCGCTCGGCGAACGCGCGCGTCAACGCCGCTCCCCCGACCAGGACCGGGACCCGGATGCCGCGGCGGGCCATCTCGCGCAGATCGTCGCGCATCACCAGCGTCGATCCGACGAGCAGGCCGCTCAGGCCGACCGCGTCGGCACGCTCGCGCTCGACCGCCTCGACGATCCCGTCCACGCCGACCCGCACGCCGAGATCGACCACGCGGTAGCCGTTCGTGGACAGCACCGTGCCGACGAGGTTCTTGCCGATGTCGTGCACGTCGCCGCGCACCGTCGCGAGCACCACGACGCCGCGGGACGCGCCGGCGGGACCGATCAGCACGGGTTGGATCGGACCGCCTCCGACAGCCGCGACAGGAGGGTCAGGGCGTGCAGGGCGTCGTCCGCGGTCATCGTGCCGAGGCCGCAGGACGGGGTGAGCATCGACTGGCGGAGGATGAGTTCACGGTCGATGCCGTGCGAGGCGAGGGCGTCGACGAGGCCGAGGAATCTGCGTTCGAGCGATCCCGTGGTTTCGTCGCGCACGGCGGCGGAGGCGGGGACGACGCCCCAGGCGAGAATGCCGCCGGCTTCAAGGTGCGGCCCCAGCCGGTCGGCGTAGACGAGGACGCTCTCGCCGAATTCGTAGGCGTCGTAGTTGATCAGATCTGCGCCGGCGTCGAAGATCATCGACCAATCGGTGTTGCCGCAGACGTGTACGCCCACCACGGCGCCCTCGGACTGGACCGCTCGGACGGCGGCGCCCAACCTGGCGACGACGTCCTCGCGCAGTACGGCGACGTAGCTCGCCGACCCGAACGCGGCGAGCATCGGCTCGTCGAAAAAGGCGATGACGACGTCGCCGAACGGCTTGATCCTCCTGACAGCCCACCTGGACTGGAGGGATACCTGACGGGCGAGGACATCCTGGTAGGTCTCGTCGTAGTACAGCGCGCGACCCTCGGCATCGGCGAGGCCGAGCTGCATCGAGACGGGCCCGACACAGTGGGTCTTGATGCAAGGGTAGGGTCTCCCAGCGGCCTCGAAGGCGCGAATCGCGGGCTCGAACGCCGAGGCGTGGCGGGGGGTCAGGGCGAAGCCCGACACGTCTCCCGACTCCTCGGCCGCCATGGCGCGCTCGTAGAACGCGGCCAATTCACCGGCGCAGCGTTCGGCGCGCGTGTCGATCCACACCTTGCGCGCGGCCTCGTCGATCGCGAGGCCGGGGAGTCCTTCGACGTGCGCGGCGATGAACCCCTCGAGGAAGTGGCGCCCGGGCAGCTCGGGCCAGATCGGCGCCTCGTGGAGGTGCTCGATCACCAGTCTCACGGCGGCATCCGGATCGACGAGCGGCACACTGCCGATCATCGTGGCCATGCACCGCGGCGGCTTCATCCAGGCCATGCGCCCGCGCCCACTCCGTTCGACCGCCCACGTCGGCGGACGCCCGTTGTCACGCTACCGTGGCGGCGCGGGAGGAGCAAGGGACCGCACGAGCGCCTCGATGCGCAGCATCAGGCGCCGCACGCCCTCGCCGGTCGCCGCCGAGACGGCATGGACCTCGACGCCGCGCGCCCCCAGCGCCTTGCGCACGCGGGCAACGGCGGCGCGGGCGTCCGGCAGATCGAGCTTCGTGACGGCGACGATCTCGGTCTTGGCGGCCAGATCCGCCGAATGGGCCGTCAGTTCCTGCCGGATCGCATCGTAGTCGGCGATCGGATCGCGGCCCGGCCCGGGATCGACGGTCACCAAGTGCAGCAGCACGCGCGTTCGGTGCACGTGCCGCAGGAAGCGGTTGCCCAGGCCCGCGCCCGCGGCGGCGCCGGGAATCAGGCCGGGGATGTCGGCCATGACGAAGGCGCGCTGGGGACCGAGCACCACGACGCCGACGTGCGGCACGAGCGTCGTGAACGGATAGGGCGCCACCTTCGGCCGAGCGCGGGAGACGGCGCGGATCATCGTGGACTTGCCGACGTTCGGGAAGCCGACCAGTCCCACGTCGGCCAGCACGCGCAGTTCGAGGCGCACGCGGCGCTCCTCGCCCGGCTCGCCCTGGGTCGCCTTGTGCGGCGATCTGTTGCCCGGCGTCGCGAAAGACATGTTCCCGCGGCCGCCGCGCCCACCGCGCCCTATGACGGCCTCGGAGCCGGACCGGTCCAGGTCGGCGATCGGCGCGCCGCTCGTGGCGTCGAATGCGACGGTGCCGACGGGGACCGGCACCGACAGCGGCGGCGCCGCTCGCCCGAAGCGGTCGTTGCCCCCCCCGTGAGCGCCGCGCTGCGCCACGAGTCTGGGGCCGAGGCCGATCTGGAGCAGCGTCCGCACGTTGGGGCTCCCGACGAGCACGACATCGCCGCCGCGTCCACCGTCCCCGCCGCTCGGACCTCCGCGCGGGCGGAATCGCTCGCGCCGAAACGCCACGCACCCGTCGCCGCCGTCGCCGGCCTTGACATCGACCGTGACTTCATCCACAAACCGCACCCTCCCGCGATACCCGATTGCGGGACCGGCGGCAAGGGCCGCACGGGGATCCGATCGCATCGCGTGGCGCCGGGAAACGTTCTTCGGGGTTGACATCCGCGCCGGGCGTTTCATAGGATGCGATGCCGTCGAGGTTGGGATCGGGCGACGGCGCCGAATGGTTCGCGAAGCTAGGAGGGACCGGGCGATGACGAAGGCCGAGATCATCGAACACATCTACGGCTCGAAGGAGTTCCGCGGAGCCATCTCCAAGAAGATGCTCGCGGGCCTCATCGACGCCGTCTTCGCGGAGGTCCAGAAGGCGCTCCGCAAGAACGGTCGGTTTTCCTATCCGAACTTCGGCACGTTCCTGCGCCGCAAGCGGGCGGGCCGCGTCGGGCGCAATCCCAAGACGCAGGAGCGGATCCGGATCGCGCCGCGGCAGACGGTCATCTTCAAGCCGCACCAGGCGTTCAAGGACGCCCTGAACCCGCGGGCCAGGTAGGCGCCTGGTGCGGGTGGGGGCTTGCCCCGCCTTGCCTGGTCGTGGTCGAAGTCGTGGTCGAGGAGATCCCCGTGAGCGTTCGCGACGGCGAAGCACGTTCGACCACGGCCACGTGGGGAAGGAACCTCGCGGCTTTGCCGCGAGGTTCCGCGGGGGTCCGGGGGGCGGTGAGGCGCGAAGCGCCGAACAGCCCCCCGGTGCAAAGGAACCTCGCGGCTTTGCCGCGAGGTTCCGCGGGGGTCCGGGGGGCGGTGAGGCGCGAAGCGCCGAACAGCCCCCCGGTGCAATCGTTCGTGGCGGTGTAGCTCAGGTGGTCAGAGCAAGCGGCTCATATCCGCTGCGTCGGGGGTTCGAGTCCCTTCACCGCCACCGGTTTCGCATCGCATCCGGCGCCGTGCGACGCGTCGCGGCGGCGGCCGTCCTGGCGGCGGCGTGGCCGTCGTGCGGCTGCCGGGCCGGGGACGGGGCAATCGATCCGGAGGAACGGATCGAGGCGGCGCGGGCCCGACCCGACGCGGCCGACGTGTTGCGGGCGGCCATCGAGTCGGCCGGGGCGACCGATGTCGTGCGGTTGCGCGCGATCCGCGGGCTGGTCGAGGCGGGGCGCGTGGACCAGGTGCGCAAGGCGTTCGGCCGCATGCCGCGCGGCGCGGCCGAGGCGCTGGCGGATCAGGCGGCGCGCAACATCACGTGGCTCGCCATGGCCGCGTCCGTACCCGACGGCCGCCTCCGTCAGACCCAGGTCAGGGCCAAGGACGCGCTCGTGCTCCTGGAGGAATGGATGTCCCCCGACGTCCGGCGCGAGGCGCGTTCGGTGGTCGTCCGTTGGTTCGCCGCCGACCTCGCCTCGCGCGCCAAGGCGGGCGACGTGCCCCTGGTCCGCGCCGATCCGGCCGTCCGGTCCGCGGTTTGCGCGGCCGCCTCGTTGCGGACCGCCCGGGTTTGGACCGATCTGCCCGAGATCGCCGCGATCGTGGCCGGATGCGGGAACGAGATCGACCTGCAGCGCCTGCGCGGCGAGGCGATGGCCGCGTTCATCGAGGCGCCGTTCGGTACTCCCGACGACCGCCAGCGCGCCCGCGGGGGCGCGATCGCCGCGATCAAGACGCTCCGCGGGACGTTCGAGCCGGCGCTGGAACCGCTTGCGGGGATCGTCCGAGCGGCGGGCGAGCCCGAGGGCCGGCGGGTGGATGCCGCGGCGAAGCTGGCCGAGACCGGCCTGCGGCTCGGGGCGCTCGGCCTCGCCTCCATCGTGGCCGATGACGAACAACCGGCGGCGCTCCGTGCCGCCCTGGGAGCGGCGCTTGTTTCCGAGGGCGACGGCATCGCGGCGGCGGCGGCGGTTTCCGCCGGCGAGCCGGAAGTGTTCGATGCGGTGCGGAAGGAGTTGTGGCGCGTCAGGGCCGCGGGTCAGGCGAAGGTCTTCGCCGACGCGCTGGCCGCGCGAGCCGCCCGGCTGCCGTCGATCCCCGGCCGATGCGATGCGCTCGCGGAGGCGCTCGCCGCCATGGGGCCCCGGCGGTCCGCCAAGACCGCCCATCTCTTGCTCCGCTCGCAGAACTCCGTCATCATGTCGATTGCGATCGAGGTGCTCGCCCGGGTCGGCACCGCGGAGGACCGGGGGGCGCTGGATGTCTTGACGGGATCGCGTGCGGCTTCGCCCTGCTGGCCCGACAGGACGGTCGGCGGGATGGCGGCCGGGGCGATCGATGTTCTCGAATCGCGAGGTGAGGCCGGCCCGGCGCCGGCGGCTGGAGACGAGGATGGACGAGAGCCGGAGCAAGAAAGCGATTCGCCAGTTCAACTGCCGTGACGCCCTCTGGACGGTGTTCGAGGACATGGCCCGCGAGCTGGAATGCTCGGTGGACTACCTCATCAACGAGGCGATGCGGCAGTACGCAAAGGCCCGGCGGTACGCCGTTCCCGGAGCCGAGAAGGCGGAGGGCGTGCCGCCGCCGGCCCAGGCGGCGCAGCCCGCACCCGGGCAGCCAAGGTTGGTGACGCCGCCCGCAAGGCCGTCGCCGGTACCTGCCGCGCCGCCGCCGGTCGCCGGGGCCCAGCACCCCGCCGGCGCTCGACCGCCGGGCCCGGGCCTCGCCGCCCCGCCGCCGAGGCCGTCGCTGTTCCCCTTGGACGGCGCGCGTCAACCGACGGGGCAGCAGCGCCCGATCGCCCCGACTCCTCCCGGTCCGCCGTCGGTCCCATCCGCGCCGCCGCAGATGCCGGACATCCCGCAGACGGTTGGGCCCGACACCGACGCCTTCGCCCAGTTGCGTCGCACCGGTCCGGTTCCCCAACCGGCGCAGCCGTCCGCGGCCGGCGCCGCCGGAGTGGCCTTCGAGGTGGCCAAGTCGTCCAGCACGGGAGAGGGACGTGCGCCGTTGCACATCGTCTTCAACGGCCAGCGGATACCGATCAAGAAGGAGCAGTTCGTCATCGGCCGGGGCGTCAAGGTCTCCGACCTGGCGATCAAGGACTCCAACATTTCCCGCCGCCACGCAGCGGTGCTCTTCCACAACGGCGCCTACTACATCAAGGATCTCAACTCCACGAACGGCATCGAGTACAACGGCATGAGGATCGACTCGAAGCGCATCGAGGAGGGCGACGCCTTCAAGATCTGCGACTACGAGTTCCGCTTCACCTTCCAGTAGGCGGAACGGGCGTTCAGCCCCCCGGAACGCTCGCCACGGGTCGATCCGCGCGATCTTCGCGTCACCACGACGAATGCGGAACCCTCCGAGCGCCGGGAGGCACGCGAATATTTTTCTTGCTCCGCTGAACGGACGTATGGTACTTAGCCGCTCGGGGTGCGATCGTCGGGTTTCCGCTTGGGGCGGGGGCGTGACGACGCCCGGTTTCCCCGGAGTCACTGCGGATGCGGATCAAGAGTATCGAGCTTTGCGGTTTCAAGTCCTTCCCCGATCGCACGGTTCTGCGGTTCGACTCGAACGTCACGGCGGTCGTCGGGCCGAACGGTTGCGGCAAGAGCAACCTGGTGGATGCGATCCGCTGGGCGATGGGCGAGCAGTCCTACCGGACGCTCCGCGGCCGCCAGATGGACGACGTGATCTTCGGCGGGTCGGAGGCCCGCTCGGCCACCGCGATGTCCGAGGTCACTCTGACCTTCTCGGCCGAGGACGGCATGGTGCCGGTCAAGTATGCCGGCTACCGCGAGATCGCGGTTTCCCGGCGCATGTTCAGGGACGGCGGCGAGAGCTCATACTTCATCAACAAGGTGCCGGTGCGGTTGCGCGACGTGACCGACCTGTTCCTCGGCACGGGCGCGGGGACGCGGGCCTACTCCCTGATCGAACAGGGCCGGGTGGGTCAGATCGTGACGGCGCGACCGCAGGACCGGCGGCTGCTGATCGAGGAGGCGGCCGGGATCTCGCGCTACAGGACGAAGCGCATCGCCACCGAGCGCCAGATAGCGGCCACCGAGCAGAACCTGGTCCGGATCGGCGACCGGTTGCGCGACAAGGAGGAGATGATGGCCGGCCTGCGCCGGCAGGCCCAGAAGGCGGCGCGCTTCCGCGCCTACCGCGACGAGATGCGGGCCATCGATCTGCTCGTCGCGGCGCACGACGCGCTGGCGCGCCTCGCCACGGCCGCGATGTTCGACCGCGAGCGGTCCGCGGTGCTGGAGACGCTCGATTTCGAGCGTGCCGGGCTTGCCGCCGCGGAGGCGAGGTTCGAGTCCGAGCGTGCGCTGCTGGCCGAGATGGAGGCGGCCGTCCAGGCGCACCAGACGGAGGTCTACGAGGCCGGCAACGGGGTGAGGATTTCCGAGGCCGAGGCCCGACAGGCCAGGGTCGAGATCGCACGGCTCCGGGAGCGCGCCGCGGCGCTTGCCGAGCAGCGTTCGGCCAACGTCGCCGCGATCGCGCGAGCCGGGGACGAACTGGCTGCGAACCGGGGCGCCGCGGCCGATGCGGCGGAGGCGTTGCGGACCGGGGAGGCGGCGCTCGCGGCTGCCGATGCGAGGCTCGGCGATCGGCGCGGCGCCCTGAGATCGGTCGAAGAGGATGTCGCCGACGCCCGGCGCATGCACGTGGCGGCGGTTCAGGCCGACGAGCAGATCCGCGGCGCCATCGATGCGACCGAGGCGGCGCAGATCGAGAGGCGGAGACGGCGCGTGGAGACGGCGGAACGCCGGGACGAGATGGCCCGCAGGATCGCCGAAAGTCGGGCTGCCGCCGCGGACGCCGCAGGGGCGCTCGCACGCGCCTCGTCGCGGTTGGCCGGGGAGCGGACGCGGGCGGACGCCTTGCGGGCCGAGATCGAGGGGCTTCGGGTCGCGCTGGCGGGCGGGGATGCAACCGTGCAGGAACGCCGCATCGAGGTCGAGCGTGCGGCGTCGCGGCTGGCGTCGCTGGTCGAGATCATCGACCGGCACGAGGCGTACGGCGCGGGCGTCAGGGCGCTTCTGGATCGCGCAACCGCTCCCGACGTCCCGCGGATGTTCCCGCTGGGCGATCTCGTGTCATGCGAGGACGGCTACGAGGCCGCGCTCGCCGCGGCCCTCGGCGACACCCTCCAGCGGCTCGTCTGCGACCTCCGCGGCGACGCCGACGAGGCGCTTCGGTACTTGCGCGAAGCCGCGTTGGGCCGCGCCGCCGTGACGCCGCGCGAGGGGTGGGCGCCGGCGGGTGCCGGTGCGAAGTGCTCGGCGCCGCCGGGCGCCGAGCCGCTGTCGGAGCGCGTGCGGGCGGAGGCTCCGGTCGCCGACCTGGTGGCCGCCGCGCTGTCCGGAGTCTTCGTCGTGTCGTCGCTCCGGGAAGCAGAGGCCCTCCGGGCGGCCGACCACCGTGCCGTCTTCGTTACGAGGTCGGGCGAGTTGTTGTACCCGGACGGCACGATGTGCGGCGGCTCGGCCGAGGACAGATTCGCCTCGTTCCTGCACGCCAAGTCCGAGCGGTCGCTGTTGGAGGGGGCGTTGCCGTCGCTGCGGGCCGCGCTCGACGCCGCGCTTGCCGGTCAGGAGTCGCTGCGCGCCCGCTTGCGGGACGTTCGATGTTCCTTCGACGCGGCCTCCGCCGCCGCGCACCAGGCCGAGGTCGAGGCGACCAGGGTGGCGGCCGATCTGGCCGCGACCGAGGAAGCCGGCCGGCGCTCCATGGAGGATGCCGCCGAGGCCGACGCCCTCGTCCGGCGCCTTGATGCGGGGATCGCCGAGGCGGATGGCAGCATCGCCGGCTTGCTGATCGGTCGTGAAACGGCGGCGCGCAGGCTGGCCGCGGTCGACGGCGCCGTCGCACGGCTGGCCGTGGACGTCGAAGCCGCACGCGCCGCGGCGGAGGAAGCGGCGGCGGCGCACGCATCCGAGCGCGAGCGGGTGGCGGAGGCGCGGGCGCGGGCCGCGGCGCTGCGTGGGCTTGCGGAGAGCCTGGAACGCCGTTTGGCGGAGATGGAGCGGGACAACGTCCTGTTCGACCAGGAGGCCGACGCCAATGCGAGTCACGAGGGGACGGCGCGAGGCCGCCTCGTCGCCGTTGCCGAGGCCCTGGTGGAGCAGACCGTTCGGCACGACCGCCTCGGCGATGCGCTCCGGATGGCCCAGGCGTCCTTCGATGCGCAGAGGGCGGCGATCCACGAGATCGAACTCGAGATCAAGGCAAGGCGCGATCGGGTCGGGGTGATGACCGAGCGCCTTGCCGGGGTGAAGGGCGAGGCCGAGGCGGCCGCGCGCGAGGTGGCGTTCCTGGCCGAGCGCCTTGCGGAGCGTCATCAGGTGGGGCTCGACGACGCGATATCGGCGCACCACATGACACCGCCGCCCGACGAGAACGCCCGCCGCCGCGCCGACGAGTTGCGCTCGCTCATCGATCGGATGGGCGGCGTGAATCTCATGGCGATCGAGGAGTACGAGGATGTCCGCAGGGTCGTCGATGGCATGGCCCGCCAGAAGCAGGATCTCGAGAAGGCGTTGACCGACCTCCGAGCGGCGATCCAGCGGATGAACCGGGAGTCGCGCGTGCGTTTCCGCGCCACGTTCGACGCGGTCAACGATCTCTTCCAGAAGGTCTTCCCCAAGATGTTCCGCGGCGGCCGTGCCCACCTCGAACTCACCGAGTCCGACGACATCCTCGATGCGGGCATCGAGATCGTCGCCCAGCCGCCGGGCAAGAAGCTCCAGTCGATCGATCTCCTCTCCGGCGGCGAGAAGGCTCTGACCGCCGTGTCGCTCGTGTTCGCCCTCTTCCTCTACAAGCCCAGCCCCTTCTGCGTGCTCGACGAGGTCGACGCTCCCCTCGACGACGCCAACGTCGGTCGATTCTGCGATTTCCTCCACGAGCTTGCCGACCGCACGCAGTTCGTCCTCGTAACGCACGTCAAGCAGACGATGGAGCGCGCCGACGTGCTGTACGGGGTCACGATGGAGGAGCCCGGAGTCTCCAAGATCGTCTCCGTGAGGCTTCGGGATGGCGAGCGTGGCGTGCGGGCCGCGTAGATTCGGCGGTGCGGCCCGCGGGGCTGCGCCACCGCGGCGTCCGCCGCATCTTCGATTCCCGGCTCTCGTTGCTTGTTGCCTGTCGGCGTTCTCCCCGGATGTCGCGCTATCCTCCGCGCCGGGGGGCAGTCCGCCGCTTTGCGGCTTGACGCCCCCCGGACCCCCGCGGAACCTCGCGGCACAGCCGCTCGGTTCCTCCGTCGACGTGGCCGGTCCGGCGGCCGCCGTGGCCGTCGAGTCGACATTGGACGCCGAGGCGGTGGGCGCTTCCGGCGCAGGCCGGGACGAGCGGGGCGATCTCGGGCTGAATCTGGCCGATCTGATCGAGATGGCCTCCGCCAATCCGATCGTGGGGGCCGCGCTGGCCGATCTCGACGTCCACCGGGCGAGGTTGGGCCAGGCCGTCTGGGCGCCATGGTCGGGCTTCTCGGCAAGCGCCCTGTTCACGGCCATCCCCGAGCAGCGCGGGCTGAGCGAGCTGCGCGACGGCACGCTCACTCGCTACGCGGAGGATCCGCAGTGGTCGGCCGTCGAGTGGGGGCCGTACGTGCGTCTCGGCCTTTCCGGCGCGATCCCGATCTGGACGTTCGGCAAGCTGTCGTCGGCTCGGGAGGCCGCGGAGGCGGGCGTCGAGGCCGGCCGCGGCGGCGTCGAGCGCGCGCGGCACATGGTCCGATCGGAGGTGCGCCGCGCCTACCTCTCGCTGCTGCTGGCGAGGGAGATCCTGCTGCTGATCTCGGACGGCCGCGGGTACATCGACGAGGCGCGCGACGAGATCCGGGCGCGCATCGACCGCGGCGAAGGCGGCGCCGCGATGATCGACATCTACAAGCTGGACGCGCTGACGGCCGACGTGGACGCCAGGGAGTTGCAGGCGAGGCGGCTCGAGGACGTCGCGCTGGCCGGCCTTCGCATGCTGGCGGGAGTGGACGCCGGCGTTCGGGTCGCCGACGTGACGCTGGGACCTTTCCCGATCGAGCGGCGCCCAGTGGCGGAATACGTCGAGATGGCCGGCCGGGGCCGCCCGGACCTCAGGGCGTTGCGGGCCGCGGCGGAGGCCCAGCGGGCGAAGCTGCGCATCGAGAGGGCGCGCTACTATCCCGACCTGGCCCTCGGCGTGACGCTCGGGTACGCCTACTCGAACGTGGCCGACGACCAGCACAACCCGTGGCTCAGCGATCCCTACAACTACGCCACCTACGGCGCCGCCCTGCTGCTGGACTGCCCGCTCGATTTCGGGATGGACTACTGGCGGGTCGACGAGGCCGAGGCGGCGTTGCGGCGCGTCGAGGAGCAGGTCGAGGTGCTGTCGCGCGCGGTCGAGGCGGAGGTCTCGGATGCCTACGCGGCGATCGTGGAGACCCAGGCGCGGACCCGTGCCTACGACGCGGGCCGAACCGCCGCCAAGCGGTGGTTGATCGCCGTGCTCCAGGGGATGACCCTGGGACTTCACGAGGCCGGCGATCTCACGGACGCGCTCATCGCGTACTTCTCGAACGAGGCCAACTACCTCTCGGCCGTCTGGGACCTGAACGTCGCGTGGGTCCGCTTGGCGTTCACGACCGGCGGCGATTTCCTGGACGGGCTCGAGCCGCGTGAATAGGCGACGCGAGCCGCGGGTCAGTCGCGCGTCGCCCGCGGGGCCCTGGGACGTCCGCGGGGAACGGAGAAGACGATGTCGGGCATGCGGCTTGCGGTGGTCGGGGTCACGCTGGCGTTCGCGCTGCCGGCCGGCGCGGGCGGGGCGGAGGCCGAGGGTCGGCTGCGGGAGGCGAACGATCGCCTTCGCGAGCTGCTGGCGGGCGCGCCGGACGCGGCCGATGTGGGCCGGGTAGTGGACGGACTCCTCGACTACGAGGGTCTTTCGAGGCGTGCGCTATCGAACCACTGGACCCGTCTGACGGCCGCGCAGCGCGATGAGTTCCTGGCTATTTTCCGCAAGCTCGTCGAAAAGAGTTACAAGGAGAACCTGAAGGAGACGCTGGACAACATCGCGATCGACTATCTCGGCTGGGAGGACATCCAGGGGGGCAACGTCCTGGTCAGAACGCTGGTCCGGAAGATCCGGACGAGGCGAGCACGCCGGGCGCAGACGGCGATCGCCTACGAGATGACTCTCGTGGACGGCGTCTGGAAGGTGATCGACGTCATCACGGACGACGTGAGCCTGGTGCAGAGCTACCGCGACCAGTTCAACTCGATCATCGGCCGAGCGGCGTCGTTCGATGCAGGCTGGGCCGATCTGATGTCGCGCATGCGCCGCAAGCTCGAGGGCGACTGAACGCTCGGAACGCAGTCTCGCGTAGCCGGCGATGCCCGCCTCGGGTCGACGCTTGCCGCGGAGTGCGATAGGCTGCCGTCCGATGTTCGCGATGCGCCACTGCCCGGCCTGCGGCTTCGAGCATCCCGAGGGGCTCTTCGTATGCCCCACGACTCAGCACGTGATCGGCGCCCTCGTCCTCGGCGGACGCTACCGCGTGGACAAGCTGATCGCCGTCGGCGGGATAGGCGCGGTCTACGATGCGCGCGCCCTGCACATCGACCGCCGCGTGGCGATCAAGCGCCTGCTGCCGATGTACACGTCCGATGCGGAGATCGTGCGACGGTTCCAACACGAGGCTCGGGCGGCGGGCCGCATCGCCCACCCGAACGTCGTCGAAGTGCTCGACTACGGCCTCGGCGACGACGGCGTCCCGTACCTCGTCATGGAGTTCCTCGACGGCGAGACGGTGGCCTCCCGCATCGAGCGGTCCCCGGGGCAGCGCATCCCCACGGGCGAGTTCCTCCCCGTCGTGCTCGACATCCTCGGCGCCCTCGACCACGCCCATTCCGTCGGCATCGTCCACCGCGACATGAAACCCGAGAACGTGTTCCTGTCGCGACTCGCGACCGGCGTGGTGCAGGTCAAGGTTGTCGACCTCGGTATCTCCAAGGCGCTCGGCTCGGCCTCCCAGGCCATCACGCAGACCGGCAGCGCCCTCGGCACGCCCCACTACATGGCTCCCGAGCAGCTCAGGGGCGACAAGGACGTGGACGGCAGGATCGACGTCTACGCCGTCGGCATCATGACGTACCGCGCGCTGTCGGGCGCGTTCCCCTACGACGGCCGCACGTTCGAGCATCTCGTGGCCCGGATCCTCGACGCCACCTGTCCTCCCCTCGCCGTCGTCGCGCCGGAGGTCCCGGACGGCGTTTCCAGGGCCGTGATGTGGGCCATGAGCAGGGAGGCGGCCGACCGGCCCCCGACGGCGGCGGCTCTTGCCGACGCCCTGCGCCCGTTCGCGCCCGCCGGCGCTCCGGCCGGCCTCGCAATCACGCCGCCGTCGACGGCCGCGCGTCCGGCGTCGCCGGCGGGAACGCCGGCGCCCGGTCGGCAACCCGACGCCGGTCGATCGTCATCCTCCGGCGTCCACGACGACACGACCCTGCCGCGTGAGCGGATCGAGGATGCCGTGGACGGGTCGCCCGACACCTCCCGCACCACGCCGCTGCGGCTGGGACCGGTGCCGATCGCCGGCATCCATTCCGCGACCGTCCCGTCTGCCGCCGCTGCGACTACCCTGGAGCCGCGACCTCGCCGCGCACGCTGGTTGGGCGTGGCCGCGGCCGTGCTGCTCGTCATCGCCGGTGCGGCGATCCTGTACCTGCTGCTGCGCGGGCCTTCCTCCGCGCCGCGTCCCGCCACCACGGATTCCGGGGGGCTGATCGCATCGGCCGGCGCCGCGCCAGGCGACCATGGAACGACGGACGGTTCCACCGATGCCGGAGGGCGGCCTTGGGACGGTGCGGCCGGAGTGGTGGACGCAGCGGGTTTCTCCCCCCCGGATGGTCCGCCCGCGACCGATGCGACCCCGGCGGTTCCCGAGGCGAGCCCGGGACGGGAGGCCGGGGGCGGGAGCGGCCCGGCGCGCGAGGACGCCCGCGGCGGCGGCCACGACCTGCGGCCGGCAGACGACGTCCCGCGTCCGGATCGCGCGGCTTCCGATCCGGAGATGGACGCCTTCTCCGGCGCGGCGGAGGATGCCGCCGCCGCAGCCGACGGCCCGGCTGACGTCGTTTCCACGGACGCTGCGCGCCCGATGCCGGATCTCGGCGCGGCGCTGGCGGCGGCCGAGGACGGGGTACGCCGCTGTGCGCGAAACGAAGGCCCTGGAAGCGTCGCCGTCACCGCCACGATCCGCGGATCCGACGGGCGCGTGGTCGCATCGAGCGTCGATTCGGACTTGTCCGCGCAGGTCAGGCAGTGCGTTCGCGACATCCTGCACGCCGTCCCGTTCCCCATGTTCGAGGCCGACGACATCACGATCACGCACGCATTCGGCGTGCCTGCTCCGCCTGGAACCGGCGGCGATGACGCGCGATCCGATGCCGGCAGCGCCGAGGACGCGGGCGCATTGCCGCCCCGCGACGAGATCGTGCGACGCCTCCGGACCGCGCGCAGACATGCGCTCGTGTGTACCGAAGGCGTGGTCGGCCCCGTTGCGCTGATGGTAACGGTGGATGGCCAGACGCGCCGCGCAACGCTCGACAGGGTGGATGGAAACGTGGACGACGGGGTCCGCGACTGCCTCAGGCGGGTCGTCGAGGCCGTGGAAGTGCCGTCGTTCCCAGGCTCGATCACGGCGCCGATGAGGCTCTAGCAGGATGCCCGGTCCGCACGGTCAGGTGGTCCCGTTCGCCGTGCTGTCGGCGTCCGTCGTGCTCGCCGTCAGTCTCCTGGCGCACTACTACCTGTACCGCCGGCTCGCTCGGACTCTGGCGCTCGACGGCCGGCCGCGGCGCGCCGCCCTTCTCGTCGCCGTTGGGCTCGGCATCCTCCTTCCGCTGACGGTGGGCGCGGGCTGGCTGCGTCCATTCGGGATCACGAGGGCGCTCGGTCTTGGCGGCAACGTCTGGGCGGGTCTGATTCTGTACGGCATCCTGCTGACCGGTGTTGTCGACCTCCTCCGGCTGGCTTCCCGTGTCGTCCGGGGCGCGGTTGGGCGAGCGGGGCTGCTGCGGGCGCGCGCGATCTCGCTCGGCGTCGACACCGCGAGCCGCCGATCGGCCCTCGGCAGCATCGGCGCTGCCGGTGTGGCGCTGGCGACGGGAGGCGCCGCGGCGGTCGGAATTCGGGAGGGCCTTGGGGATCCCGAGGTGACCGACGTGGAAGTGCCGCTGCGCGGCCTTCGTCCCGGCCGCGCCGGCGGCCTCGTGGTTGCGCACCTGTCCGACCTCCACGCCGGCACGGTCGTGCGGGCGGCGCGCGTGCGTCGGATCGCCGACATGGTCAACGGTCTGCGTCCGGACCTGGTCGTCCTGACCGGTGACATCGTGGACCGCTACGTCGACGGCGCCCATGAGGCCGTCGGGGAACTGCGCCGCCTCGACGCGCCGCTCGGCGTCTGGGCCTGCACCGGCAACCACGAGTACTGGGGAGACGTGCGATTGGCCGGCGAATGGCTTTCGGCGGCGGGCGTCACGACGCTGCGCAACCGGCACGTGACGATCGACACGCCTTGCGGACCGCTCGACATCGTCGGCGTCGACGACCACTGGGCGACCCGGATCGAGGAGGCCGGCGGCGCACGGCTCGACCTCGCCGTCGCCGGCCGGGACGCGTCTGTTCCGGCGATCCTGCTGTGTCACCAGCCACGCGACCTCGCGAAGGCCGACGCCGCCGGCATCGGTCTGCAACTCTCCGGCCACCTTCACGGGGGCCAGATGTTCCCCTTCGGGCTCCTTCAACGGCTGGCGTACGACCATGTCTGCGGCCTGCACCGCCTCGGCGACTGCCGCATCTACGTCAACCGCGGCCTCGGCACCGTCGGCCCTCCGCTGCGAGTGGCGGCGCCGTCCGAGGTGGCTCGCATCCGGCTGGTCCCTGGGGGGAGTGCGACGTTCGAGGCTGGGCGGCTGGCTGCGAGTCGCTCTTGAACGTCGGCTTCCCCTGGAAACCAGGAGGGCACGACTTGGCGGCCGTACTCACAGGGTGGGGTCGCGGCCGTTCGCCGCGATCGGGTCGGATTCGACTGGGGGACGGGGGACCGGACTAGCGCCGGATGTCGGCTGGGGCGAGGCTAGTAGCGATCGCGGCCGCCGCCGCGGCCGCCGCCGAG
>CAMTWF010000012.1:0-4601 GCA_947085355.1 uncultured delta proteobacterium
CGGACGCTCCAACGAACGGCCCGGCGGACGGCCGGGCGGGGGGACCGGGCAGAGCGCCGGCGCGGTGGAACCCGCGACGCCGGCACCCTACGTGCCCAACCGCGACCCGGGCCCGGCGGCCGGCGCGATCCGGACCGCGGGGCCCGGCACGATCGCGATCGGCGGCCAGGAATCGCGCGGGCTGACGGGGAACCAGATCCTCCCGGTCGTTCAGGAGGGCCAGAACGGCATCCAGCTTTGCTACAACCAGGCCAGGACGCGGGACTTCGTGCAGGACCTGTCGATGCGCATGGCGATCGAGATCAACCCCGACGGATCGGTGCGCAACGTGACCTTGACGACCGAGGACTACGTCAGCGGCGAACTGCACGACTGCCTCACGAGCCGCGTTCGCCGGTGGCGGTTCCCGCGGGCGACGGCGGCATCCCGCGTGGTCCTGCCGTTCGCGTTCCACCAGAGGTAGGGCGAGGGGGTAGCGATTGCCATGGCCGGATCGCTCGCACAGGAGGCGTTGCTGCTCGCCCTCGTGCTGTCCCTGCCGGCGATCGCCGCCAGCCTGCTGGTGGGGCTCGTCGTCTCCTTCCTGCAGGCCGTGACGCAGATCCAGGATCATGCGCTGTCGTTCGTTCCCAAGCTCCTGGCCGTCGCGCTGGCCCTCGCCGTCTCCGCCGGCTGGTCCGGTGCGGAGATCGTTCGTTTCGCTTCCAGGCTCTTCTCCCAGTTGCCGTGATCGGCATTCGGCATCCAGCATTCACCTCCGCCCGGCATCCGACTGCCGATTGCCGATTGCCGATTGCTTTCTTCTCGCGTAGATTCCGGGCCCGATGCGATTCGCCGCCACGCTTCTCGCCGGGATCCTGTGCGGCTGCTGGCCGGACAGCTCGGGCATCGACCCGCCGGCCGACTCCTTCTTCTTCCCGACCGGGTTGACGTTGGCGCGGGACGGAAGCCGCCTCCTTGTCGCCAACTCCAACTTCAACCTCCGGTACAACGGCGGGACGGTGGTGGCCGTGCGGATCCGCGACGGCGGGCCGGACGGCGCCTGCTGCGCCGGGCAGGCCTGCGCCGTCCGCTGCGTGGACGCCGAGATCGAGGGCTGCGACGGGGTTTGTGCCGATCCGGTCGACGAGCGGGCGTTCGTGGCCGCCGCGGAGACCGTCGGAATAGGCTCCGGCGCCACGGACGCGGCGATGTCGCCCGACGGCCGGCGGGCCTACGTGACGGTGCGCGGCGACGGGTCGCTGACGTGGATCGACGTCGATCCGGCCGCCGATCGTCCGGGCGGGCTGCTGTCCTGCAACCCAGACGCGGGGAATCGACGCTGCGACGGCGGCCACACCGTCGTGCGCACGGGCAACCGGTGGGTGCCGGCCGAGCCGTACTCGCTGATCGCGGACGACTCGTGGGTCGTCGTCGGCCACGTGACGTCCGGCGCCGTGAGCCTGTTCCGCGTCGCCGCCAGCCGGCCGCCGACGCTCGAACGCGTCGTGGACGACTTCCCCACCGGCTCCAACGGCATCGCCCGGCACCCGACCAGCGGCTGGTTCTTCCTGGCGAGCCGCGACTCGCGGCTGATCTACCCCTTCACGATTTCCGCCGGCGACTGGCGGCCCGGCGAGGGCCCGGCCGTCTCCGTGGGCCGCGCGATCCCCGTCGACGCCAGCAGCGGCGGATCGGACTCGCGGTTCATCGCGTTCAGCCCGGCGGGCGATCGGGCATGGGTGACGAACCGGAGCCCCGCGAGCCTCCTGGTCGTGGACACGTCGTCGGGAACGGGCGGCCGGGTCGTCGACATGATCGAACTGGGCGCCGGGCCTTCCAGGGTGGCCGTGCTGCCGGTCGCCGGCGGCAGCGGCTACCTGGTGCTCGCCGTCTGCTTCGACGCGCGCGAGATGTACGTGGTGGACCCGTCGCTGCGGGCCGTCATCGACGTGACGCGAACCGGCGCCGGGCCGCACGCCGTCGTCGCGGACGCCGCGTCCGGGCGCGTCTACGTGGCCAACTTCGGCGAGTCCAGCGTCTGGGTATTCGACATGCGTCCCGACAGCCCGCAATTCGGCGTGCCGGTCCTCAAGATCGGCCTGCCGGAAAGGCCGGGCGCGCATGACTAGGGCGCAGTCGTACCGCGCGCGACTCGGCCGATTCGCCTGCCGTGCGATCGCGGCAATCGCCGTGCTGACGGCGGCCGGGTGCGAGAGCCCGGAAGTGACCACGACGACCGTCAACCTCGAACGCGCGTGGGACGTGGCGCTCGCGTGCATCGTCGAGGAAGCCGGCGCTCGCCGCGGGGCGCCGATGTCCGAATGCGGGGCGGACGGCCCCGGCGCGATGCACGCCTTCGTCCTCCAGTCGACGCCGGGGACGCTCGGCGCCGTCAATCTCCGGTCCGGCAGGCTGCTCGATCTCGACCCGCGGGAGCCGCTGCACACATCGGTCGAGGTGGGCGATCTGCCGAACGCGATCGCCGCCGCCCCGGACGGCGGGCTCATGCTGGTGGCGAACCTGGGCCGGCGAGTGGACGGCGTCCCCGAGCCCGGCGGGTACCTGTCGGCCGTCCGGCCGGCCGACGTGCTCGGCGGGTTGCGGTCGCGGCCGGTGGTCGTCACGCTCCCCGCGCCGGCTTCCGCCGTCGTCTTCGTGGACGCCGGGTTCGCCGTGGTCGCGATGCCGTCCATCTCGGCGGTGACTTCGGTGCGCATCGCGGAGACGGGCGACGACCACGCCGTCGGACCGCCCGTGGCGCTCGACACGGCGCCCGGCCCCGGCGGCGAGCCGATCGAGGGGCTTGCGGCCCCCTGGTCGCTGGCGGTCGACGAGGCGCGCGGCAGAGTCCTGGTCGGGGACCGCAACCGCGGGATGCTCGCGGTTCTGGTCCGCGACGCATCGGGCGACCTGGTCGTCGATCGGGCGGCGCCGCTGGAGGGCCCGGCGATCGCCCTGGCGGTGGAGCCGCCGGGGTGGGGGCCCGCGGGGGACGAGCCGGGGCGTTGGATCTACGCCGCCGACGGCTTCGCCGGCGGCGTCATGGTGCTCGATGCGGAGTCGCTCGAGCCGGTCGATCTGTCCTCGGGCGACCCGGCCGAGTGGCGGTCGCAGATCGTCGTCAGGGGACTGGTCAAGGACGTGGCGATCGGCCGGGTGGAGCAGCAGGAGCCGCCCGAGCGACCCGATCCGAAGGTCCTGCACGGCACGTTCGCCTTCCTGGTCACGTCCGCCGGCCAGGTCGTCGTCGTGGACATCGAGGATCGCGGCGCGGCCGCGTGCTGGTCCGGATCGGCCGCGGGCGAGGGCGACTACGCCTGTCCGAGGCACGTGGTGCGGTCCGGCGTTCCGGCGCCGAGCACTCCGTACTGGAGCGCTCCGCCGTCGCTTCTCCTGCCCGGCGGTACGCCGGTGACGTACGACCCGCAGCCTTCCGCCGAGCATCCCCGTTTCGCGGATTGGGCCGCCGAGGACGACGCGCAGCCGCCGAGGCCGACCTACGGCGTCCCGTTCGATGCCGATGCGCGGCGGGCCGTCAACCAGACGTGGGCGATCGAGTTCGAGGGGGCGATCCCGTGGACCGACGGCGTGGGGGGCAACGTCGAGCGGCACGATCTCGACCCCGGCCTTGCGGTGCTGTCCGACCGCGGCATGCCGTTCTGCTCGCGCGGCGTCCTCGCCGGCGACCGGCTCGTCATCCGGCAGGGCCCCGACCCGCTGGCGGGGACGGAGGCGGATTGCCGCGTCTTCGAGACGCCGCAGATCGATGCTTCCATGGAGAGATGGAGGACCGAGTACGCGATCGCCGATGCGTTCCAGGACCGCCTCGTGCTGGCCCCGATTCCCGGCGGGCCGCCGGCGCCGACCGAGGAGTGCTTTCCGTACGCCGTGAAGTTCGGGGTGCGCGTCTCGGGCGAGTGGGTCGTCGTCGGCGCGACGACCGGCTTGTTGCACCGGGTCGTCGCCGGGCCGGGCGGGCTCTGCATCGAGGAGCCGGCCGACTGCGGCGTCGAGCCCGTGCCGCTGCGCTGCCTGCACTCGGGCCGTGCGGTCGAGGGCGAGCGGTTCCTCAACCCGTACTTCTCGTTCACGATGGTTTCCGGGACGTCGCCGACGCCGCGCGGGTTGCGCTACGAGATGGCGGCGGGGGGCGGCTTCCAGGCGTTGTCGGAGGACGTCGGAGCGCTGCCGGCGGCGGGCGCGTTGGACTTGAGCGGCCGCACCGGCCCCGCGCTGCTGGTCGTCGATTCCGCCTCGGAGGGCCTCGTCCGAGTCGACCTGCGTCGTTTCGCCCTGCGCGACAACTGGCCGTGACGCGCGCGGCGCGTTTCCGTCGTTCCGCCGCGCCGCGCCATCTCGCCCATCACGTCCCGGAACGCCGGCGGGACTTCCGGCAACTCGGGCGGGACCTCCGGCAACTCGGGCAGGACTCGCGGCAACTTGGGCGGGACTTCCGGCAAGTCGGGCAGGACTCGCGGCAACTCGGGCGGGACTTCCGGCAACTTGGGCAGGACCTTGCGCAACTTGGGCGGGACTCGCGGCAACTTGGGCGGGACTTCCGGCAAGTCGGGCAGGACTCGCGGCAACTTGGGCGGGACTTCCGGCAAGTCGGGCAGGAC
>CAMTWF010000013.1:0-5180 GCA_947085355.1 uncultured delta proteobacterium
GGACGACCCCGAGGACCGCGACGATTTCGAGGACGTGGACGGCTGTCCGGATCCCGACAACGACCGCGACGGCATCCTGGACGTCGTCGACCAGTGCCCGCTGATCCCCGAGGATCGCGACGGCGATGCGGACGAGGACGGCTGCCCGGAGGGCGAACAGGGCGACCGCGACGGCGACGGGATCCTCGACGTCAACGACCAGTGCCCGGACGACCCGGAGGATCGCGACGGGTTCCAGGACGAGGAGGGGTGCCCCGACCCGGACAACGACAACGACGGGATCCGGGACATCGACGACCTGTGCCCCAACGACCCCGAGGACCACGACAGGTTCAACGACGTCGACGGATGCCCCGACATCGACAACGACCAGGACCGCATCCTCGACGTGGACGACGACTGCCCCAACGAGCCCGAGACCTACAACGGATACCAGGACGAGGACGGATGCCCCGACCAGGGACGCGTCGTCGTGACCGGCACCGACGTCGTGATCATGGACAAGATCTACTTCGAAACCGACAGCGCGCAGATCCTCCCCGTCTCGTACGACATCCTGAACCAGGTCGCACAGACGCTGAACAACAACCCGCACATCCGCCTCATCGAAGTGCAAGGCCACGCGGACGAGCGGAACACCGACGAGTACAACATCAGACTGACCCGCGACCGCGCGAATGCCGTCGTCGAGTACCTCGTGCGGCAGGGCGTCGACGCGCGGCGCCTGCTGGCGGCGGGATACGGCGAGCGATGTCCCGTCGATCCGCGCAGCAACGCCGCGGCGTGGGACAAGAACCGCAGGGTCGAGTTCAAGATCATCTGGACCGACGCGGGACCGACGCGCGTCGAGCGTTCGTGCCCCGCCGGGGCCGAGCTCCAGCCGCCGCTCCCCACGGACTTGCAGCGGTGAGCCGGCGGCCGGGCGGCGCAGGGCCATGGGAACCAGGAACGAGTTCGTCGAACGGTACGTGCGGGCGATCCTCGACCTGCCTCAGGACGCCCGCGCGGCGCTCGACATCATCGACGATGCCGACGTGGACCTTCACGGCCGGGTCGCCGCCTGCGGCGTCCTGATGTCCGCCCTGCAGCCCGGCGAGCCGATCCCCGAGAGCTTCGGGCCGCTGGCGCTGCTGGACGACGCGATCCTCCTCAGGCTGACCGTCGATGCCGCGCTGCCCGCGGAGCACCCGCGTCGCCCGGCGCACACGGAAAAGCACCCCGAGTTCTACGACAACCTCGCGGACGACCTGGCGGTCGCCCGCGCGTTCCTGGGCGACTGCTTCGTCGTCCTCGAACAGCGGTTGCGGAAGCTCGGCGGCATGGAGCACAAGGGCAGGAAGGCCTCCTCCATAGCCGACGATGACAGGGCCAGCACGTGGCTGTTCGAGGAGTTCGACGAGGCGATGACCGAAGCCGAGATCGACGAGGATCAGGTGGTCGCGTCGATGCGGAAACTGGAGCAGGTGGTCGGCCACCTGCGGAAACGTCTGCCCGGCAGCGGACCCGAGCGGCTTTGCCGCGAGGGTCCGCGGGGGTCCGGGGGGCGGTGAGGCGCGAAGCGCCGAACAGCCCCCCGGGGTAGGTGAAGCAAGGCGAAGGCGCGCCGGCGCCGCCCTGCCGCGACGGACAGTCCCGGCGGGCAACCGGAAGAAAGGCGAGGATCGACATGGATCAAGGTTCAGGCACGCCCCCCACGAAGCCGCCTCCGGGCGCACCGCCCGGGATTCCCGGCCACTTGCCGGCATCCCCTTTTGCGCCCCCGCGGGCGCCGGCGCCGCCGGCGCCGGGCGCTCCCGTGAAGAAGGAAGCGGCGAAGACCGTGCTGGGCATGCCCGGCATGTTCATCCCACCACCGGGCGCCCCCCCAGCCCCCGTGCCCGTGCCCGCCGCGGCTCCCGTGCCCTCCCCCTTCGCGGCCCCGGTTCCGGTCCCTCGGCCGCCCGAGATGGACGCCACGATGATGGCCCACCCGGGCGTCGTCGGCCAGATGGCGCCGCCACAGCCGGCCTTCCCGGCGCCGTATCCCGCCCCCGCCCCCGCTCCCGTGCCCGTGCCCGTGCCCGTGCCTGCCGCCGCTCCAGCCCTCGCCCAGCCGCCGGCGGACCAGTTCGCGTTCGCTCCGCCTGCCCCCGCGCCTGGGCCGGCATTCGCCGATGCGCCTGCGTATCCGCCGCCCGGCGGCCCTCCGCCGGGGGCGCCGCCGTACGGCTACGGCGCCCCGGGCGCGTTCGCCGCCGCGCCGCCGTCCAAAGGCCGTGCCGGGAAGATCGTGCTTCTGATCGTCCTGGCGCTGCTGGTGCTCGGCGGCGGCGGCTTCATCCTCTATTGGTTCGTCCTCCGTGGCGGATCCACGTGCGAGAGGCTGTGCGACAGGACCGCGGAATGCGGCAAGGAGCTGGCGGCGAAGTCGGGCGTGGCCGCTCCGCCAGAGGCCGAGATGCAAAAGATGCGCACGGAATGCGTGCAGCAGTGCGGCAAGGAGGGCACGGACGCGGAACGCGACAAGGCGGCCAAGTGCCTTGACAAGTCGGGCTGCGAGGCATTCTTCGAGTGCCTGGAGGGAGAGGTTCCCGACCGTTCGGGCGAAGGCGGGGAATCCGGCGGGGCGGCCGGAAGCGCCGGCGCGCCGGCCGTGGCGCCTGCCGGCGGATCGGGCGGCGGCGCGGTGGCGGACTGCGCCGGGTACGTCGAACGTTCCATCGCCTGCAACCGTGAGATGGCCGGCGCCGCGTTTTCGGCCGACATGGAGAAGCAGATCCGCGAAGCAATGGAGACTAGCTGCCGGGCGTGGGACTCGCTCGGTCAAACGGCCAAGATGCTGGCGGCCATCAAGACATGTGACGGTAAGACGGCCTGCCTCGATTGGTCGATCTGCACCGCCGAGGCGCTGCTCAAGACCGCCGATATCGACGGCCCGTAGGCGCGTCCGACACGGGACGGCGCCCCCCGCGCGTCCGGCTACGCGGCGCCTCCGCGCCGGCGGGCGCGTCCGGAACGCGCGGCCCGCGCCTTCGCGCCCGCCACAGCGGCCTGTCCGCCGCCGCCCACCAGCGAAGCGATCCTGTCCCGCAGACGCCCGGCGCGTTCGAAATCGAGCCGCTCGGCCGCGGCCAGCATCTCCGCGCGCAACGCCGCGATCTCCTCGTCGCGCGAGAGGTAGCGGGCTCCCGGCTCGCGGGCCTCCACGGCGGCGTCGGACGCGAGGTCGAGGTAGTCCCTGGCGGGCGAGCCCGGCGTCATGTCGCGGATCGCCTTGCGGATCGTCTCCGGCACGATGCCGCGCTCGCGGTTGTAGGCGACCTGGAGCGTCCTGCGGCGCTCGGTCTCGTCGATCGTGCGGCGGATCGATGGCGTCATGACGTCGGCGTACATGATGACGCGACCGTTGACGTTGCGCGCCGCCCGCCCGCATGTCTGTATCAGCGACCTGGCCGACCGGAGGAATCCTTCCTTGTCGGCGTCGAGGATCGCCACGAGCGACACCTCCGGCAGGTCGAGACCCTCGCGCAGCAGGTTGATCCCGACCAGCACGTCGAAGACGCCGGATCGCAGGTCGCGGACAATCTCGATCCGTTCGAGCGTCTCGACGTCCGAGTGCATGTACCTTGCGCGGACGCCGGCCTCCTCCAGGTACTCGGTCAGGTCCTCGGCCATCCGCTTGGTCAGCGTCGTGACCAGCACCCGTTCGCGCACCTCGACGCGGCGCCGGATTTCCTCGAGCAGGTCGTCGACCTGCCGCTCGATGGGGCGTACGTCGATCGGCGGATCGACCAGGCCGGTGGGCCGGATGATCTGCTCGACGACCGCGCCCCCGGTGCGCCGCAGCTCGTAGTCGCCCGGGGTGGCGGAGACGAAGATCGTCCGGCGCGCGCGCGACTCCCACTCCTCGAAGGTCAACGGCCTGTTGTCGAGCGCGCTCGGCAGGCGGAAGCCGTACTCGACGAGCACCTCCTTGCGGTTGCGGTCGGCGCGGTACATCGCCTGGATCTGCGGGATCGTCTGGTGGCTTTCGTCGACGACGACGAGGGAGTCGTCCGGGAAGTAGTCGAGCAGCGTGCCGGGGGGCTCGCCCGCGGCGCGGCCCGTCACGTGCCGGGAGTAGTTCTCGATGCCGGTGCAGAACCCGGTCAGCTCGAGCACCTCGATGTCGTAGTTCGCGCGCTGCCGGAGCCGTTCGGCCTCGAGCAGCTTCCCCTGCCCGAGCAGCTCGGCGAGGCGTTCGGCCAGCTCGGTGCGGATCGCCGCGAGCGCCCGTTGCAGTTCGTCGGCCGGGACGACGTAGTGGCTGTTCGGGTGGATGGCGACGCGCGGCAGGGTCCGGATCGTCCTGCCGCGCAGCGGGTCGACCTCGGAGACGCGTTCGACCCGGTCGCCCCAGAACTCGATCCGCACCGCCCGGTCCTCCTCGTAGGCCGGGAACACCTCGACCGTGTCGCCTCGGACGCGGAACGTCCCGCGGTGGAAGTCGACGTCGTTGCGTTCGTACCGCGTCTCGACCAGCCGCCGAAGGAGCCGCTCGCGATCGATCTCGTCGCCGGCGCCGACCTTGACGAGGAGTCCGTCGTACCACTGCTTCGTGCCGATGCCGTAGATGCACGAGACGCTGGCGACGACGATGACGTCGCGGCGCGTCAGCACCGCCCTTGTCGCCGCGTGCCGCATCCGGTCGATCCGCTCGTTGATGGTGGCGTCCTTCTCGATGTACGTGTCGGTCGCCGCGATGTACGCCTCCGGCTGGTAGTAGTCGTAGTAGCTCACGAAGTACTCGACGGCGTTGCCGGGGAACAGCTCGCGGAACTCCTGGTAGAGCTGCGCGGCCAGCGTCTTGTTGTGCGCGATCACGAGCGTCGGCCGCTGGACCCGTTCGATCACGCAGGCGATCGTGAACGTCTTGCCGGAGCCGGTGATGCCGAGCAGCACCTGCTCCTTCGCGCCGCCCAGCACGCCCCGGACCAGCGCCTCGATCGCGCTCGGCTGATCCCCGGCCGGACGGTACGGGCCGGCGAGGCGGAACCTCCCGTCGGGATCGAGATCGTCACGCGACATCGGCCGGCTTCTCCTGCGCCGGGGGGCTGTTCGGCGCTTCGCGCCTCACCGCCCCCCGGACCCCCGCGGACCCTCGCGGCAAAGCCGCTCGGGTCCTTCGCGCCGGGGGGCTGTTCGGCGCTTCGCGCCTCACC
>CAMTWF010000014.1:0-2609 GCA_947085355.1 uncultured delta proteobacterium
AGGTCAACGGATCCTGCGGTCTCCTGACTTTTCGAGTGTAGCGGCGAGGCGTAGCGCGGGGCGCGCGCCTCCGTTCCGTGACGGCGAGATGTAGTGCTGCGCGCGCCCCGCGCAAGCCCGCCGCCGCGACGGATCGTGACAGCCCGAAGGTGAAGGGTTCGCCACGGCGGGCTTGCGCGGGGACGCGCCCCGGCATGTCCCCGCACCACACATTGCCGCTGCCGGGGGCGCGTCCCCGCGCTACGCCTCGCCGCTACACTCCAAAAACCGGCAGGTGACAAGGGACACACTCAGGCGCGGCCGGACGGCATCGGCGTCTGCATCCATCGAACCGCCAAAACGATGCAACCAGGGTAGCCGCTCACCTCATCGGGCGAAGATGAAGGCGCCGATGACGTCGCCGACGAACCCGCCACGCTGGGGTCCCCGAGCCGAAGGCGGGGCGCGGCCGATCGGTCAGCGGGCTCCCGTGTCCGGATGATGGAGGCGGAGCGGCAGCACCCGCGCGTACCGCTCGAAGTCCCGGTCCGTGGTGAAGATCGCCAGCCCGCGCCGCCGCGCCGCCGCGCAGATCAGGAAATCGACGGCCGAACCGGCGACGCCGGCCTGTCGGCAGCGATTGTGGGCCTGCGCGGCCTCCTCGAAATCGGCGGTGACCAACGGCTCGTCGTCGAAGGCGCCAAGCGCCGCCAGCAGCCGTTCGAAGGCCGTGGCGGTGCGCACCCCGGATAGCACCTCCTGGCGGATCGGGCCGATGATCGCCGCACGATCATCGGCGATCAGTTCGGCCAGGCCGTCGCGCAGCCGCCGCTCGTTCGCCGCGAGGTCCGCGTCGCGGCGGCGCAGCGCCAGCGACCAGACCGACGTGTCGACCAGGACCCTCATCGCCCCCTCCGTCGCTCGGACTTGTGGTCGTACCGCGGGTCCATCTCCACCGTGCCGAACAACTCCAGCAGGCGCAGCCGCTCGCGATGCTTGACATACTCCCGCAGGGCCGCCGTCACGGCCTCCTTCTTCGTCCTGTGCCCACCGATCCGTCGCGCGTCCTCGATCAACGAGTCATCGATTGCCAGGTTCGTCGCCACGGCTCTCCTCCACAATGGGCATCCTACACACGGCGATGTGTGGACGCAAGTAGGACCGCTGCGGGTCGGCGATGGCGATGGTGCGGGGCCTGGACCGCGTAGGTCAACCGGATCACGGTCTCGCGGTCTCCCGGCTTTTCGACTGTAGCGGCGTAGCGCGGGGCGCGCGCCTCCGTTTCGTGGCGGCGAGACATAGTGCTGCGCGCGCCCCGGCATGTCCCCCCACCACACATTGCCGCTGCCGGGGGCGCGTCCCCGCGCTACGCCTACGCCGCTACACTCCCAAAACCGGCAGGTGACAAGGGACGCACCCGGGAGCGGCCGGACGTCATCGCCGGCGACATCCGTCGAACCGCTACGACGATGCAACCAGGGTAGCCGCTCACCTCATCGGGCGAAGATGATCGCCACCGCGATCCCGAGCGGCGCCAGGTAGGCCGCGAACCAGTGCAGGGCGCCGCGGCGCACGACGCGCACCAGCAGCCGGAGCGACGCGAAGCCGACGGCGGCGGCGATCAGCGCGCCGGCGACGTGCTGCCATGCCGGCGCCGCCGCCCCGGAGAGCCCGCCCGACAGCGCGATCGCCTCCGCCCCGACGATCGCCGGTATCGAGATCAGAAACGAGAACCGCGCCGCCGCCTCCCGGCCGACCCCGAGGAACAACGCGGCGGCGATCGTCATGCCGGAACGCGACACTCCGGGAAGAACGGCCACGGCCTGGACGACCCCGATCAGGACGGCGCGCCACGGCGTCACGCCGCCCGCCGCCGCCGGGGCCAGGCGCGTGAACGCCAGCGGCGCCGCGCCGGCGAGGAACAGGATGCCGATCGTCCTGGGACTTCCCGCGGCCGCCTCCAGCGGATCGCGGAACAGCAGCGCCAGGGCGCCCGTCACCACCGTCGCGACGGCCACGGCCCCGGCCTCCCGCTCCCAATCGTCGGCGGCGCCGAACCCGCCTCGGCCGCGCCGCCGCACGACCCGCGCCAGCCATCGCGCGCCGCCGGCCGCCGTGCGGCAGGCGTCCTTTCCATACAGCGCCAGCACCGCCGCCAGCGTCCCGACGTGCAGCGACACGTTGAACGCCAGCGGCGGCTCCTCGATCCCCGCCGTCGCCTGCAGCAGGGCCAGGTGGCCCGAGGACGAGACCGGGAGGAACTCCGTCACGCCCTGGACGACGGCCGGCAGCACGACCAGAAGCGGATCCATCGCGCCCTCATTTCGTGCCCGTGCCCGGTTACCGAACCACGATGCTGTCGGTGAGTGCAACAAGGCATCCTCCACCTCGGGCTCGGGCTCGGGCACGGGCACGATACAACGGGAATCGCGGCACGCCGAAGGGTGCATTCGCGATTCTTGGGGGTAGCCCGTCCGCCGGCTCCATCCCCATCCCCGTTGCCGTTGCCGTTGCCGTTGCCGTTGCCGTCGCCGTTTCCGTCGCCGTCGCCGTCGCCGCATGGTATGGAGGTCACCATGAACCCCTACCCCAAGCTGCATCACGAGGATCTCGACGCGTACAAGGCCGCC
>CAMTWF010000015.1:0-6387 GCA_947085355.1 uncultured delta proteobacterium
GCCACCCGCAGGGCCCCACCGGCGCGCGGCTCGTCGTCGAGATGATCGAGGAGCTTGCGATGCGCGGCGGCGGCTGGGGCCTCTTCGACGGCTGCGCCGCCGGCGACACCGCCGCCGCCGTCGTCGTCAAGGTGGGGTGACCGCCACGCCCGACCGGATCAGGGTGGCCACGTCTCGCCCGGCTGGAGCAGAACCAGGTCGATGCTTCGGATGTGTTCGCGCGTCGAAGTACGGTAGATGTGGACGGCGCCGCGGACCAAAGGTAGTTCGAAGAGGTGGCTATCGGCGCTGCTGACCGGGAGGCGCCAAAACGGTAACACCCACCAAACGCCGCGATAGGGGCCGAGCGACCACTCCGGGCCGGTCCCGGCGAAATAGGTCACGTCGTCGTCCAGCACGTCGATGCAGAAGACGTCCGAACGCAGAGCGCAGCCTTCACGACCCCGGTCGAAGCCGAAGACCTCCCGCGACTCCCACGGGACCGTCTCGGCATGCAGCAGCTCGCCCCGAAAACGGTCAACAACATACGCCAGCGTTGTCTCGTCGACCCAGCAGTGATGGGCGCAGCAACCGTGGCTCCCGTTCCGGCCACAGTAACTAGCGGGGTCCGCCCCCCACACAGCATCCGGCATACGGAAACCCCAGCAATCCACCCATTCGGCATAGAGCACCAGTTCGCTCCCGTCCGCCCGGAACGTCCACCCGGTGATCGGCTGAAGTTCGGACGCCCCCGCTGCGTCCACCATGATCGGCGAACGGAGGAACTGGAGCCGTGACCAGGCTCTGTAGGGGCCGTGCACCAAGTCACCCGAGGGCTCGAAGTCCGGGTACCGGCAGTACATCGGCCAGTTGTCCAACACATCGGGCCGGAAGTACTCAGTCGGGCAGCAGTAGTATCCGCATGTGGCTGGTCGGCCGTCGCAGATCTGGCCGCACATCGGGCAGTCGCTGTCGGCGGGAGTCTCCGTTCCCTCGTCCTCCGGGCCTGCGTCCACCTCTTCCGGCCGATCCGTCGGCTCGGGAGTGTCCGGCAGGGAATCGTCGCCGGCCGCCGTAGTGGTGTCGGCGTCCTCGCGGGACGTTGCGACCGTCGAGCAACCCGTGACGGCAACGGCAATCATTGCCGGAAGCAGACACCACCAGGTGGTTTCGGCATCCCCGGATGCCGGACCAACGCCGGCGCCGCCCTTTGGCGATGGAGCGCACCAGGGCAATGCCCCGGGGCTGCGCTTGCACTCGATTCCGAGCATTCGGACCGGGCTCACCGGGTCGCCTCCTTCCGCCTCGCCAGCGCCGAACCGTCGCCGGGTTGACGGTGGTAGAGGTAGATCATCGCCTCCGGGTCGTTGAAGAGCCCCCCGACGACCAACCGGGCGGCGCTTTCGAACCCGGCGGGGTGCTGAGGCACCAGATGCGTCCACGACGTCCGAACGAGCGGGTCTGCCGAACTCGCGTAGATCAGTCTACCAAGCCCGGCGGGCGCGAATTCAATATCGCCTCCGTGGACGTATCCACGAACGTTGGCGGCGACGTGCAGACGGCCACGGAACACAACCGCGGTTGGATCATCGACGAGCCCGAGCGGCTCCAGCTCATACTCCTCCCATCTTCCCGTGACGGGGTTCCGCCGCCAGCCGACTACCCGCGGCAAGAAAACAACGCTGGCCACGGCCGGGCAAGTCTGGCCCCTGCTGGTCACGGCGTTGGGATCGTAGAACGGGCGCCCCACGGTCTCCGGGGGCGCCCATCCGGCGGGGTCAAGCGACAGCCTGGTGATCTTCAGGGACTTCTGTTCGCCCGAGCCGTACAGGAGCCAGAGGGCATCGTGCAACGGGCCGGCAGCCGCTGGTGCATAGTGCGACTGGAAGTCGGCATGGAACTCCGTCATCGACACCGCAGGCGAACAGGTCCCATCCGGGAAGCACCTGTGCCAGTAGATCGGCTGGAGGCCGACGCCGCCGCACCCTCGGTAGAACAGATGGACCGCACCCCCGTAGGGCGCTGCGGCCACGACACCGCGGGAGGCGATGTCGCCCCCCGGGAGAGTCTGGGGTGCGGAGATGCCGGTCTCACGATCGATAGTGATGTATCGCACCGGGGCGCAATCGTCCGAAGCCGGAATGCCCGTGTAGAAGACCCAGATCCGATCCGCAAACTCGACGGCTGCCGGCGTCCCGTAGGCGAAGTCCAATGCCACTGGCGGGGTCCACCATCGGTCCCCGCACAAGGGGGGGTCGCACGCCTCCCACCGCATCACGAGCATCGGCCCCGGGATGATGCCTGAAGTCCCCATCATCCCCGGGGCGACGTAGAAGACCTGGTTGATCCAGTCTCCGGTACGGTGACCTCCCGGCACCGGGACATCGTACCGAAACGGCAGGCCCGCCACCCCGCCGGGTGGGTAGTGCGGGCCGCCCGATGGTGGGGGATCCCACGGTCGAACACGATCATCACTCCACAGCCCCATGCCGTATCCGGCCCTCCCGACCGCACTCCGGGCAAGTGGCCGAACCCGATAACCATCCGCCTCGTCCCGCGTCCTCGCGGCCGAGCGGAGCGTCTGCCAGAACGTCTCGTGAAACGGGTGTGTCCGAAGCGCCGGACTCATCATCGTCTGGGCCCAGATGGCCCTCAGGCGGCCGAAACCGATCGCCGGTTGGAGTCTGACGCCGTTACGGATGCCGGAGCAGTTGGCCTCGGCTTCCGGCTGCCCCGCCTCCCAGCCCAGCAAGCAGGCCAAGCCGGAAACAACGGTCGAGTTGTGATGTTCCGGCCGGAGGAGCAGGAAGAGTTCCGGCACGGTTGCCCCCCAAACGTAGTTTGACCATGTATCCGGGTACGGACCGAGGCGCCCGCACGTGGCCGGAGGATTCGTGAGGTTGCGATGCTCGGGAGCGCGTTCATCGCGCAGGTTCACGCAGCCTCTCTCCGGGATACCTCCCATCCGCCAGTCGAACGTGGGCCGCGGCAGCGGCTCGATGACGTACGAAGGGGCGGTCGACAGTTCGCCCATCACGTCCGCCATCGCCTCCTGAAGTTCCGCCGCCTCACCGACGCGCGGCCAGCCGAGCGTCTCCAGCACTCCGTGCGTGAATTCGTGCGTCACCACCTCCTCGCACATCTCGTTCGGGATCACGTGGATGTACGGACGCAGAGCACTGTCAGGACCGTACCAGGCGGCGCCAATCCACCCCCATAGTCCATCAGGATACGCCTCATCGAGATAGGCTCGCAGCTCGGCGCCGGCATTGTTCCATGAGTTCCACCCCAGATCGTAGTAGAAGCGCCACGTGCGTTGCAGGGAGTCCGCGAGGCTGCGCGCCTGGGGTGTCCATCGAGGCGGGTCGGTAGAAACCGGGTCGAGGACCACCCTGTCACGGTCCATCAGCAACAATCCGCCGGTCAAGGCAGATCTGCACATGTCGGGTCCCGAAGCGGGACATCTGATCAGCGTCCGGCCCTCGAACTCCACCGGTCCGCGGCTGATCATGCTCAGGAAGCGCCCGTCCCGTGCTGACAGGTAGACCTCGTGCGGCGCCTCCGGCGAATCTGAATCGACGAGCACTCGATAGGCCAGGGTGCCGCCTGCCCCGCGCCCGGAGAAAGCCTCATGGCCGAAGATGCCGAGGGTCGTTTGCAGCGCGCGGCCGGGTGTGCCTGCCGGGAGCATCACTTCGGCGCGCACGGCCGCATCGGTCGGCGAGAGCGAAGGAGAGAAGGCGTCAATCCGGTCGCGCGGAATCAGCCCTGCCGTGAACCCGGCCAACTCCAGCGACGATCTGAGATGCACTACCAGACCGCCGCCGAACATCGGCACGTCATTGACGACTTGATCGAACGCGACCTCGTATCCCGATCCGTCTGTTCGGGTCTCCCGGTGTCGTAGCTCCCGGCTCGGGACGTCCAAGGCAAACATCCCGCGGTAGCGCGTCACGGCCACCAGCGCCGCCCGGACGGCGTCAGCGCCGGGAGGAAGATCGAGCGGCATCGCCATCTCCGGCGCGTGGGCGCGGGCGACGATGCCGTCGGCCGTCAGGCGGAACTCCACGTCGAACGGCTCCCAACCTTCACGCTCGGCGACGTCCGCCCAGATCGCACCGACCTCCGCTGGGAGCGCGGCCAGGCGCGCTGGGAGCGCCGCCAGGTAGTCGTCGCGCAACTTCCGCATGGCAGCGGCAACCAGCGCCGGATCTGTCGTGACAGATTCGTGGAAGACATGGATTGTCCCGGCATTGTGGAGCGAGACTGCGTCAATCAGGCATGCCGGCGAACCCGCTCCCGTCGTCACGAGTACTTCGCCGCGCGCGCAGCGTGGACCCACGCCGCGGCCGGTCCATACCCGGAGCAACTGGACGGAGACGCCGTAGGCGTACAACTTGTCCAGCCCGACCATCGTACCTGCGGCGGTAGTACCATCCCAGACGGCAGTTGTGGTGGTGGTGAGGCGCGTTGATCCTGAAGCCAGTACCGTCCTCGCCAGCACCGACTTCACGGTCGTATCCGAGATGGGATCGCGGATCGTCCAGTCCAACTTGAGTTCGAACCTGTGGTTGGGTGACGATCCGGCCAGGCCAGCGACGCCCTGGATGTCTGCTGCCACCACCAGCTTGGAGACCTCGCCGAGCAGAGGGTCGAACGGGTCCGGCGAGTCGCTGAGCGACGTCAGCGCAAGTTTGCCGCCTGCGCTGACGATCGGAGCCTCGGGGGAGGCGACCAGCACCGTGAAGCGCACCTCATTTGACGTGTCCGATATCCATCCTGCCGCATCGGTAGCCCTGGCAGTCAGGACGTGCTCGCCCTCGGCCAAGGCGGCCGCCGGCACGAGCTTGAACGCGCCCCAGGAATCAGCCAACACGGAACCGATCTGTGCCCCGCCGTCGTACACTTGAACAATCGAACCAGCCTCGGACGTTCCGGAGATCTCCGGCGTGCGCGTGGAGAGCACCTCGCCCGGATAGGGCGACGCGATGAGCGGTGGATCGGGCGGCACGGAGTCCACCACGACAGGCACATCCCTTGAGCGTGGCGACACGTTTCCTGCCGCGTCACGGCTGGTCGCCGTCAAGCTGTGACCGCCATCCTCCAACGGTGCGACAACGCCGAACTCAAACGACCCGGTGTCGGCAGCATGCACCTCGCCCAGCTTCTTCTCGAAGTCACGAATCGCCACCAAGCTACGGGACTCGGCGCTACCCTGGATCCTGAGCCTTCCATCCCGCAGGACCGACCATCGCTCGGGGATGGAGATGATCGGCGCCGCCGGCGGGGTCACGTCGCAGGCGTCGCCTTCTCCAACGCCATCCTCGTTCTCCTGTCCCGGGTTCGCGACGTCCGGGCAGTTGTCGAGGTCGTCCGGCGTTGCGTCGCCGTCGCGGTCGACCGGACAGCCGGGATTGATGCCGGCAAGCCAGCCGTCGCGAGCGCCGTACGCTCGGCTGTCGCGGACGTGCACGGCGTTCGAGTCGATGCCGGGGGCAAAAAGAGGGCCTGGGCACGAATGAGACCACCAGGATCCCTGGCCGAGGTGCGAGAGTTCCACGGATTCGGGCGGCGGCTCGGGCTCGGGCTCGGGCTTCGGTTCGGGCTCGGGCTTCGGTTCGGGCTCGGGTTCGCCGGGCTCTATGATGATCTCCCCGACCTTGTACGTCATGGCCGCGACGGCGTCTTCATGCGCCTTGCGGCGCTCGTCGTCGCGATACCGCGCATCGACGGCGCCGAACGCGGTGGCGATCACGTTGTTCTGGAAGAAGCGGTTGGGCCACCCGTCGTCGAGGATCAGCAACCCGCGTTCGTTCCCCTCCAGGTCGTTGCGGGTGATCTCGGCGTCCCGGATGCCGGCCAGCACGATTCCGTTGCCGCCGCCGCGCACGACGTTGTCGCGCACCGTCGATGGCGCAAGCCCGGGCGTTCCGCCGGCGACCACGGGCGAGACGAACTTCGCCAAGGTTCCGCGAAGCTCGATCCCCGCGGCCTTCGCCGCCTTCACCGCCTTCGCCGGGTCCCGGTCCAGGTCCGGGCCCGGCTCGGCCGGCAGGTCGATCGTGTTGCCGGAGATCTCAATGCCGGCAAGCGGCAGCGTCTCTTCGAGCAGCGTCTTGATCGCAACGTCCTGCACCGCAATCCCGGAGATCATCTCGCCGCCGATCATGTTGCCGGTCACGCGAACGCCGGTCGACGACTGCACGACGATGCCCTGAAGGTTGTCCGTCAACGTCGATGCCGACACCTCGACGTCGCGGGCGAGGTAGACCTGCACGCCGACGCCGAAACCGAACCCGGCTCGTCCGACGCGGCAGTCGCGCACCGTCACGCCCTGGACCTGCGAGACCAGGACACCGACGCCCCAGCCCGGCCATGCGGCGGGCGGCACGATCGCGTGCCCGGCGC
>CAMTWF010000016.1:0-15606 GCA_947085355.1 uncultured delta proteobacterium
CTGCGCCTGCTGGTCAACCCCGCCGACGACCTGAGCTTCGCGCGCATCGTCAACGTGCCGCCGCGGGGAGTCGGAAAGGTGACGTTCGAACGGCTAGCCGAGCACGCTCGGGCCGCCGGCATCCCGCTGGCGGCGGCGGCGGCGACCGTCGCCGACGTTCCGGGCGTTGCGGCGGCCGCGGCCCGCAACCTGGCCGATCTGGCCGCGAGCCTGGAGCGCTGGCGCGCCGCGGCCGTCGAAGGGCCCGCGGCCGTGGCCCGGCTCGTCTTCGAGGAGTCCGGGTACGCGGAGGCCCTGCGGAAGGACCGCGGCCCGGACGCGGAGTCGCGGCTGCAGAACGTGCACGAGTTGATCGGATCGATCGGCGAGTACGAACGCGAGGCCGAGACACCGACGCTGACCGGCTACCTGGAGCAGGTCTCGCTGCAAAGCGCCGCCGACGAAGCCGACACGTCGGCCGACCGCATCGCCCTCATGACCGTCCACTCGGCCAAGGGCCTCGAATTCGCCGACGTGTTCGTCGTGGGCCTGGAGGAAACCGTCTTCCCGTACCAGCCGTGGGCCGTGGTCGACGAGGAGCGGGAGCGCGAGCGCGTGGAGGAGGAGAGGCGGCTCTGCTACGTGGCCATGACGCGGGCGCGCGAGCGCCTCTACCTGTTCCACGCGGTCCGGAGGCGTCTCTTCGGAGGCGCGCCGCGCTGCAACCCGCCGAGCCGGTACCTCGGCGATCTTCCCGACAGGTGCGTCCAGACCGAGGCACTGCCCGGGGCGGAGTCGCAGGTCGAGTTGGCGGCCGGCCGTCCGCCGCAGGCCCGGCCCGCGGCGTCGAGATCCGTCCGTCCGGCGCCGGCACATGCCGCGCCATCGGTCGCGGCGGCCGACGCCGTGGCCCGCGAGGCGGGGCTGCATCTCCGGGTCGGCGACGTCGTGCGCCACATGCGGTTCGGATCCGGCAAGGTGATCGACATAGAACCGGGGCGGCAGCCGAAGGTGTCGGTCGACTTCCCCGCCTGGGGTCGCAAGAAGATCGCGGGGGGCTTCCTGGAGAAGCTGTGACGTAGCGCGGCGGCGCCGCAACCAAACGGAGTCGTCCGGGTGGCGTAGCAGCGCCGCCGCGCTGAGAAGCCGACCGTTGGCTTCCCGACCGCACCGGCTGGGGGCCGTCCCCAGGTTCGAATCGGGGCGGCAGCCGAAGGTGTCGGTCGACTTCCCCGGCTGGGGCCGCAAGAAGATCGCGGGGGGCGTGGCGGACGCACGCAACGCGGCCGGCGGCGGGCGCGATGTCTCTCATGCTCGCGGGGCAGCGCACGGTGCGCAACGACGGACGCGGGCAGGGAGGAACGGACATGGAAGCGAACGGGAATTGCTGGAGCGTGGTTGCGGCGATCGGAGTGGTCGCGGCGGCCGGTTGCATGGACGGCGGCGCGGAAGAAGTGACCATCGCGGCCATGTGCGCAACGGCGTGCGGGAAGGCCGAGATGTGCTGGTCGTACGAGGTGGACGAGGCCCGGTGCCTGATCGACTGCGAGCGCGACGTGCGGCGGTCGGCGGCTATGATCGCGGCGATGAACGCCTGCTACGAGGATCTGACCTGCAGCGACATCGACAACGACGCGGAATGGGACCGCTGCATCCTGCGGGAAATGGGTGACCGCCGGCCGTCCGCGGCCGGCGCCTTCATGTGCGAGGCGGGGGCCCGCCGGCTCGAGGAGTGCTTCGCGGATCGTTTCGACGAGGCCGAGGAGCGCGCCCGGTGCGAGCGCTACGGCGCCCCGTACCTGTCGGACGGCTACGCGGCGGAGCTGACCGCGTGCTATTTCGACGTGCCGTGCGCCGAGGTTTTCCGGTGCGTAGACGAGGCGGCCGTACGATTCGGCGCTCGCTGACGCGGGAAGCGCGGCAACCCCACATCGGCCATCGCTCCCGTCACGCCAAGAGTCGCATCGTCTCTGCCCCGTCCCATCAACAGCAAATCCGCCGAGTTTCCGGCATTCTCGATGCGTTCATGCGGCGGGTACAGCTAGACCGAGATCACGCGCCCGACGCCGGGGACCCGCTGCCGCAGGTGACGCTCGACGCCCATCGCCAACGTGATGCCGGCGGACGGGCACCCGCAGCAGGCGCCGCGCAGACGCACGTGCACGTCGTTCCCGGCCATGCTCACGAACTCGATGTCTCCTCCGTCCATCTGGAGGTTCGGACGGATCTCCTCGATCGCCTGCTTGACCTGCTCTTCCATCGCGTTCTTCCTTCCCGTCCCGCTCGGCGGGCTTCCCCTCCCATCAGGTTCGATGCCCGTGCAGCGGCCGGGGGTTCGCGCGGCCCTGCGCGGCGGGCGGGAACCTAGCAAACCGGACGGCCCCACGCAACGCCGGCCGCCGCGGAAGCGAACGGGCGCGCTGCCGGCGATGGACTGCCGGCGAGGATCCCGGCGGCGCCGCGCATTGGGCACGGCCCCAAGGCCGGGAACGACGAAAGGAAACAGCCATGATCGAATCCACTCGCCTCACCGACACCGTCGCCCTTACCGTGGAACCCACCCAACCCCGCCAGACGCCGCCTCCCCCCAGCCGCCGGTTTGCCGAGGCCCTCGAAACCGGCGTCGGGCTGCTCGTGCGGGAGGCCGCCGGCTCCGCCGGTTCGTTGCCCGGCGGCGCCATCCTCTCCGCGGCGACCCGTGCGCTCCCCGGCGTCCGCGGCGCCGGCGCCGTCGTGACCGGCGGCGAGCGTCCCGAGGCGCCTGGGAGCGCGGGGGAGCCGGAGGGACGCGCCGGCGGCGTCGACGACTACTGGAAGCTCCAGCAGCAGAGCCAGGAGTTCAACCTCCAGTTCCTCCAGCTCCAGGAGGGTCTGAGCCAGGAGAACCGCCGGTTTTCCGCGCTGTCGAACGTGCTCAAGGCGCGCCACGACACCTCGAAGGCCGTCATCCAGAACATCCGGTGATGACGGGTGAGCGGTTGCCTCCCATCGTTCCTTCTCCCCGCTTTGACCTCTCGGATGCAGGCTGATAGTCTTCCTCGCGCGCGGGTCCGGGGCGCTCGCCACCGGGTCACCGCGAAGGGACTGGTGTTCGGGACATGAAGATCCAGCCGAAGATACCTGGTTCCGGACCACTGATGGATGCGGAGGCGCCGAAACCGGCCGACGGAACCGAGAAGGCGGCCGGGTTCTCGGCGGCCCTTCGGGCGCCCGAGGCGGGGGCGGCTGCCGCCCCACAGGCGCCGGGCGCGGCCGACCCGGTGGCGCTGGCCGTCGATCGCTTCGCCGCCGGGGAGATCACGAGGGTCGAGGCGGCGGCGGAGATAGCACGCGCCGCGGTCGGCGCCTGGCCGGCCGACGTCGGGAGCGATGCCGCACGGGTTCGGGCGGCGGCGGAGATAGCAGAGATGCTCGCGGAGGATCCCGCTTTCTCCGCGCTCCTCGACGCAGCATCGGGCGGATCGCGCTAGAGAGCCCGGCGTCGAAGACCGCAAACGGGAGGAAGAGAGCATGAGGGACAGGATCTTCTTCGTGCAACAACCGCGCGGCGCCGCGTGGCCGGCGGCCGCGATCATCGCGGCGCTTGCGGCGGTGAGCGCCGATTGGGCGGCGGCGCAGGCGCCTGTCCATGCGGTGCCTGCGTTCGCCGTCGCGGTCGCGTCGGACCCGAACGCCGAATCGTCGCTGCCGGCGCTGCAGCAGGCCGGTCTGCAGGTCCTGGGTTCGACCGCGCCGTTCGTGACGGATCAGGTTGTGGCCCGCGCATTCGGCGCCGATGCACGGCTCGGCGCGCAGGTGCAGGCTATCCAGACCGCGCTGGCGGCCGGCCTCCAGGGGCTGGCCGGCCTGGATCTCGACACCGCGATGATGCGTTTCCAGGAGGTCGTCGCGGCCTTCGAGGACAACCCGGTGCTGACCGCCGTGGCCGGGACCGAGCCCCTGGCGCGTGCCCTGGTGAGCCTGGGTACCCTGACCTATCTCAACGGCGACGAACTCGGGTGCGAGGAGCATTTCAGAAGCGCGCACATAATGAAGCCGCAGGTCTTGCCGGACGCCGACCTCTTTCCGGACGTCGTGGACGTGTACAACCGCGTCGCGCGGGAGATGCACGGCTTGGCCGCCGGGACGCTTTCCGTGGAGACGGCGCCCGGGGGCGCGGAGGTCTGGGTGAACGGCGTGCTGCGGGGTCCGGCGCCGGTTCGGCTGGATGTGCCGCCGGGACGGCACGTCGTGGCGGCGCGCGCCTTCGGCTACGCCCCGGGCGGGACGTTCGTGCAGGTGCGGGCACGTCGGACGGAACGCGCACCGATCAGCCTGTCCCCTCTGCCGGGAGTCGGGGAGGCCGCCACCGCCGTGGCCGGGCTCTCCTCGGCGCTGCTCGAAGGGGCGGGGCGCGAGATCGCGCTGCTGCGGTCGATCGCCGACGCCGTGGGCGCGCGGATCGTGCTCCTCCTGTGGATCATGCCGAACGACGGCCGGTCGGCGATGGTGTCGATTCAGGCGTACGACCGCGTCCAGGACCGGATCGTGGCGAGCTCGTTGTCCCCGGAGCTGGCGCTGAACCCGGCCACGATGGGCAGCGCGACGACGGCCTCCATGGCCCAGTGCATCGCCGGTCCCGCGCAGGATCTGATGAGGGTCGCGGTGGCCCCACCTCCTCCGCCTCCTCCGCCTCCTCCACCGCCGTGGAACGGCGATGTGGCGCCGCCGGACGACGACGAGAGATCGATCCTCGGCGCCTGGTGGTTCTGGACGGCGATTGGTGCGGTCGTGGCCGGCGGGGCGGGCACGGGCCTCTACTTCGGCCTCCGCTCGACCGGTCCGTCGGGCTCGGACCGGCCGGAACTCATCCTCGAGTTCTGATCGACCTGACGAGCGCGTCGTACGCGGCCGCTGCCGGCCGGCGCCTTCTTCCCTTCGCCTCGCGCGCGGTCCTCTCCGTCAGCCATCCGGCGATGAGCGCAAGCGTCTCCCATCGCTGGGAGAACGAATAATACTCGTCCGGTCTGGCGCCCGGCAGACCGGCCAGTCTCTCGCGCACCGTGGAACGCTCCGCCTCGTCCACATAGAACCCGGACGGCAGGTCGTGGTCGTCGTGCCGCAGGATCACTTCCCAGGCGACGGCCACGGGGTAGAACATCAGCACGCAGCGCAGGAACTCGATGCGCCACTCGGCGGGCTCGCCGCCGGAGGTTCTCCACCGGCACGGGAATCCCAGGCGGACGAGTTCCCCGAAGTAGACGCCCGCCATCACGGCAACCAAGCCGGTCACCGGATCGCGTCCGACTCGCGATTCCCCTTCGCGCAGCCTGTCGACGTAGTGGTCCAGGATCGGCAGCGTGTCGGGCGTCAGATCGAGCCTGACGCCGAGCGTCTTCTCGACGGCGCGGGCGCACCCTTCCACGTACTGGGCGACCTCTTCCGGCGGCTGATCCACCCGCATCGGTCCGATGCTGCCACGGGCGGCGGCATGGGAGCCAGCGGCGCGGCCGTGTGGTAGCATGGCGCCGCTGCTGCGGGGCCGCTTCTTCGCCCGGCGGCCGCAGGGAGCTGACCCGATGCGCGACGGCGGGACGCTATCGAACGACGCGAGCGCGGAATCGCCGGAAGAGATCGAGAGGAGGGCGGCGGCGGCGTGGGCCCGAGGGCAGACGCGTCGCGTGCGGGTCACGTACGGCTGCGCATGCGGCACGCTGGCGGGCGCCGAGGCGGTCACGGTCCTCGACGTGCGCCGGAATCCCGACCTCGCCGAGGAGCTGCTGGCCGGGGAGATGAACCGCGCGGCGTGCCCGGCCTGCGGCGTGGACCAGCTCCTCCGGCTGCCGGTAGTGGCCCACGATCCGGCGTCGCGGCGCGTCGTGATCTGCGCCGGCGAGGGCGACCGCCACAGGGCGCTCGACCTGCTGATCCGCTACCTCGAAGGCCTGCGGGATCAGCCCGGGGATTCCGTCCCGGCATACGCGATCGAGCCCGAACTGGCCTTTGGCAGGCAGGCGTGGCGGGCACGGCTTTCCGCGCCGCCCCGCGCCGCCGCGGCGGCGGTCGAGGCGCGGCTCGACACCCGCGGCGCCGCCATCGAGAAGCTCGCGGCCGAGGTCGAGAAGCGGGCCGCCGATGCGGGTCGGCGCGACGCGGAGATCGCCTCCCGCGTGGCGGAGATCGAGAGCCAGGAGCGGGCGTTCTCGGACCGGCAGGCCGGGCTCGACGCGGCCGAGGCCCGCATTGCCGAACGCGAACGTGCGGTGCAGGAGGCCGCCGCCCGGCTTCGGAAGGCCCAGGAGCAGGTCGAGACGGCCCGCGCGGACTTGCGGCGCAGGGAGGAGGACATCGAACTGCTGAAGTCGGCCGTCGAGGACCGCGAGGCGTTGCTGCGGGCTCGCGAGGAAGACATGGAACTGCTCGAAAGCGATGGTCGGGGGCGCCCGGCACCTGCCGTTCGGGCGGTCGCGCCGGTCCACTCGCAGTCCGCCGCTTCGCGGCTTGACGCCCCCCGGACCCCCGCAGACCCTCGCGGCAAGGCTGCTCGGGTCCCTGCGCCGGCCCCCGAGCCGATCGAGGAGCTGCCCGGTTTGCTGGAGCCCGACGAGGATGAGGACGGGGGAGAACCGGTCGCAATCCAGGACAGCGACATCGAGGTGGAGCGCGTCCTGGAGTCGGACACCGATGTTTCGCGCATCGGGGCGGCGGCCGAGGACGCGGCGTCGCCGGCGGGCGTCGTGCGGCCGACGGCGGTCCGACGGGCGCAGACGGAGTCCTTGCCCGACGTATCGGTCGTGGAGGTGGCCCCGGACGACCTGGTGGACGCCCGGCAGGGAGTCGCCGCCGAGCACGTCGATGCCTGGCTGGGGACGGATCTTCCGACGCTGGCGCACGCGGATGGCGAGGGCGTCCGGCTGTACCGCCGGAGCCGGCCGGAGCCGGCCGCGGCGGGCCGCGGTCCGTCTTCGCTCGCGTGCCGCCGGTTCGAACACGCCGGCGACCTGTGGATGGAGATCGCCGTCGTCGCGTCATCGCCCGCCGGGCCGGAGGTGCTTGATACCTGGCTGGCGCATCCTTCGCTGGCCGAGGACGAGTCGGTGTTTCGCCGGCTGTCGGAGAGGTTCGAGGCGCTGATCGTGGAAGTCGATGACGCCGGGAACGAGGTGTCGGGGGGCCGCCTGGAGGCGCCGCTGGCCCGGAACATCGTGCGGATCGAGGATGCCTGCCGGCGCAGGGGGGCGCCTTCGGGCGCCCGCGCAGCGGCGATCGCGGCCGCTCGGGCCGCCGGCTCGGGTTGGCTCGACAGGTCCGGGCTGCCGCCGTTCGAGCCGGGCGAGGTTTCGGATTCGCCCCCCGAGATCCTGACGGCGCTGGTGGAACTCACGCCGTGGACGGCGGAGGAGGCCGAGGAGAAGCTGGTGCTCGACCGGTCGGTGCCTGCCGGGTCGGTCGATTCGTATCGCCGGGCCGTGTTGTCCGCCGCGATGCGGGCGGGCTTGTGGCTCCCGCCCGAGGCCGCCGCGCGGGCGGTTGCCGACGGCCTGGCGCCGTCGCCGGAGATGCTGGTCACGCTGCTCGTCGACAACTTCTTCCGCTGCACGGCCGGGCGCATCGGCCTGGGGCCGGACCTGGTTGCCCGGAACTGGTTGTATCTCGTGCGGGATGCCGATCGCATGGGCGTCCGGATCGATCCGCGCCGCAGGGCCGTCATGGACGCCGTTCTGGTACAGGCCGGCTTGATTCCCGCGGTCGAGGCGGGCGGCGGGCCCGAGACGGCGGGGGGCGACCGGGACATCCTTCTGCGGTGGTTGGCGGTCGATTCGGGCCGCAAGGCGGCCTTGCGGGAGCTGCTGCGCGGCGGATCCGGCGACATGCCGCCCGGCTTCACCGCCGCCCTGGACGCGCTCGGGCCGCTGGAACTCGCCGATGCCCTGGTCTCGATCCGCGAGAGCGAGGACGCGCTCGGCGAGCTGCTCATCGGGGGGCTTTCCGCATCCGGGCGGCCGCTGCGCCTGGCGTCGGCGGCCGGTCTCGGGAAGCTGGGCCTGCGCCGGGCGGTCGTGCCGCTGGTGAATCTGCTGCTGCGCGCCGACTCGGCCGACTGGCGCTTCGTCGGGGCGGCGATCGCGTCCTACGGCGCGAGCGCGCTCAAGGCGATCGAGCCGATGCTCGGCGACGCCGGCGGCCGCGAGGACCGCCTCGCCTGGACGCTGGCATGCTTCACCGGGGCGGCGGCCGAGCGCCACCTGGCGGTGCTTCGACAGGAAGAGGAGGCGATGAAGGGGACGATCGCCCGCCGCGCGGCCGACCTGCGGGGGGACGCCGAGTCGTTCCGGGCGAAGCTGGCGTCCGACGAGCACGACCGGGACGCCTTCGCCTTCGCGCGCCTCGTCCGCTCGATCGTTGGCGGCGATCCCGCCGATGAGATCGGGGATCGCGTCGACGCAATCCGCGCCGCCGGTGGTATGGACATCTGATCGGGCGGACACCATAATCGGCGCCCTCTATGCGGATCGGCATTCTCTCCGACGTTCACGGGAACCTGGAAGCGCTCATGGCGGTCGTACATGCGTACCGGGACGAGTCCGTCGACGTCCTGTATTCGCTCGGGGACACCGTCGGCTACGGGGCGTGCCCCAACGAGTGTTCCAAGATCGTCCGCGGGCTGGTCAAGGCGACGGTGCTCGGCAACCACGACGCCGCGGTCTGCGGCCGCATGGACTACTCCTACTACTACGAGGCCGCCCGATCGGCGCTCGACTACCACGCCGGCATGCTGGCGCCGGACCATCGCGAGTGGCTGCGGTCCCTGCCGCACACGGTGCGGATCGACCCGTTCGACATCATGCTCTGCCACGGGTCCCCGGCGCGGCCCGAGGAATTCGACTACGTCTTCACGGAGGAGCAGGCGCGCGGATTGCTGCCGATGCACGACAGGCTGCCGTGGGTGACCTTCATCGGCCACTCGCACCTGTGCCGGATCTTCGCCATGTCGCGCGAGCGGGCCTACGAAATCCCCGTGGGACGGCACGTACTCGACGCCGGACGCAAGTACGTCATCAGCGTCGGATCGGTCGGGCAACCGCGCGACTTCGACAACCGCGCCTGCTTCACGGTGTTCGACACGGGGAGTTCCGCCATCGAGTTCCGCAGGGTGCCGTACGACATCGAGCGTTCCGCCGCGAAGATCTTCCGCACGCCGCTGGAGCGCAACTTCGCGCACCGGCTGTTCCTGGGGTTGTAGGCGCGCGACGGGACAGGGCATCGAGCGCGCGCCCGCGAGACCCGGTCGCCGACGCCTATCGCAGGCGTATGCCGACGTACCGCGTGCCCTGGCGCGTCCGCACGAGCAGGCGGACGACGTCGGATTTCGCGCGGCCTTGCATGGCGTCGGCGGCGTCCTGCGCTCCCTGCACGGTCCTACCGTCCACCTCCAGGATGACGTCGCCCGGCCGGATGCCCCGGTCCGCGGCGGGACCCGACGGATCGACGCGCTCGACCATCGCCCCGCCGCTCTCGATGCCGATCTGCGCGCGCACGTTCGCCGGGACGTCCCGCAGGTGGAGTCCGACCCCGCCCCCCTCGCGGGCGGGGGGCGGCGGGGCGGCCGGGACCGGGGCCTGGGCGGCGCCGCCGGTCTGCGGCATCGCCTCCAGCGTCGCGGTGACGTCCCGCCTGGCTCCGTCGCGCCAGATCTGGAGCCGCACGTTGCGTCCGACGCCTGCGGTCGAGGCGAGCCACGGCAGTTCGCCTGCGTCACCGATCTCCTGGTCGTCGAAGCGGAGGATGATGTCGCCGCGCCGCACCCCCGCACGCTCCGCCGGGGATCCCGGGGCGACGTGGGCGACGAGCGCGCCGCGCGCCCGGCCGTGCAGCCCGAACGACTCGCTCAGTTCCGGCGTCACGGTCTGGATCGTGACGCCGATCCAGCTTCGCACGACCCGTCCCGACTCCCGCAGGTGCCCCAGGATCGCCTTCGCCATGTTGGCCGGGATGGCGAAGCCGATCCCCTGCCCGGCAGCGTTGATCGCCGTGTTGATCCCGACCATCCGTCCCGCCAAGTCGAACAGCGGCCCGCCGGAGTTGCCCGGGTTGATCGATGCGTCGGTCTGGATGAAGCCGCCGTACAGATCGGCGCTCGCGCCCCTGCCGACCCGCCTCTCCTTGGCGCTCACGATCCCCGCCGTCACGGTGTGCTCCAGGCCGAACGGGTTGCCGATCGCCACGACCCAGTCGCCGACGGCCAGCCGGTCGGAATCGCCGAACGCCGCCGCCGGCAGCGCCCGGCCGGCGTGGATCCGCAGCAACGCCAGATCGGTCGGCTCGTCGAGCCCGATCACCTCGGCCGGATGCGACTCGCCGGTCGATATCTGCACCGTCACCTCGTTGGCGTCCTTGACGACGTGGGCGTTCGTCAGGATGTACCCGTCCCGGTCGACGATCACGCCCGATCCGGACCCGCGGTTCTCGAACTCGGGCACGTGCCAGCCGAACGGGCCGGTCGGATCGCCGAAGAAGAACCGGAACGGCATCGGAATCCCGCCCTGGAACCGATCCGGCCGCTCCGGGGCGCGGATCCGCCGGATCGTCCCGATCGACACGACCGTCGGCGAGAGCCTCTCCGCCAGCGGCGCCAGCGACGGCAGGATCGACTCGGGCGGCGGCGGCGCCTCGGCCTGCGCCTGCCGCCCCTTCGCCTGCCCGCCCGTCCTGGGCGAAGCCGCCAGGACCGACGCGGCCGCCGCGAGCGTGAGAACGGCCGCCGCCGTGCCGCCCGCGACCAGGGCCTTCGTGGAACGACGCCATCGGAACGCCTTCATGGTTCTCTCCGCCTCCCTTGGTCTCCCGCCGGACTACAACGTCCGAACCGGCCCACGCATTTCAACCGCCGAGCGCAACCCTTCTTCCAACCGCCCTGCCGCCGCCGCGGCGCTCCAGCGGTCGCCGGCCAGCCGCAGGCCGCGTTCCACCCGCGCCGCCCGCTCCACGCCGTCCCGCACCGCCGCCGCCGCCGCGCTCCCCAGCGCCTCGGCGGAGCCGTCCCGGGCCGTCCATACGACGTCGTCGATCTCCAGGCCCTCCACGGCGGCCAGCGTTGCGGCCGCCGGAATCCCGGCCGCGAGGAGCACCGCCAGCTTGACCGGGAACCCGCCGCGCACGTTCCGCCCCACGACGGCGACGTCGCAGGCCGACAACGCGCCCAGCGCATCCGACAGCGCGCCGTGACGCTCGAAACGCACGGCGATGCCGCGCCGCGCCGCCTCCCTTGCCGTAGCGCCCGGGTCGGACTCCGACACGACGAGCAGTTCCGCCGGGATCCCGTCGCGGCGCATCGCCGCCACGGCGCCCAGCACCAGGTCGAGTCCCTGGTAGGCGTCCAGGTTGCCGAGGTAGCCGACGAGCGCCGAACCGGCGCGCCTGGCGCGGACAACGGCGGGCGTCGCGTGGATCGCGATCGATCCGGCGGCGGCGTCGAGATCGTCGAGGTCGACGCCCGGTTCGACCACGACGACCCGTGCCGGATCGGCGCCGAGGCGCACGAGGGCCGAGCGGGTTGCGGGCGAGACGGCCAGCGTCAGGTCGGCGCGCTCGGCGAGCGTGCGATCGAGCAGGGCGCCCAGCGCGCGCGCCGGGCCCGCCGGCGCCGGACGCAGGTACGTCGGAAGCTCCTCGGCCATCACGTTGTGCGCGTGGTAGACGCACGGCGCCGCGGGCCGGGGGGGCACGAGCAGCGCCGCGGCGGCGGCCTCGACGTTGTGCAGGTGTATCGCGTCGGGCGACAGCTTGCGGGCGAGGAGCCTGAGACGCGCGGCGAGGGCGAGGTCGAGCGCGACGCGGCGCGGGTCGGGGCCCGACCGCAGCGAGCGGAATCTGGGAAGATCGGGGAGGCGGTGGACGGCGTAGGAGACGCGCGGCGAAAAGGCGCCGTGGGCGTACACGAGGAGGTGGACGTCGTGTCCGCGGCGCGCGAGCCCCTCGCAGATGTTGTGCACCAGCACCTGCGTCCCCTGCCGCGACGGGAACGGCGACGCCAGCACCGCGAGGATTCGCATCGGTCGCTCGACCACGAACTCACCAGGCGCGAAAACGCATAGCACGTCGCCGAGGATCCGGCCATCCGGAGGAGGAGTTGACGGCGGCGGATCGATCGCGGTAGGCGTCGGCCATGGCCGGGACGTTCGCCGCGGCGTATGCGTTCAGGCCGGGGGGACCGCCCGGCCGCACGTTCTGGAAGATCAAAGGCGTACGGCCTTGCGCGGCCTCTGCCATACCGGGGGGCTGTTCGGCGCTTCGCGCCTCACCGCCCCCCGGACCCCCGCGGACCCTCGCGGCAAAGCCGCTCGGGTCCTTGTCCCCCCGCCCCCCCGCGTACCGGCGCGTACCAAGTCCGCGCGGCAACGCCACTCCCGGCCCCGAACACCGCGGGGTAGGGGTGAACGGTTTCGCCGCGGCGATCAACTGCATGGACGGGAGGACGCAGGAGCCGGTGATCCGGTGGATGAGGCGGAGGTTCCGGGTAGCCTGGGTCGACGCGATCACGGAGGCCGGAGCGGTCTGTCTCCTGGCCCGCCGCGACCGACGCGCGCTCGGGGCGATCCGCTCGCGCGTGGCGCTGTCGGTATCGGCCCACGGCTCGCGTGCCGTGGCCGTGGTGGGCCATCACGATTGCGCCGGCAATCCGGTGCCGCGGGAGGAGCATCTGCGGCACATCCGCGCCGCGGTCGAAGAGGTCCGTTCGTGGCGCCTGGGCGTGACGGTCGTCGGGCTCTGGGTGGACGCCGCCCGGCGCGTCCGTCAGGTCGTCCTGGCGCCCCTCGGGACGCTCAGCCGGCGCGTTCCGGTCGCGGGACGCGCGGCACCCGCTCGGCGATCCTCGTCGTCACCTCGTAGTTGATCGTCCCCAGCCATCCGGCCATTTCCTCGGCGGTTATCGCTTCCTCGCCGTCTGCGCCGAGCAGCACGACTTCGTCCTGGACGCTTGCGCCGGGCACGTCGGTCACGTCGATCATGGTCATGTTCATGCAGACGCGGCCGCGCACCGGGGCCCGGTGTCCGCGGACCAGGACGTGGGCGATGTTGGACAGCGCCCGGTCGTAGCCGTCGTAGTAGCCGACGGGGAGGACGGCGAGGCGCGTGCGGCAGGTGGTCCGGTAGGCGCACCCGTAGCCGACGGAGGCGCCCGCGGGCACGTCGCGGATCTGCGCGATGGCGGCCTTCCACGCCAGCGCCGGACGCAGCTCCACGGGCCTGCGGCCCGCCAGCAACGCGGCCACCAGCGTCTCCTTCGAGGGCCACATGCCGTACGCGGCGATCCCGACGCGGGCCAGCGCCGGATGCGTGTCCGACCAGAGAATGACCGCCGCGGAGTTCGACAGGTGCGGCATCGGCACCGGTATCCCGTCGGCGGCCAGGCGGTCGCAGAAGCGGCGGAAGCGTTCGAGTTGCGCGCGGGCGAACGAGTGATCCGTCGTGTCCTCGACGTTGGCGAAGTGCGAGCTGACGCCTTCCAGGCGCATGTGCGGCGAGGCGTGGATCCGGCGGGCCAGATCGTGCGCGTCGTCGTCCCGCAGCCCCTGGCGCTCGTTCCCCGTCTCCAGCTTGATGTGCAGATCGGCGACCCACCCTCGGCGCGCGCAGGCTTCCTCCGCCCGCTCGACGACGTCGCGGCGGTACACGACGATGCGGCAGCCCAGGGCCAGCACATCCTCGACGTCCCGGGGCGGCACGAATCCCATGACGTAGATCGGCGCTTCGATGCCGGCCGCGCGCAGCTCGGCCGCCTCGAAGCCGGCGTTGACGCAGAGCCAGTCGGCGCCTCCGGCGAGGAACGCCTTCGAGGCGAGCGCCAGGCCGTGCCCGTACGCGTTGGCCTTCACCGCGGGGGCCAGCAGGCACCCGGTCGGGAGGAGGGACTTGAGCGTGCGCACGTTGCGTTCGAGTGCCGCGGTATCGATCTCGCACCAGGAAAGAGGCGTCATGGGGCGGGATGAAAACACGGCCGGGCGGAGCCTACAAGCGGTCCGGCGGCGCGGGGAGAAGCGCCAGCAGGGCTCCGACGGCTCGACCCAGCGGCTCCTTCTCGTCGTGGCGGGCGTAGGCTTCGCACTGCGCGCCCGATCGCGCCGAGATGACGGCCGGCGCCCGATCCACCAGGCACCAGCGCAGCAGCGGAGCCAGGCCGGCGCCGTCGACGGCCCTTCCGCACGCATCGATGCGTTCGCGCCAGTCGGCGGCCGGCGCCCACTGCGGCGCAAGCAACCCCTCGGGGGCGCCAGGGACCGCGGCGAAGAACCGCCGGCACGTCTCCGCCGTCGCCCCGCCCTCGAACCGGTACGCGCGATGGAAGCCGAAGACCGCCACGCCGAACCGCTCGCGCTGCGCTGCGATCACCCGGCGGAGCGCGTCGGCCCGCGCCTCGGCGATCGTCTTCCATGTCCCGCCGCAGGCCGCGACCAGCGGATCCCTCGCGGCCAGGACGTCCAGCCCCACGCCCTCCCGCAGCGCGGCCTCGAATGCGGCGGCGGCGCACCGCACGGCGTCCGCTCCGACCTTCGCCTCCCACAGGAACGCCAGGCAGTCGACCTTCAGATGATCCCGGTACCTCGCCACGGCGTCCCGCTTCGCGGTCTCGGCGAGCGCCGGACCGCCCGCGGCGGGGGCGACAGCGAGGGCGTCCAGGACGAGTGCGCACAGGCGGTCGTGTTCGGCGTCGTGCGGCGGCACTGCCGAACGCGGGACCGCCGGCGGCGGCGGCCGCGGCTGGGCTGGTGCGGCTGGTGCAAGCTCGGCGGGCATGGGCGCTGGAGGCGTCGGTACGACAGGCGGCGGCCCCGCCGTGGCCGGCGCCGCCGGTGCGGCGAGCGGGAGACAGTTGAGTCCTTCCGGGCGATGCCCGGGGTCGCAGGCGCACGCGGGGTCGCCGCGGACGACGGCGCACTTGCCGTGTCCCGAGCAGGCGATCCCGTCGCAGGCGGCGCGCCCGCGCGTCGTCGGCGGCCAAGTGCAGGCGCCGCCGGCGAGGACGGCGGCGGCCAGGATCCGGACGGCGGAGCAGAGTCGACTCGGCATGGCCCGGAAGATCGCCGAACGCGCCCGTTCACGCAAGCGCCACGGCTGGGCCCGGCCGGTCGGACACCGCCGGGCGCCCGCTCGGGCGCCCGGCTACCGTCGTTCGTCCGCGCCGATGTCGAAGCCGGCCCCGAACGGGCGGCTCTCGCCGTCCATGTCGGTCGCCGGGGCGCCCGTGGCGGTGCCGGCGTCGACGCAAGGCGAGGTGGCCTGGAGGTGCACGTCCGTGAAGGTGGAGACGAACAACGGATCGGCGACGATGTTCTGAACAGGGGGGTGGTCGAAACGTCGGCATCATTCGCAGCCCGGTCCGCGCCACCACCCTACCCGACACCGCGTGGGCCGGCGAAGAGCGATGACGCCGCCGCGCGCCCCAGCATCGGCGCTTCGGCTGCCTCTTGACCGCCCCGCCGGCTTCCCGGATACTCGGGCCGTGGAGGCGAAGCCGCGATGATCTGCTCACGAGTCGCCTCTGGCGGTCGGCCCGGAGGGGCGGCTGACCGTTTCGTGCCGCCTGGGAATCGGAGCCGAGCCATGCTCGCGAACGCGTGGGAAGCCAGCGACATGCAGGTCCGCGCC
>CAMTWF010000017.1:0-13524 GCA_947085355.1 uncultured delta proteobacterium
GCTCGACATCCCCCGGCGGTCCCGCGGGCTGGGCGGTCCTGGCCGCCGTGGCGGCCCGCGCGGCGGCCGTCCGGCGGCGCCGGCGCCGATCCGGACGGGGCTCGCCTTGAGCGACCGGGCCCGGATGCTCTCGGCCCGCGCGGCCGACGCCGTGGCGCGCCTGGCCTCGTGCGACCTGTGTCCCCGCCGCTGCGGCGCGAACCGTTCCGCCGGGGAGACGGGTGTGTGCGCGACGGGACGCCTGGCGCGCGTCGCCTCGTTCGGTCCGCACTTCGGCGAGGAGGATCCGCTGGTAGGACGGCACGGCTCGGGCACGGTCTTCTTCGCCGGGTGCAACCTCAACTGCTCGTTCTGCCAGAACGCCGACACAAGCCAGGGCCCCGGAGCGGGCCGCGAGATGACCGCCGGGCAGATCGCGCGGATCTTCACGGCGCTGCGCGAGGCCGGCTGCCACAACCTGAACCTCGTGACGCCGACCCACGTGCTGCCGCAGGTGCTCGAAGCCCTCGCCGCCGCGCGCCTCGAAAGGTTCGCGATCGTGTGGAACTGCGGCGGCTACGAGTCGCTCGACGCCCTCGCCCTGCTCGACGGCGTCGTGGACATCTACATGCCGGACCTCAAGTTCGCCGACTCCGCGCCGGCCGCGGAGTTCTGCCGGGCCCCGGACTACGCGGAGACGGCGCGCGCGGCAGTGACGGAAATGCACCGTCAGGTCGGCGACCTGGAGATCGACGATCGCGGGATCGCCGTGCGCGGCCTGCTCGTGCGCCACCTGGTGATGCCGAACGGACTGGCCGGCACGGACGCCTCGATGCGGTTCCTGGCATCGCTGTCGCCGCGCACGTACGTCAACGTAATGGGGCAGTACCGCCCCGAGCACATCGCCGCGGCCCACCCGACGATCGGGCGCCGGCCGAGGCGGGACGAGATCGAGCGGGCGAGAGAGGCGGCGCGCGCAGCGGGCCTGCAGCGCCTGGACGGCGAGGAACCGTTCGCGCGCAGGCGGATCGCCCGGGTCGTGGCCGGGAGGGATTGACAAGCGCGGGGCGAGGAAGCCTAGAGTCCCGTTTGCAGGCGCCGCCAAGGCGGATGGGCCGTCCTGGGGGCTGGTTGCCGGGAAGAAGAGGATGCGCGGATGAGGAGAATCAATACCGTTGTGGTGTTCGTTGCGGCTGCGTGGCTGACTGCGTGCGGTTCGCTGCCGGGCGTGGACGTGCCCGGCGCCGGCGACCGCGGCGTGCTGGCCAAGTACGACGAGTGGCTCGCGCAGGTCGACTCGCTGGAGAGGTCGCTCGACGAAGCCGAGACGTGGATCTCGGGCGCTCCGGGGGAACTGGCCGTCACCGTCGGCCTGCCCCCGACCGCCTCCCTCGACGAGGTGACGGCCGCCATCCGGCGGAAGATCGCCGCGGGAGTCGTCTCCGCGGGCGGTCGCGTCACCGTTACCGTCAACGTCGAGGCCGGCGCGTCGGGCGCCGCGCAGGCCGGCGCCGGCGGCGCCTCGGCGCAGGGCGATGCGCACGCATCGGTCGAGGTCATCATTGCGGTCGAGGGCGGCGTCGAGGCGAGTGCCGAGATCCGGCAGGTTCTCGACGCCGTGAAGCTCGTGCTCCGGAAGATGGCCGGGATCAAGCCGCGCTTCGAGGCCGTGCTCGCCAGCATCGAGGCGACGATCGCCAAGGGCCGCGAACTGCTCGCTTCGCTGCCCGGCGATCTCAGGGGCGTCCTGGCGGTGAAGGTCGCGGAGTACACGCCGAAGTTCCAGGCCGCGATCGAAATGCTGGGCGGCGTATCGGGTCGCCTGACCGGGTCGATCGAGATGTCGGTCACGATCCAGGTCGACGTCACGGCGTCCGTCACCGCCGGCTAACCCGGACAGCGACTCCCGCCGTGCTGCGTCCCCGCGTCCAGCCGCTCACGACCGATCAGGTGATCGCCTACCTCAAGGTGCTCGCGAGCGTCGCGGCCGCGGACGGCGGCGTGGACGATGCCGAGAGGTTCATGTTCGAGACGGCGATGTCCGACTACGGCCTGCCCGAGAAGGCGCGCGTCCTGGTGCGGCAGTGCCTCGACGCCCCGCCGACCGTCGAAACGGAGCTGCGCCGCATCGAGGACGGCGCTCTGCGGCGCCTGATGCTGCGCGACGCGTTCCTGATGGCGGCCGCCGACGGCAGGATCTCGGAGGCGGAACGGGACCGCATCGACCACATCAGGCAGGCGCTGCGGCTCCCCGAGGACGAGGCGCGAGCCTGCGAGGCGTGGGTCAACGAGGGGCTCGCCTGGCTGGAACGCGGCGACGAAATGGTGGGGACGATGGCGCACCACCGCAGGTCGATGTTCTAGAATCGGGACTCGAACGTCGGAACTCGACCTGCCGCGCTTGACACCGTTGCCTCGCCGCCCGGAGAATGCCCCGGCAATGCGGGCATCGGCGACATTCGGGATACTGATGCTGGTGGTCGCTCGCGCGGGCGCGAGCCGGCCCGATCTTCCCGCGACCGTCGACGAGGCGCGCTCGCTGCTCGATTCCGCGGAGGAGAACCTGGGGGTCTACCGGCAGGATCCGGAGGCCGCGGCCGCGGCGCCCGACGCGATCCGGCAGGCGGGCGAGGCGATCGCTGCGGCCAGGGCGCTGCTGGCCGAGGGAGGCATCGAGCGGGCCGCGTGGGCGTTCCGCCGCGCCACGACGCTCGTGGGCTTGATCGCCGAGCTGATCGAGGCGCGGATGCTGGAGAAGGCGGCGAACACCCTGGCGGACCGCGCGATCGAGGCGCTCGAACGCCTCGCGATCGCGCGCGCCGCGTACGACCGGATCGCCGAACAACTCCATCTGTTCGCAATCCCGTTCCCCGGGGAGCCGGGGCCGTGAACGGTTACCCGGCGGCGATCCTGTGCGCCGCCGCGGGCCTCCTGGCCGCCGGCTGCCCTCGGCCGCCGGTCCCCGTGGCGCTCGCCGAACTCCGCCTCGCGATCGACAGCCCCGTCGCGGCGGAGGCCGGCGCGAAGGCGCCCGAGGCGATCGCCGAGGCGCGCCGCCTCCTGGGCATGGCCGAGGAGTCGTGGGAGGACGGCGACATCGAACTCGCGGCCGACATCGCGCTGCTGGCACATGCCAAGGTCCGCCTCGCCGTGGCCCTGGCCAGGCAGTCGCTCGCCCGGGAACGGACCGCCGAGGCGCGCCTGGCGATCGCGGAGGCCGAGGCGACGTACGCCGAGGTGGAGGCGGCGGTCAGGACGATCGAGCCGCGCCTGGAGCGGCTGTGGGCGCACCGCGAGGAGGCCGGCGGCACGGCCCGCGACGCCGCGCGGCGCGTCGAGGAGGAGGCGCTGCGGGCCGAGCGGATGGGCCCGGCCGAGCGGGCCGAGTGGGAGAGGTCGTGGCGGACGCGGGCGCGACGCGACGCCTTCGAGGCGAGGCGCGTCCTCGATCAAGCCGTCATGCTCGGGGCGGCCGAGGCCTACCCCGAGGCCACGCGGATGGCGGTCGAGGCGGTCGAGACGGCCCAGGCCGCGGTCGAGACGTCCCCTTTCCGGATCGAGCGCCCGCTGGTCGACTACGCCGGGATGCAGGCCGCCGAACTGCTCTTCCGGGTGCTGTCGCTGCACGGCGACGACGGGCCGGCGGCGTACGCGCGCCGCATCGCCGAGGCGAGCGCGACGTACCGCGTGGGGTTCGATCCGCCGTTCCACGTGGGCAACGATCCCCGCGCCGTGGTCCTGGCGCTGGAGGCGCGCGAGGTCGAGATCGATGTCGCATTCCCAGGCCCGGTCCGCCGCGCGCTTGACGACCTTCGGACCAAGTGGACGGCCGACCCGTCGCTGTCGTGCATCGTCAGCGCCGAATCGATGGATCCTGCGTGCGGCGACGAGTGCGGCGCCAGGATGCGCGGCCTGGCCGACCGTCTCGCGGCGGAGATCGGCCCGACGGGCGGCGACCGGTCGAGGATCCGGACCGTCGCGCTCGGATACGCCGGCGATGAGCCGCGTCGTGCCGGTCTGCCGGCGCAGGGAGTCGTGCGGCTTGAGATCCGCGTCTTCCCGCGAGCCGACGCCCCGGCGCCGGCGACGACGGGCCACACGCGACCTGTGGCCGGTGGTTCACCATGAACACGTCGCTGCGGTCGAGATGCCGCGGAATTGCCCTGTGTTTCCGCAGTGCATGGACGTGGTTGCCGCTGGCACGCAGGCTGCTATGCTCTTACGTCGGCTCGGACGAGCGTTCCTCGCGGTCACGCCGCCGGGAGCCGCCGACCGGGACAGGAGGTGGCCGATGCATCGGGTGAGATCGTTGTTCGTAGTTGCTCTTGCCGCTCTCGCCCTCTTCAAGGCCGGGTGCGACGGGTGTTCGGGCGAGGAATACCATTGCGACGAGACCGGGTGCTATTGGTGCGACAGCTACGGCTGCCGCCGGGTGGACCCGCCGCCGCCGGCGACGTGCCGCGGCGATTGGGAGTGCCCGCCGGACCGTCCGATCTGCACCCGCACCGGATGCTCGGCCACGTGCTCCGCCGACGCCGACTGCCCCGAGGGGCTCGACTGTCGCGACGGCCTGTGCCTGCCGTCCGGCCCCGTGGAGGAGTGCGGCCCGGGACGGGATTGTCCGGCCGGGCATCGATGCGAAGAGGGGCGGTGCGTGGTTGAACTGGATCCGGGCCGGTGCCCGGGCGGTTCGGAGATGTGCGATCCGGGCGAGTTCTGCGCCCCGTCGTCGTGCTGCCTGCCCGAGACCGAGCGCGGCACGGCGTGCTGCGCCGACGTAGACTGCGCCGCCGGAGAAGTCTGCCACGACAACCGGTGCGAACCGCCCGCCGCGGACGCCGGGACCGACGATGCCGGCACGCCCGGTGACGGCGGTGGGGAAGTACCGATACCCGAGCCGCAGTGCCGCCGGAACGCCGACTGCCCGGGCGCGTACCACCTCTGCATCGACGGCGTCTGCAAGCTCCCCTGCCGCACCGACGCCGAGTGCGCCGCCGGCTGCCGCTGCATCGACGGCTTCTGCACCGAGGTCGCCGACGCCGGCTGATCGGCAGTCGGCAGTCGGCTTTGACAAGTCGTTCCTCCTCATGCTGAATGCCGAGTGCTGAATGCTGAGTGCTCCCATGCGGCTGAAGGTATTGAACGGCAGATTGATCGATCCGGCCCGCGGCGTGGATGCGTTCGCGGACCTGTTCCTGGCCGACGGGAGGGTCGTCGCCGAGGCGCCGCCCGGCGAGATGGATCCCTCCCTGCGGGCCGATCGGACGCTCGACGCGCGAGGGCGGTGGGTCGTCCCCGGACTCATCGACCTGCACGTTCACTTGCGCGAGCCCGGCGAGGAGTACAAGGAGACGATCGAGACGGGGCTGCGCGCCGCGGCGGCCGGAGGCTTCACCGCCGTCGCGGCGATGCCCAACACGAAACCGCCCAACGACCGCCGAAGCGTCACGGAGCACCTCCTGAAGCTCGCGGCCGCGGTCAAGGGCGCGCGGCTCCATCCCGTGGCGGCGATCACCGTCGGGCGCGAGGGCAAGAACCTCACCGAGTTCGGCGACCTGCTCGATGCCGGAGTCGTCGGCTTCTCGGACGACGGCGCCTGCGTGGCCGACCCGGGGACGATGCGAAGGGCGCTGGAGTACGCGGCCACCTTCGACGCGCTGATCATGCAGCACGCCGAGGAGCCGCGCCTGACGGTCGAGGCGTTGGCACACGAGGGCCCCCGCGCCACGCGGCTCGGCCTGCGCGGCTGGCCCAGCGTGGCCGAGGAGGCGATCGTCGCGCGGGACCTGCTGCTGGCGGCGTACGTCGACGCCCGCATCCACGTGCAGCACGTTTCCGCCGCCGGCACGGTGGAGATGATCCGCGCGGCGAAAGCGAGGGGCGTCAAGGTGACGGCGGAGGTCACGCCCCACCACCTGGCCCTGACCGACGCGGCGCTGGAGGGCTACGACACGAACGCCAAGGTGAACCCGCCGCTGCGCGAGGAGTCGGACCGCCTGGCCCTGCTGGCCGGACTGATCGACGGCACGATCGACTGCGTGGCGACCGATCACGCGCCGCACTCGAGCATCGAGAAGCAGATCGAGTTCGACCGCGCCGCCTTCGGCGCCTCGGGCCTCGAAACCGCCGTTCCCGTGATGCTGGGCCTGGTCCGCGCCGGAAAGATCCCCGCGGCTCGCATGGTCGAGTCGATGAGCGGCGCGCCCGCGCGCGTGCTGCGCATCCCGGGCGGCAGACTGGGCATCGGGGATCCGGCCGACCTCGCGATCATCGATCCCGAGCGGCCCTACCGGATCGATCCGTCGTCGTTCGTCTCCAAGGGCCGCAACACACCGTTCGCCGGCTCGGAAGCGCCCGGCCGGGCCGTGGCCACGGTCGCCGGCGGCGAGGTCGTGTTCGAGCTCTCGTAGGAGGCGGCACGCTCGGGCCGGACATCTTCTCGCGTCTGCGCCCGCCGCTCGGCCCTCTCGGCGCGCTCCGCCCGCCGCCGCTCGGCATCCTCGACCGCCCGCCGCGCCGCCCGCCGTTCGGATGCGATCTCCACGGCGAAGACGCCCCTCACCGCGGCCTCGTCGTCGATCGAGTCGAGTCGGTCGGCCGGACGTTCGGGCCGCGCACCGCGATCCTCGGGCAGCGGAGGCATCGGTACGGGCGCCCAGCGCCGCGGGTCCTCCAGCGCCGGCCGGTGCAGCTCGTCGACCTCCCGCGCCACGGTCGCGAGGACCGCCTGCGTGCAAAGCGGCTCGCCGGGGCCGGACGGGTCGACCCAGAAGAACGCGCGGTCGCGCACGTCGATGTGCGTGAAGCCCGATACCGGGTACAGGCCGACGCCGACGCGCCCGAACTCGCGGGCGTAGGCCGCCACCGCCTCGTTCGTGATCCCGGGCACCACGATGTCCACCGCGCGACCGTGATGGTGGTTGCTCCGCCGGCCCCCGTCGGACTCGGGCGTGCGGTACCCGGAGACGATCACGACTTCCGGGGCGTCGAAATGGACCGAGATGGCGTACAGGATCCTCACGAGCCGCTCATCGATCGGCGCCGCCTCGACCCCGCCGTCGCTCCGGAACAGATCGGCAATCTCCGCCGCCGCCCGCGACGTGACTGCCCCGGCCTCGTCGAACGGCACCATCGTCGTCCGCCGGCCGCGATGCACCGAACGCAGGCGCAGCTCGCGGTACGGCCCCACCCAGCGGAGCGGCTCCAGCGACGGATCCGGAGTCCGCCAGTCGGCCACCTTCAAGCGGTACTCCGGCGTCGCCGTGCCGCGAACGCACTCGGGGTTGCGCCGCCGGCCGTAGTAGCCGTCCTCCGGTTCCAGGGCGCCGCCATCGCCGGGCTGCGCCCACGCCGCGCCGGCGCTCGCCGCCGCGAGGCACGCCACCGCCGGGACCGCAATCGGCCATCGCCCGGGAAACCGGCGCCGTGCGCGCATACAATAGCCTACATTGTCGTTCCACGACCGGTCAAGAAAGCGCTGGGCCCTCGGATTCCGCCGAAGCGCCTACTCCAGCGGCGTCGCGTCGGCAGGCGAGCCGTTGATGAAGCAGTACGATTCGATCTCGCGCAGGACGGCCCCTTCGCGGGAGATCAGCGTCGCGTTCTCGATCTCCACGGCGTGAACCGCCCCGAGGTCCGGCAGGCACCGGGCGATCCGGCCGATCACCTGGGAGCCGGTATCGAACTGGATCAGTACGCGGCGGCCGACGAGCGATCGCAGATCGTTGGAGTCCATGCGGGGATGGTCGGCCGCCGGGGCTCGACAGTCAAGAGGCTGGTGGGCTAGGTGGGCCGTCCTGGAGGTGGCGTCCATGTACGAGCGAGAGGAGGCGTTTGCGGCGCGGGCGGCCCGGCTGGGCGGCGAGGCGGTGATGCGCTGGTACGCCTCGGGCATCCGGGTGGACTGGAAGGGGCGCGGCGACCCGGTGACGGAGGCGGATCGCGAGGCCGACGCTCTGATCGTCGAGGCGATCCGGCGCGAGTTCCCCGGCGACGCGGTCCTGTCGGAGGAGTCGGCCGACGACGCGGGCAGGCTGGGCCGCGAGCGGTTGTGGCTGGTGGACCCTCTGGACGGAACGCGTGAGTTCATCGATCGGGTCGGCGAGTTCGTCGTGATGGTGGCGCTGGCGCACCGCGGCTCCCCGGTGGCGGGCGCGATCTTCCACCCGGTCTCGGGGCGCCTGTACCGCGCCCGGCTCGGCGCCGGGGCGTGGGTCGATGATGGGGGCTCCGCGCGCCGCCTGGCCGTGTCGGCCGTCGCCGATCCCGCCGCCGCGAGGCTCGTCGTCAGCCGATCGCATCGCTCGGCACGCATCGACGAGGCGAGGCGGATTCTGGGCATCGAGCAGGAGGAACCCTGCGGATCGGTGGGGCTCAAGGTGGCGCGGCTCGCCGAGGGCCGGGCCGACCTGTACATCCACGCCGGCGGCGGCACCAAGGAGTGGGACCTGGCTGCGCCGGAGATAGTCCTCCGGGAAGCCGGGGGACTCGTCACCGACGCGTTCGGACGGTCGCTCGAATACAACCGCGCGGACGTGCGGACTCCGACGCCGCTGGTGGCCGGCAACGGCGCGTTGCACGCCGCGGTCCTGGCGCGCCTGGCCGCATGGGCGGTCAACCCTCCCGCAGCCGACGGAGAAGCACGTACGCCGCCCCCGTCCCGCCGTCGCACGGGCGGGCCGAGGTGAACGCCAACACGCGCCGTCCGATGCCGCCGCGCGACAACCAGTCGCGCAAGTGCCGCTTGAGCACCGGGACGTGATCCTTCGACCCGAGACCCCGCCCGTGCACGACCAGTACGCACCGCTTCCCGGCGGTTTGGCACTCCTCCACGAACCGCCGCACCTCTCTCTTGGCCGACACGCGATCCATGCCGTGAAGATCCATGTGGGCCTGCACCGCGAACTCCCCCGCGCGCAGCCGGCGCACGATCCGCGGATCCAGACCGCGCACGGAGCCCTCCACGTACTCGTCCGTGTCGGCCAGATCGAAGGAGACCTCGCCGTCCACGAACGACGCGAGGAACCGCTCGGCCAACGCGAACTCGTCCTCCGGCGGCGGCGCCGGCGGACCGGCCGCACGCCCCGCCGGACCGCGCCGCTCGGCCCGATCCACCCCGCTCATCGCCCGCCGGAACGCCTCCTCGTCGCCCTCCGTCCGGCCGGGCGCCGCGGCACGGCGCCGGGCCGGAACGGGCCCGGCGGCGGCCGGAGCCGGCGGCAGCAGATCGCGGAGGTTCTCGAACGGACGATGGGTCCCTGCCTTCGGCGGCTCGCGCGAAGCCTCGCGGCCCCCCGAACGCGCACGACCCCCGTCATTCTTTTCCTTCCGGGCCACCACATCCTCCCCCCGCCGCTGTCACCCGTCCGCGGCCGGGCGGTCCCCCCCGGTGAACGGATACGATGGTGGAAGGCCGCGCTCCAGCCACAGGCGCGCGAACGCCGAGATGACCAGCGTGTGGGTGATCTCGCCCCGCCGGATCAGGTCCGGGACGTCGCCGAGCGGCACGGGAACGACATCGATCTCCTCGGCCGGGTCCAGCGACTGCTCGGCGACCCGGAGCGCGGCATCGGCCAGGAAGGTGTGGCAGCGGTTCCCCTGGAAGGCAGGATTGGGATGCACCGAGCAGAGCAGACGCCAGCAGGACGCCTCGTAGCCGGTCTCCTCCCGCAGCTCGCGTACCGCGGACTGCTCGGGCGTCTCGCCCGGCTCCACCAACCCGCCCGGAATCTCCAGCATCACCTCGCGCGACCCGATGCGGAACTGCCGGATCAGGATCACGCGATCCTCGCGGTCGATCGCCAGGACGTTGATCCACTCGGGAAACCGCAACTCGTAGAACTCGTGCGAGCGTCCGGTCCGAGGGGACCGGGCGCGGACACGGCGCAACCCTCCGATGCGGAACTCCCCGATCGCCTCCTCATCCTCGACCTGCCACGGAATCGCCACGGCGCCGCCTCCCGGGTGGACGGATCAGATGCGCGCAACGGCCGCGTGTCAACGGCGCCGGGCACGCCGCAACAAGAGGCTTGAACTCCTGTTCCGGCGGGGCCAGTATGTCGCCGTGAATCCCTACGGCCATCTGCTGCTCCTCGGACGGCCCGCCGGCGGGAAGAGCGAGTTCATCGAGTACCTCCGCGCGGTAGATCCGAGGTCGAGGTCCGAGCGGTACCGGGTCGGCGAGATCGAGGTCCTCTCCGAGTATCCGTGGCTGCTGGAGGAGTTCGCGCTGGACGACGAGCGCGAGCGGGACGGGCAGCGACGGCTGCGTTCGGTTCGATCCGGCGGCTGTTACGAGATCGCGAACCCGGAGATCTTCACGCTGCTGGCAGACCGGATCGAGCGGACGGTATCGGAGGAGTACGCGTCCCGCTCCGGTTTCTACGGGACGTCGACGCTGCTCATCGAGATCACGCGCGGCGGACCGACCGGGTACGTCGACACGCTGCGGCGCTTCTCGGCCGGGACGCTCGGCAGATCGGCCATTCTGTACGTCGAGGTCTCCTTCACCGAGTCGTGGCGGCGGAACCTCGCGCGCGGCCGGGAAGCGGCCCGCCGCGGCGATCCGCTCCGGATGGTGCCGCAAGCGGACATGGAGCGGTTCTACCGCTTCGACGACTGGCCCACGTCGATCGGGTCGGCGCGCGACGGCTTCCTCAAGGTCAACGGCGTGCGGATCCCCTACGTCACGATGAACAACGAGCCCGAGACGTCCGACCCGTTCGTGCTCGACGACCGCTACGGCGCGGCGATGAGGAGGCTCGCGGACCTCGCGGCCGCCCGTTGACCCGTTCGGCCCCTGCCGTCACGCGGATCATACGAAGCCCGACCGCATCGACCGGGCCGCGTCGAGCAGGGCCTTCTCGTCTGCGCGGTCGGCCGGCGACCGGTACGCGCCGATGCGGCGGCCGACGACGAACCGGGCGCGCTCCAGCGGCGGCATCCCGAGGAACTCGTCCAGGATGCCGAGGAGCCGTGGGCGGTCGGCGGGCCACGAGCCCTCGATCTCCGGCAGCAGGTTGAGGACGTGGTCCGACCGGATCTCGACCCGGGCGTCGCCGAGGGCCTCGAGCATTGCGCGTATCTCCGCCGCGGTCTCCACGTCGTCCGGCAGATCGAACGTCCCGGCGCACGCCGCCTCCGCCAGCGGCGTTCCCGGGGGCACGGCGGTGGTCCGCAGCCGCACGACCAGCGGACGTTCGGGCGGCGCGAGCGCCGCCGTGCGCCGGATCACGTCGGCGGATCCGGCCGCGTGCGCGGCCGACGCCGCGCGGCCCCCGAGGCCGGGCATGACGTAGAAGCAAAGTTCCATGCCCGCATCCAGGACGCGCCGGCCGGCCTCGACGAATTCGTCCGGCGTGCACCCCTTCTCCACGGCCTTCAGCAATTCCTCCGAGCCGGACTCGAGGCCGACGTGCACCCTCGTCAGGCCGGCCTCCCGCACCGACCGGATCTGGTCCTGTGTTCGCCTTGCCAGCGTCGCGGCACGGGCGTACGTCGTCACCCGCGAAGCGGTCGGGAAGCGCGAGCGCACGTGCCGGAGCACGGCGGCCAGCTTCTCGGGCGGCGCGGCGACCGGGTCGGCGTCCTGGAGGAAGACGTTTCGCGCCCCGCCGGCCAGGAACAGCGCCACTTGGAACGCCTCGGGCGGCACGTCACCGCGCCGCAGCGCCTCGCTCGCGCCGGCGGCCCGCATGGCGTCCGCGGCCGCGGCCATCGCGTCCACGTCACGCAGGATCTCGTCCAGCGGCCTGTTGGAGGGCCGGCTCCCCTTGTACACCGGGCAGAACGCGCAGCGGTTCCACGCGCAGTTGCGCGAGACCCTGACCAGCAGGCTGCGGGCCTCGCTGGGCGGCCGGATCGGACCCTGCTCGAACGACGGCATCACGGGACGCAACATGGCGCCTCGGCGCCCGCGAGGCAACCCAGGTGCGCAGGGCCGGCGGTCTACGGCCTGGTCGCCGTGACGGCGTACGCGCCGGCGCCGCTGTAGCCGTCCACGTAGAGGCCGTACATCCCGAAGCCGGCGGGCACGGAGGTGGCCCCGAAGCTGGCGCGGGTGCCGGTGCAGGACGGCCCGTCGTCGTCGTTGCACGCGAGATCGGCGCCGGTGACGGCCGATCGGAGGTAGATCACCGTGTCGTAGGTCGTTTCGGCGTTGCACGTGTGGGCGCTGGCCGTCCCGGCGACGGCGCTCGGGCACCGCGTCCACAAATACAGGTGCTCGGGGCCGGCTCCGCCGCAGCTTCCGCTCACCAGCGAGGATCCTGAGGTCGTGCCCGAATAGGTGTTGGTTCCTGCGGGCAGCACCACCACCGTGCCGTTGGCGCCCACCGTCAGGCGCTCGATGTTGAGAGTGAAGGCGCCCGACGCGGAGCCGTAGCCGTCCACGAGGATGTAGTGGGTCCCGGCGGCGAGATTGAGGACCAACTCCGTCTGAGTCGTGCCGCAGGAGTCGTCCGTGCATCCCCCGACGGCGCCGCAGGCCCCGGAGACGTACCCGATGTACGTGTCGTAGGCGGAACCGTACGTGTTGATGAAGACGACCTCGCGCTGCGCCAGCGTGAACCGGTACCACACGTCGTTGGCGGCGGTGCACGAGCCGGAGCTGTTGGTGGCGGCGGCGGTGGTGCCGGTCACCGTGGTCCGGCCGCTCGAGAGCGTGATCGGCGTGGCGCCGGAGCACTCGTCGTTGACCGGCAGGCCGTTCGAAACGCGGATCGAGTACTGGTCGCACGTCGGAGTGAAGCCGACTCGGCGCGAGACGCAGAAGTAGAACGTCGAGCCGTTGTCGGCGCAGGTGTTGAAGTCGAACGTGTTGGTGGTCCGGCACGGGCACTCGCCGAGCTTGTCGGTCCCCGAGCCGCTGGTGAAGTTGGTATACCAGTTGTAGCCCGAGATCTCGTTGGAGCAGACCACGGTGGCGCAGCTCGCGCGGTAGGCGGTGAACTGGAACTGGTCGCTCGGGTTGGCGGTGAACGTGATGCCGACGTTGAACAGATCGCAATCCGTGTCGGCGGAGTCGGTGGCCGTGAACCTGTAGCAGTCCACGTCGGAGCCGGAGTGGATCTTCCCAGTGACGATCACGCTCGACCCGGTATCCGGGAAGGTCCCCAGGTCGGTGGCGGTTGCGCACGTCCCCGGCGCCTCGGGGGATTCGATCTGGCACTCGCACCCATCGGCCGCGACGCCGTTGGTGTCGGCCCAGCCGGCGTTGCATGTGTAGCCGCAGACGCCGCTGGTGCACGTCGTCGTCGCGTTGGCTCGCGCCGGACAGATGGTGCCGCACGCGCCGCAGTTGGATGTGCTGGTGTTGAGGTTGGTCTCGCAGCCGTTGACGGGGTCGCCGTCGCAGTTGCCCCAGCCGGAGTTGCACGTGAAGCCGCAGACACCGCTGGTGCACGTCGTCGTCGCGTTGGCTCGCGCCGGACAGATGTTGCCGCACGCGCCGCAGTTGGATGTGCTGGTGTTGAGGTTGGTCTCGCAGCCGTTGACGGGGTCGCCGTCGCAGTTGCCCCAGCCGGAGTTGCACGTGAAGCCGCAGAC
>CAMTWF010000018.1:0-2119 GCA_947085355.1 uncultured delta proteobacterium
CGTCCCCGCGCGAACCGGGCGGCGCCGGCCGCGGCACGGCGCCCGCGCCGGCCGAACGCGGCAACTCCGCCGTGGTGGCCGTGGCGGCGGGGAAAGGCGTCGGGTACGTGGTGATGAACGTCGCATACGAAGGCGGAACCACCTCGGTGTTGTGGTTGTCCGAGCTCCCGGCCGCGGGCCGGGGGACCGCGGAAGTGCCGATGTGAGATCGGCGCGGGAGCGATGGACATGATGGTGCAGGACGGGAAGATGTCGTTGGGCGCAGGCGGACCGGCGGCGATCGCCGCGTTGCTGGTCGCGTTGTCCGCGGGCGGCGCGGGCGCGGATCGCGGCGCCACGTGTACGCTCACGGTGGTCCATGCGCGCGACGGCGAGGCAGCCGCGTCGATCGACCCGGCTCTCGCGCCGCTGTCGTCGCTGCTATCGGTCCCGCCTTTCACCATCTACAAGGTGTTCAGGCGCTTGGCCGAGACGGCTCTTTCGTTCTCGTCGATCGCCCAGGAGCACCCGATCGCCTTCTCCTCGCCGGAACTTGCCGGCCTGAGCGGCAGGATCGCGTACACCGGATTCTCGGCCTCCGGCGGCGACCTGCTCTTCGAGGTCAAGCTCTCCAAGGAAGGCCGCGCCCTGCTCGAACCGGTCACGATCCGCCTCTCCGGAGCCCCCGTGCCGCTCGTCGTGCCGTGGCCGGACCCGATGAACGTCCTGATCCTCGTCTTCCGCTGCCAGGCGGCGCCGGCGAGCTGATCCCCCTGCCCGAGCGGGTGCACGCACGCGGCGTTGACCGGCGCGAAACGCCCCTGATATGGTCCGCGGCGATGTTCGCGGTGCAATTCGGCGCGGCGCGGGCCCCGATCGGGGCCGTCGCGCTGGCAATCGCCTCGGTGCTGCCCGCAACCGACGACGTCGCGGCCCAATCGCTCACCGGTCAGTGGACCGAAACGACCCGCTCGACGGACGCCACGGTCCACTCGTGGGGCGGGAACTGCCCGGAAAGGCCGCAGTCGAGCTCGAGCCGGCCGAACCTGCCGGTGGAGATCGTGGTCGAGGGCGACCATCTCCAGTTCCCGCGCGGCAGGCGGACCGACCGCTGCTGGTCCGACAACCCGGCGCTGCGACGCATCCGCTTCTCGAAGCAGGGCAACCGCTACGTCATCGAGTGCCGCACGCCGGACGACGACTCGCGACAGGAGCACGGCACGTACGTCGTGACGGTCGAGCCCGAACGGATCGCGATCGAACTGAGGTCGGAGTACGACTGGATCCTCAACCAGGACAGGTGCCGGGCCACGCTCGTCGAACGGCGCGTGCTGGCGCGGTCGCTGCCGCGCGCGGCGGACGCCGGGACGCCGGACGCCGATCTCCGGAATCCGTTCCAGCCGGATGCGGGCGAAGCCGCAACGGCCGCGACCGACGCGCTCTTCCCGCGCCTGGGACTGGCGCGCCCGCTTCCTCCCGAGCCGGCGCAGCCGGAGCCGCGGGCGTGCGAGCGGCCCGGTCCGCCGGTCCGTCTCCGCATCCGCGGCCCCAGGGCCGTCTCGCCGGGCGATCGCGTCATGCTGACTGCGCGCAGGGTGGACCGGTCCGATTGCGATCTCGGTCCGGCGCAGGCGCGCTTTCACGTGGCAGGATCCGGAACGGGCGGCACGGTGACGCCCGACGGTCTGTTCAGAGCGTGCGACTCGGTCGCGATGTGCGACGGCGAGCGGGTCCGGATCGAGGCGACGGCGGAAGTGTTGAGCGGCTCGACGGTCATACTCGTGGCCGCCAACATCGAACGCGGGCTCGGGACGGTGGGGGCCGTGGAAGGGGAGGCCGGCGAGCAGCCCGAGGGTGAGGGCGGCCCGGCCGGCGCGCAGGTGGCGACCGCGCTGCTGGCGCAAGGAGGCAAGCCCGCCGCCGGGGCCGGCGTCGCCGTCACGCCGTCGCCCGCCGCCGAGCCGGCCTCGTCGTGGATCCTCTGGCTGGTCGTGATCGGCGGCGCCCTCGTGGTCGTCGCAGTGGCCGCATACCTGATCGTCTCCATGCGCCGCCCCGCCCCGGCCCTCGGCGATGCGCTCGCCGCCGAACCGCCGGCCTTCGTGCTCGCCCCGGCGCCGCCCCAAGCCCGGCCGCGCCC
>CAMTWF010000019.1:0-20808 GCA_947085355.1 uncultured delta proteobacterium
AGAGGTCAACCCGTGCAGGTCTCCGCGCGCCGGGCGGCAGGGACGCAGGCGATCCGCTCGGTCGTGCGGAACGAGACGGCGCCGCAGTGGATGGCCGGCTCAGGGCGGTGCGCGGCTCGCAGCGCCGGCGCGTGTGCCGTTCTCGAGGGTCTCAGGCGGGCCGAGCAGGCTTCGGGGGAGCGCCGGCGGCGCCTGCGCGGGGTCCGGGGGGGGGGGGACAAGGACCCGAGCGGCTTTGCCGCGAGGGTCCGCGAGGGTCCGCGGGGGTCCGGGGGGCGGTGAGGCGCGAAGCGCCGAACAGCCCCCCGGCATGGCAGAGGCCGCGCAAGGCCGTTCGTCGTTTTCCCGCAGATCTGCGGCCGGGCGGTCCCCCCCCCCCCGGTGAACGGATACTCCGCGCGTTCTACAGATTCGGCGGCGCGGACCCGGGGGGCCGTGCGGCGCCGGCGGCGTCATCCCGGCGCGCGCCGACGATCGACGCGGCCAGGTCGAGCAGGGCGCTTTCGGGGAGGTCCGACGTGAGGGCGTAGGCCAGATCGCCGACGCGGAAGACTGCGTAGCTGAGCGTTCCCCGGCGGCCCGTGTAGACCGACCGGCCCATGACGTCGTGAACCCGGTCGCCCCAGATCGGCCGGCTCCCGGGCCGGAAGACCAGCACCGAGACGGGACGCGTGCCGGCATCGTAGCGGAGGTAGGCGGCGTCGGACTCGCGCACGTGCGTCAGGCGCCCGCCCACCAGCCGGATCTCCGGGCCGGGAAACCTGGGGGCCGAGACGGGGAACGCCACCTTGCCCCGGAACCAGGAAGAAACCGCCTCGGGCTCGCCGCTGGCCAGCTCCAGCGGCCAGGCCAGACGCACCGCGACGCGATCGTGGCGATCGACCAAGTCGGCGGCCAGACTGTCGGCCTCCCCGGCCGGAGCATCGACGTGCGCGGGAGCCGGGAGCGCCGGCGGGGAGGAGGGAGCAACCCCACCGGCGCCCTCCGGCTCCGCACTCGCGACGACATCCCGGGCCGAGGAGGAGACGACCCGGGAGGGGACGCCGCGGAGGGTCACGACCCCCGCGGCGGCGATGCCCGCCGCCGCGGCAAGGCCGCCGATGACTGTGATGACGCGGCGGGCCCGCCGGTTGCGCTCCGCGCGCCGCAACGCCGCCGAAACGCGATCGGCAAGACGCTCCGGCGCCCGCGGAGCATCCGCCACGCGGCGGATCTCGGCCGAGAACCACGCCTCGAACCGGGCGTGCGCGGCGCACCCGGCGCACGCCGCCAGGTGCGTGTCGATGCGGGCCGCCGCCGCGGGATCGAGTTCCCCGTCCTGCCACGGCCCCAGAAACCGCTGGACCCATTCGCAGTGCGTCGGCTCGGTCATCTCGCACCCCCGCGGCCGCTCGCGCCCTTGGTTCGAAGCGGGCGAAGCGGGACGACATCGCCGCCGCCCGGCGCGTCGCCCGCGTCCGGCACGGGCAGCGCCTGCCAGGCATGCGCGCGAAGCAGATCGGCCTGGAGCATCTTCCTGGCCCTGTGGAGGCGCGACATCACGGTGCCGATCGGCGTGTCCATCGCATCCGCGATCTCCCGGTAGGAGCATCCCTCGAACTCCGCCAGCGCCAGGACGGCGCGGAACTCGTCCGGCAGCCGGTCGACCGCCCGGCGAACCTCGCCCGCCAGCAGCGGCTGCTGCATCGCGCCGACCGGGTCCCGCAGGCACCGCATCGTCGAACCCGAAACGACATCCTCGTGGAACGGATCGTCGGGCGGCATCCGGGCCGCCTGGTGCTCGTGCGCACGCCGTCGCCAGCGGTTGTAGTGGGTGTTGGCCAGTATCCGGTACAGCCAAGCCCGGATGTTCGTGCCCGCCTCGAACCGGTCGAACGCGCGAAACGCCTTGAGCATCGTCTCCTGCACGAGGTCCTCGGCGTCCTCCGGATGGCGCGAAAGCCTCAGGGCGAAGCGGTACAGGGTGTCGAGGTGGGGAAGAGCGGTTTCCTCGAATCGTTCGCGGTCTGTGCGTCGGCGGACCATCCAGCGTGCTCCGAGGGCATGAACGCCTGCGCCGGGCCGTCTATTCCGATTTCGGATTTCGGATTTCGGATTTCGGATTTGAAGAGGGGCCGGCGTGGGAACTGATCCGCGGCCTCCAGCCCAGCTCGACAAATCCGAAATCCGAAATCCGAAATCCCTATCCCCTCTTCTTCCGGTCCCGGCCTCTCGTGCCGGCGCTTCGGCGCTCCAGCTTCGCCACGCGTTCGGCCAGGGCCTTCACGTCGCCATCGATCTTCCGCAGCGGAGCGAGGTCGCGCAGCACCTGCCCGACCCGGTCGTCGATCCGCCGCTGCAGCTCGTCCACGGCGCGTTGCGGCGCCGCCAGCAGCTCCCGGATCGCCTGCTCGGCGTCGTCGCGCGTCTCCTCGCCGAGCCGCAGCAGCTCGCGCACCTTCTCCTCGATCTCCGGCCGGCGGAATATCGCCAGCAGGCTCGGCAGCGGGTAGCGAGGGTCGCTTCGGCGGCCCGCGCCGCACAGGATCTGGGCCAGCGTGGTGCGGGTGACGTCCTCCCCGGTGCGGTTGTCCACGACGCGCACGTCGACGCCGGCCTGCACGAGCGCCTCGATGTCCTGGAGCGTCACGTAGCAGCTCTCGGAGGGGTCGTACAGCTTGCGGTTGGCGTACCGCTTGATCAGCCGCGCGGGCGCATCGGCCGGACCGTGCAAGTTCGATTCCTCCCCGCGGACCCTCGCGGCAAAGCCGCTCGGGACGTTTGCCCCGCGATCCGTTCGAGTATACTGCCGGTGCGGGGTGTGAGTCTCGATGGTCGTAACCTGTCCCAGTTGCAAGCGTCGGTTCAAGCTTCCGGTGGAGAAGATCCGGACCCGGCAGGCGAAACTCAAGTGCTCGCGGTGCAAGTCGGTCTTCGTGCAGGACCTGGGGCTGCTGGCGCATTCGGCGGACAGCGATGCCACGGAGACCGAGCGCGCCGCGATTGCGGCGGCGCCGTCGCACCCCGCCATCGTCGCGCGCCCTGCGGCCCGCCCCGCCGCGCCGTCGGCCGCGCCGGCGTCGTACGAGTCGTTCGCCGAGATCCCGGCCGTGGACGCCGAACACGAGGCGGCGCTGGAGCGCGCCCGCGTTGCGGCCGAGGTTCGCGAGGGGGAGCGCCTGCTGTCCGAGGCGGTTGCGGAAGCGGTCGCGGCGGCGGCGGCGTTGCCCGAGACGGATGAAGACATACCGGTCGACGTGGACGGGACGGCGGCGCCTGCGCCGGCCGAGGCGTCGCTTCCCGGCGGCTCCGCGAGCGGCGCCGCGCGGGCGGCGCAGTCCGCATCCGGTCCGGCGGCGAGCGCCAACGAAGCGGCGTTCGGGCTCTTCGGTCACGCTGCGCCGGCTGCGGCCGGCGCCGGCGCCGCCCCGGCCGACTACGTGCTGGATCTCCTCGACGAGGCGCCGGAGCCGTGGCGGCACCGCTGGCTCGGCTTCGTCTCGACCGGGTTCATGCTGCTCGCGGCCGTGTTCCTCCTGTTCGTCGCCTGGCGGAACGACTGGAGCCTCCAGTTCGACCGCTTCGGCAAGCAGGTGGGGCGCGCCTTCGGCGCGGGCGGCCACGAGTTCTCGGAAGACCGCGCGTGCGTGCTGGCCTCGGGCCGGGTCCCCGCGATCGTCGACACGCCGGGAGGGCGCGTCGCGATCGTCCGCGGGGAAGTCCGCAACATCTGCGAGCGATCCATCACCCGCACCCGCCTGTCGTGCCGACTCGACGGACCGGGCGGCCCGTGGACGGACGATGCGTTCCCGATAACGGTGGCGGGCGCGTCGGCGTTGTCGGAGCAGTCCCTGTCGTTGCTGGACTCGCCCGGCGAGGTGGTGGCGGCGATTCGAGCGGGAGAAAGCGACGCGGGAGTGGTTCAGCCCGGCGCCATGCACGAGTTCTGGTGCGTCTTCCCCGGCGCGGCGGGGCCCGGAAACCGCGTCGCCGCCTTCCGGTCGAGCGTCGAGGTGACCGGGCCTTGATGGCCGATGAGATCCTGCGCCGGTTCGCCGCGGTGCAGGATGCCGCGCAGCGCCGGGAGATCCTCGCGGAGTGGGTGCGCGAGCGTTCCGACGTCGAGATCGCGGGCGCGCTGGCGCCCGTGGTGCGGGCGGCGGTTCGGCGCGACCCGGTGGCGCTCCAGGTGGTGCTGGCCTGGATCGTGTTGACGATCGCCCCGCGCAATCCGGTGATGGCGCGCGAGCGCTCGCTGTTCCGGTGCGCGGAGGCCGCCGGCGAGCCGCTGCTCGTGACGCTGTTGCAGCCTCCGTTCCCCGCCGTCCAGCCCGAGACGCCGCTTGCACGCGTGCTGCTCGGCCGTGGCGGCCGGCCGCTGACGCTGGGCGAGCGGCGTGCGGCGGCGCGCAAGTCGGACCGGTTCCTGCTGGATCGCCTGCTGTCGGACCCGGACCCGGGCGTGGTCGCTCGGCTGCTCCGCAACCCGGCCCTGACCGAGCGGGAGGCCGTGCGGATCGCCGCCTGGCGGCCCGGCCGTGCCGACGTGCTGATCGAGGTGTTGCGCGCGTTCCGCTGGTCGGTCCGGCCGGTGGTGCAGGCGGCGCTCGCGCGCAACCCCGCGATGCCGCCCGAGGTGGCCACTCGTCTCACGCTGCTGCTCACCGCGCCGAAGCTCCGCGAGATCCTGCGCGACAGCGAGGCCCAACTGCTCGTGCGGATCGCCTGCCGCAGGCAGATCGCCGCGATTGCGAAGACGAGGCGCGCGTGAGAACGGTCGGTAGCGGGGCGGACACGCAGGTCCGCCCCTACAGGGCGCGGCCTAGCGCCGCGCCGAACTCCGCGCCGGCGACGGCCCAGGGGGACGGGATGCTCAGCGGAACGGTCCCCAGACCCGTCGGCGTTCCGTGGTACACCCACACCCGGCCCTCGTGCGCCCGGCCGGCGTTGTTCCACCACGGGGCGCCGACCGCGGCGTCAGCCCAGCCGTCCCCGTTGAAGTCCCAGCCGAGCCCCACTGAGGAGCCGAAGCCCGAGGATTCCTGGCCGGTGGGGTTGTCGATCGTCATGTCGGGGGCGGTGGGGTAGGTGGTGGCGCCCGCGCGGTACAGGAACGCATTCCCCTCGTCGGTCGAGCCGGCGTCCTGTTCCCTGGCGCCGATCAGCAGGTCGGTCGGCCGGCCGTTTTCGACCGTGGCCGCGCTGGAGACGGCGTTCCCGAATCGGGCCCACGGCTCGTTTGTCGGGTTGTCGATCGCTATCGACGGCGCAGCCGGGTATCCCGCCGCCGAGGCGAAGTACACGAACACGTTGCCCTCGGTGGGGGCGCCGCCGTTGTAGCCGCTTGCCCCGACGACGAGTTCGGGAAACCCGTCCCCTTGAAGGTCTCCGGCCAGCGCGATCGAGCTGCCGAAGTCGGCAAAGTCGGCGGGCGCCGGCGGATCGAGCCTGCCGACGTAGGTCACGTCGGCGGCGCCGCCGCGGAAGAGAAAGACAGCGCCCTGCGGGGTTCGCATCGGCGGCGATCCCAGCAGCGGCCCCCAGTAGGGCGCCCCGACCGCGACATCAAGGAAGCCGTCCGCGTCGAAGTCGCCGGCGGCCGAGACGGCCATCCCGAAACTGCCCACCATGTCCGGCTCGGGGTTCGGCACGGCGATCGGAACATCCGGGAACGTCCAGAGCCGCGGACCCCTCAGCACGTAGGCCGGACCGCTGAGGTCGAGTTGGTCCGGAGATCCCACGAGGAGATCCGGATACCCGTCGTAGTCGACGTCGCCCGCGGTCGAGAGGCTGAACCCGAACTGCGCATCCTGCTGGTTGTACGGCGAATCGACCACATCGTTCGGCGATGTCGGCAATCCGGTGGAGGAACCGCGGAACACGAAGATGTTGCCCTCGTCGCGAGTGCCCGCGTCGTGCCTCGGGGCGCCCACGGCGAGATCGGCGAAGCCGTCGATGTTCGCGTCAAGGGCGGCCAAGGCCCCGCCGAACTCGGCGTCGCCTTGGCGTCCCAGGATGAGTGTGGGACCGGTCGTCACGATGCCGGAACTGCCGCCGTAGTAGACCGCGACGGCCCCGGGGTCCGTCACGGCGCCGTATCGCGCCGGCGCACCCACGGCCAGATCCGAGAAGCCGTCGCCGTTGAAGTCCGAGGGGACCCGCCCGACCTCCACGTACCGCGGCGTCGTCCAGTCGGAGCATCCTGCCGCGCCGTCGCAGGCGCGCACACGCCACCAGTAGCGACGGCCGACCGGCGGCGAAGTGCTCACCGGCAGCGCGGTCGGCGGCGACCAGGAAACGCCCGCCACCGACGTCGCCGCCGCCTCCGGCGACAGGAAGCCGCAGGTGCGGAACGCCGCGATGGCGCAGGAGTCGTCCACCTGGATGTCGTACGCGGCGGTGCCGCAGCCGCCGGAGGCGGGCGGGAACCAGCGGAAGGCCGGCATCAGGGACGCGGGGACGCGGTGGGACCCGGTCAACGCGCCGTTGGCGGGCACGACCGGGCGGGGCGGCGAGGGCGGCGGGACGGCGGTCGTGCAGTCGGCGGGACACGAGCAGTAGGTTTCGCTCCCGTTGCAGCACCCGTCGCCGCAGCCGAACGTGCCACCCACGTTGTCGAGAATGGTGTCGCAGTCGTCGTCGCGGCCGTTGCAGGTCTCCGGCGGAGGCCGGCAGCCGGCCTCCCAGGCGCAGGAGACGCAGCGGCGCTCTCCCGCCGTATCGCACGTGGTCGTGCACGAAGCCGGGGCGTCTCCGTCGCAGTCCTCGCCGGCCTCGCGGATTCCGTTGCCGCAGACCGGAACGGCATCTGCGTCGACGTCGGGCACGATCTCGGCCTCGTCGCCCGCATCGTCGGCGTCTGCGTCGGCGTCCGCGCCGGTCCCCGGGCACAGGTCGGCCTCGGATGTCGATTCGATGACCGACTCGGCGGCGTCACGGGAGACGCACTCGCCGCGGCCGTCGACGTACCGGTATCTCCCGAGGCACCCGAGGTCGATCGTCGCGCACCGCCCCGTGGCGCAAACGCACATCTGGTTGCCCGCGGGGGAGCAGAACCGCGCGCCGCCGGCCGCCGGGTCGAGCACGCCGCAGCCATCCGGGCGTGCGGCGTCTGGCCCGGCGTCGCCTTTCCCGCCGCAGCCCGCGGCGCCGGCCAGGGCCAGCGTCAACAGCGCCGCCGCTGCGCCGGCCCTCCGCCTCCCGCGATCGCGGACGCGGACGTGGACGTGGACGTGGACGTGGACGAACGGACCCTTCATCGGTGTCTCCCTCCTTGGGGACATGGTGTTGCCGGATGCCGGGCGACTCTACGGGACGCAGCCTACCCGCAGCAGGCGCACGACCTGGCCTCCTGCCGAGTAGGCGACGACGAGATCGCCGCCGGGGAGCGATGCGATCTCGGGACGGCTGCCGCTGACCAGCCGCAGCGCCCCTTCCGCGGCCTCGCCGGCCGCCGAGAGCCGCAGCAGCTCGACGTTCCCGCCGTTCTCGTACGCCACGGCGAAGCCGCCGATGCGGTCGGGCGCCACGACGGGAGCGACCATGCCGGCGCCGGGCGCCACGATGCCGGCGACGTGCACCGCGCCGCCGACACCGACGATCGCGCGGCTGACGCCCGCGACGGGTGCAGCGTCCCACACGACCGCGTACCGGTTGCCGTTGGCCGCGATCCGAGGCGCCGCTGCGCCCCCGGCGGATGACGCCAGCGCCGCCGCCGCTCCGACCGGCGCGAGCGTCGGCGAGAACGCCTGATGGTTGATCGTCGCCGTCGCCGCCGGCCCCTGCCGCCAAACCAGGCGGATCTCCGTGTCGCCGCCGGCAACGGCAATGTCGGGCTGCGCGGCAGTCGAATCTGGCAGCGTGCGCCTCCATGCGACCATCGGTGCATCGTAGTCGGCAACCACCGCCAGCCTGATCTCCGGCGTCCCCGCCATAGGAGATTCGATCCATGCAGCGACAGCCTGGTCCGATGACACCAACCGCGCAACGCTGACCGTCGCCGACGGGTCGGCTAGCGACACGTCCACCTGCATTGCGTCACCGACGTCGAACCCGCCTCCCAGTACGGCGCTTCGGATCCATGCGGAGTCGCTCCTCGCCCCGGCACCGGCCTCCCAGACGAAGGACGCCACCGAGGGAGAGCCGGCGGATCGCAGCGCGGCCGCGGTCGATGTCGGTGACAACCGTTCGGTACCGCCCACACCGCCGCCGCTGGCGTCAAAGCGCTTCATCACCGCGTCGCCGGCGCGGAACCCGGTCGACGCCAGGACGTAGCCGACGGCTATCTCGCCGGCCGCGACTGCGACCGAGAACGACGGCACATCGCGGCCGACGGACGGGTCGATGACGATCATGTCCCACCGCCCCCCGTACAAGCCGTCGTCGGCGACGCCGTCGCAGTCCTGGTCGGCGCCGTCGCAGATCTCCGAGGGCGGGACGCAGGGGTTCCAGGAGCAGCCGTCCGAGCAGCTCCGCGTGCCGGCGGTGGCGCACGGGGTCGTACACGGCTCGGTCGTTCCGATCCGGCAGGCGAACCCCTCGTCGGTCCGGCCGTCGCAGTTGTTGTCGAGATCGTCGCAGACCTCGGCCGGCAGCGGGGACGGCGTGCAGGCGTACTGGCAGTCGCCGTCGTCGTCGGGGTCGGCCCAGCCGGGCAGGCACTCGGTGTCGCACTCGCCGGCGACGCAGATCGGCCTGGCGTTGAGCGCTCCCTCGCAGGCCCGGTCGCACTCGTTGCAGTGCCGCACGTCGTTCGCGAGATCGACGCACTCGTCGCCGCACGACGTTCCGGTCTCGCAGACGAGGACGTCCGGCGGGACTTCGCCGTCGTCCGCGCCCTCGTCGTCGATCTCGCGCCCGACGTCCTCCTGCGCGCCGTCGTCCGCGCCTGCGTCGTCGCCGCCGCCGATCACGGCGTCCCCGCACGCCGCGACGCCCCAGCCCGCGATGAATGCAACCATCCAGCCCCAGCAACCGTATCGCATGTTTCACCTCCAACGACCGGCCGCTTGCATACCCCGTTGGTTCCGCCGGATCAAGTTCCGGTGTCCGCCCCGAAAAGTCGCCCGGACGCAGCCCTGGTGGGACGCCTGGAGCGACACGCCTTGCAGCCTGGAAGAGCGCATCGCGACGGAGGGAGTGGTCCTGCATGACGCTGCATGAGAAGCAGCTCCTGCTGGCGCGAGCCTGGCTCGAGAAGGCCGAAGGCGATCTCGAAGCGGCCCGGTCCGTGATCGGCCACGCACGCGTTCCGGCATGGGTCGTCGGTTTCCACCTCCAGCAGGCCGTCGAGAAGGCTTCGAGTCCAGTTTCGGGTTTGGGGTTTCGGGTTTCAAGCTGCTCCAAACTCCAAACTCGAAACTCCAAACTCGAAACTCCAAACTTCCCAGCTTGACCACGGCGGCCGTGGCGTGGTAGCTGCCGCGCGCGATCGGGGGGGCATGGGGTGAGGTGAGCGGCAAGCGCCGGGAGCGCAGCGCCTGGGCCGAGGCCGTCGATATCGGATCGGTCGGCATCGAGATGGCGATCGCGGTCGCCATCGGGTACCTGGGCGGATCGTGGCTCGACGGCAGGTTCGACGCCGCTCCAACCTTCATGATCGCCGGGACGGTGGTGGGCATCCTGGCCGCGGGTCGCGCGATCTGGCGCGTCGGGCGGCGTTACGCGAGGGTGGATCCCGGCGGCGGACGCGCGACGGATGGCGGAGTCGATGGGAAGAGGACCGGATCGGACGATGAGGATGCTTGACGCCGGAGTCGCGCTGGCCGGCCTCTGCGCGGCCCTCGCGGGCCTTGCGATCTGGGGCCTCGGCCGCGGGGCGATCGGCGCGGCGGCCGCCGCGTCGCTTGCGTTCGCCAACTGGATCGCCATCCGGTGCCTCCTCGGCGGGCTGTTCGCCCCCGGCATGCGCGGGACGCGCCGCGTCGTTCTCGCCCTTCTGGTCGGCCTCAAGGTGGCCGGCGTGGTCGCCGCGTTGTGGGCGCTCTGGAGCATCGTCCGACTGCCTGCCGCGTCGCTGGCGCTGGGCTATTCGGCCCTGGCCGCCGGACTGCTCGGCGGCGCCGCGCTGGCGGCGCGTTCGGCGCGTCCCGCCGGGGCGGGAGCGGGGGCGTCCGATGCCTGATCACGAGACATGGTTCAGGTTCATCCCCAACTACGAGGTGCTCCGCGCCGCCATGGAGGGGAGGCTCGGCGCCACGTGGATAGGGAAGCAGACGCTGGACATCCAGCACATCGGCGGCGCGATGCTGGTGCTGGCGATCCTGGCGACGCTGGCGCTGATGCTGCACCGGAAGGTGGCCGACGCCCGTGCCGCCGTCGTCCCCGAGGATCGGCTGACGGTTCGCACGTTCTTCGAGGTAGTGACGGAGATGGTGCTGCGGCAGATGGAGTCGCTGATGGGTCCGAAGGAGGCCCGCGTCTTCCTGCCGCTGATCGGCACGTGCGCGTTCTTCATCCTGCTGGCGAACTCGCTGGGGATGATCCCCGGTTTTGCGCCGCCGACGGCGAACCTGAACACGACGCTCGGCTGCGCGGCGATCGTGGTGTTCACCGCCGAGGCGTACGGTTTCAAGCGCCACGGCCTCGGGTACCTCAAGGAGTTCTTCGGCGGGTTGGGACCGGTCTTCTTCCTGACGCCGATTCCGTACCTCGTGTTCGTCATCGAGGTGGTGAGCCATCTTGCGCGCCTGTTGTCGCTGTCGGTGCGCCTCATGGGGAACATGTACTCGGATCACACGGTGCTTGGGGTGTTCCTGACGCTGGTGCCGTTCGTTCCGGTCTTCGTCCCGTTGCCCGTGCAGCTGCTCGGGGTCCTGGTGGCCGTGGTCCAGACGGCGGTCTTCTGCCTGCTGTCGATGGTGTACATCGGGCTGGCGGTGGGCGGCCACGAGGAGCACGAAGACGCCCACGCTTGAGCGCACCGGGTGGTGCGCGGTCGTGGCAAGGAGGTGTTGCATGAGTTCGTGGAAGCCGTTCGGTATCGCGTTGGCATTCGGGCTCGCGGCGTCCACCGCGTCGCCGTCGCTCGCGGGGGCCCAGGAGCCCGGAGCGTCCGCCGAGGAGTCCGGCGGCGGCGCGGCCGTCGTCGAGGCGCAGCCGGCCGAGTCGCTCAACAAGGCCCTGATCGCCCTGGCGACCGCGCTTACGATCATGGTGGCCGTGGTCGCCGGGGCGCTCAGCCAGGCCAAGGCGGCGGTGGCGGCGATCGAGGGGATCGCGCGCAACCCGGGCGCCCGCAAGGACGTCTTCGTGCCGTTCGTCCTGGCGCTGGCGCTGATCGAGTCGCTCGTCCTGTACGCGCTCATCATCGCGTTCATCCTGTCCGCCAAGGTGGGCTAGGCCGGGCCGCGTGCCTGGAACCGGGCGTCGCGGCGCTCCCTCGGCGGGGCGCGTCCGATCCCATTCACCGGGGGGCTGTTCGGCGCTTCGCGCCTCACCGCCCCCCGGACCCCCGCGGACCCTCGCGGCGAAGCCGCTCGGGTCCTTGGCCGGGCCGCGGCGGCCGCTCGAGGCTCCCGATCGGTCGCTGGACGGCCTGCCGAGGCTTCGCTGCCCGCCGCTCGTCCCGCCGTTGCGGGTCGTCCTGGTCGAGCCGGAGATCCCGCCGAACGTAGGCAACGCGGCGCGGCTGTGCGCCGCCACGGGCAGCAGCCTGCACGTCGTCGGTCCCGTGTCGTTCCGCATGGACGACCGGGCGTTGCGCCGAGCGGGTCTGGACTACTGGCCGCTGGTGGACGTCCGGGTCCACGACGGCTTCGACGCGTTCCTCGCCTCGCTGCCGGCGGGGTCGCCGCCGCCGCTGCTCTTCTCGGCGCGCGCCCCGCGTTCGTACCTGCGCGCCCCCTGGGCTCCCGGCGGGTCGCTCGTGTTCGGCAAGGAGTCCACCGGGCTGCCGGCGGAACTGCTGTGCCGCTTCGCGGACCGCGTCCGGGGGATCCCGATGGCCGGGTTCGTGAGGAGCCTCAACCTGGCAAACGCCGCCGCCGTGATCCTGTTCGAGGCGCTCCGCGCCCTCGGGGCGCTCGAACCCGCGAGCCTCGACGCGCCGGCCGCCGGCCCACTCCAATTGTCCCCGGACCCGGAGTTCGGATAGTATTCATGGGTCGCGACGGGCGTTTTTCCCGCGGCGTTTCGCCCGCGGGACGCTCGGGCGTCAATGGGACGATGGCGGCATCCGATCCGAACGACACGAGGCGGGCGCGTCAAGACGACCCCCCGGCCGGCGGTGGTGCGGCGCCGCGGGACTCCGACGCCGACACGGACCCTTCCATCCCGGCCCCGCTGCTCGATCGCCCCGAGCCTCCGCGCGTCGTGGCGGTCAGCCGCAGCGTCGTGCTGGGCGGCGACGATCACGACGGCGACGGGGCGATCGAACTGGACGAAGAGGCGGATGCCGCCGAGGATTCCGCGCCGGTCGATTCGTTCTCGACGGATCGGAGGCCCACCTTGGGGCCGGCTTCCGGCGGGCGTTCGACGCCCATGCCGGCTCCCGTTTTCCCCGCCGGCACGGAGAGGCCGTTCCCTCCGCGTCCGGCTCAGGGCCTGATCATCCCGGTCCCGCCGCCGTTCGTCCCGTTCCCGGAGGCCGTCCCGCGGCACGAAATCGCGCAGATCGCCCGGCGCCCCGCCGTCGCTCCGCCACCGCCTCCGGAGCCGGTTCCGTCGATCGATCCGCAGGCGCAGGCGCAGGCGTCCGTGCGACTGCCGCCGTCGTCGCCGGCTTCGCCGGCCGCGCCTCGCCATGAGGTCGGCCTGCCTCGAGTGATCATTTCCGAGGATGCGTTCCGACCGTCATCGCCTCCGCCTGCTCACGCGCCCTCCCGCCCCACGCCGCCGGCCTTGGCGTTCTGGGCGCCGGCGGACCCGGGGGCCGCGATCCAGCCATCGTCGCCGTCGCGGCGGCCGTCGATGCCCGAGGCGGAGGTCTTGACCGCGGTGGAGGCGTTCGCCCCGCTCGCGGGCGGCGTGTGGTCCCCGCCGGTCGCCGTTCAGCCGGCGGATGGGGCGGGGATCGAGGCGGACGGCGTGGCCGAGATCCCAGGCGAGGACGTCGCGCCGGCGCCGCCCGATCAGGACGTCGCCGTCGTGGAATCGGGGGACGACGAGGAGGAGTCGGCGGCTCTGGCCATCGCCGATGATCTCCCTCCGATGACCGACCTGGGTCCCGACACGTTGCCGTCGGTGATCTCGATACCCGAGGACGACGTTCCGCGGCGTTTCGCGGCGCCGGCGGTCCCGCAGGTCGCGCCCGGCCCGCCGCCGGCGAGACGCGACGGTGTGGAGGAGATCGCCGACGAGGACGTGCAGACGATCGAGCCGGAAGTCGTGGCCGTGGCCCCGCCGCCGGGTGCTTCGCCGGAAGCGGCGGCTCCGGTGGGGGCGACGATCCGGGCTACGTCGCGCGTTGCGCCGACGCGGCGACGGCGACGGCGCGGCGCGCGCAAGTCGTGGTGGGAGGAGGTGTTCGACGAGGAGTACCTGCGGTCGCTGCCGAAATTCACGCCGGAGGACACTCGGAGGGAGGTCGACCTGGTCCAGCGCATGCTTGGCGTCGAGCCCGGCGGGGTGATCCTCGACCTGGCCTGCGGGCACGGCCGCCACGCGGTCGAACTCGCGGCGCGGGGGTACGAGGTGGTCGGCGTGGACCTGTCGCTGCCGATGCTGGCCCGGGCCGGCGAGGCGGCGCAGCAGCGTGGGGTGAAGATCAACTTCATCCAGGGCTGCATGCGGGAACTCCAGTTCGAGGCGGTGTTCGACGCGGCGTATTGCGTCGGGACCAGCTTCGGCTACTTCGACGACGAGACGAACGCCGCGGTCGCGCGGAACGTCTGGAGGGCGCTCAAGCCCAGCGGCGTGTTCCTGCTCGAGACGTGCAACCGCGATCACGTGATACGGGAAGTGCCGCGGTCCACCTGGTTCCAGGGCGAGGATCGCCAGTACCTGGAGGAGGTCGACTTCAACTACATCACCAGCAGGCTCGTCATCCACCGCTCGTGGGCGCTCCCGGGCGGAGACCAGGAGTCGGCCGACTACTCCATCCGCCTCTACTCGCTCCACGAACTCGGAATGATGCTGCACTCCAGCGGGTTCAGGGTGTCGGAAGTGACCGGCCACTACGCCACGCCCGGGGTCTTCTTCGGCAGCGACTCGGCGCGGCTCATCACGCTGGCCGAGAAGCGATAGCGATGCGACGGTGCGCCGCGGTTCGGGGATCGGGGGGCGCCCGGTTCGCCGGCATCGCCGCGATGCTCCTGCAGTCGTGCGCGGATCCCGAGCCGTTCGATCCCGCCGGCGCCGACATCGGTGGGGCCGACGCGGACGCGGACCATGCCATGGCCCCCGGATTTCGCGACGAGTTCCGGTTGCCGGACGCGATCGTCATCGGGAATCCCGGCCGGCACCTCGGCGTCTTCCGGCTTACGTACTACTGGATGGCCGTCGAGGAGGAGTTCCCCGGCCCGGCCGACACGGACCTGTTCGATCCCCGGTGCGACCTGCTCGCCGTCGTGCCCGAGGCTTTCGCGCGCAGCCTGGCGATCGAGGGCACCGGGCGACTGCTCGACGGGCGCATCCTGAACTACCACAGCCGCTGCTCGTGCCCGCGTTCGCCGTGTTTCTTCGAGGTGAATCCGGAGACGCACCCGTGGGGCGTCGGCGTCGCCAACCGTCCCCTCGCGCCGTTCCGCTCGATAGCGGTCGACCCGGCGGTCATCCCGATCGGTTCCAGCGTCTACGTCGGCGAGATGGACGGGGTTCCGATGCCCGGGGAAGCGCCGTGGGGCGGGTTCGTGCACGACGGGTGCGTCGTGGCCGACGACCGCGGCGGCGGTGTGGACGGCCGGCACATCGACTTCTACGCGGCGTTGCGCTCGTACTACCGCGAGATCGCCTCCACGCTGCGGCTCGACTCGGTGAACGTCTACGAGGGCGGCTGGTGGTGTCCGTAAGGGGAGCTAGCAATTAGGACTTAGGACTTAGGACTTAGCGGCTTGGAGTTTGGAGAAACCCGAAACCCGAAACCCGAAACTCCTAGCTGTCGTCCCCCTTCTCGATGAGCACCTCGAACGTGCCGTCGTTCCGGTCGGTCCTGTCCAGGATGCGATGCCCGTCTTCGGCCGCGGAGCGCGGGATGCGGAGGAAGGCTGGGGGGTGATCGAGGACCACGAGCAGGACCCGGCCCGGCGACAGGTCCTCCAGCGCCAGCTTCGTGCGGACGTACGTATGCGGACAGACCTCTCCGCGGAGGTCCAGGACGGCATCGTGTCGGTTGAGCATCATGCCGAGCGATTCTGCCGGCGCATCGGTCCGCCTACCCCGGCCGTTCCTCTCGACCGCCGACCGCCGATCCTGCTACCCGCCGCCGCCCGAGCCGGCGTCGATGACGATTCGGACGCCCATCCTGTCCCGGAGCGTGAAGTAGTTCTCGCCGACGGCGTACCGTATCAGCTCGCGCAGGCGGTCCTTGGCGGGCGCCATCCACGGTTCGGCGGGGCTCGACTTGACCGTCCTGGAGGCGATGTCGACGTCGTTGCAGGCGACGAAGCCGGCGGCGTCGACGGTGAAGTCGACGGCGTGGGCCCATCGCTTGAGGTCCAGGCCGCCGCCGACGGCGGAGAGGAACGCCGCGACCTGGTCGCCCAGCTTGTCGGTCGCGGTGCGGTCCAGGTTCCGCCACAGCGCCTCGACGGCGTCGGCGACCGGCTGGGCCAGGTTGGGCGGCACGGGGAACGTGTTGATGATCCGCCGCACGCCCGCCAGGAACCAGGTCGACAGCGCCGTGCCGCTCTGGAGCACCGTCCTCATGAAGAAGCCCGGCCGGCAGTAGGCCATGTGCCTGCCGAGCAGGAAGGCGACCACCTTGAGGTCTTCCATTTCGTGCTCGGCCATCTCGCGGATCGTCTTTCCCGCCAGGATGGCCGGCGGATCGACCTCGGCGAGGGCGAGCGCGCCGGCGCGGTCCTCGCGGACATATAGCGGCGGAGGCTCCATCCCGAACGTCCTCGCGACCTCCGACGCCGCCCAGGTGAGCCGCTCGCCGCGGGCCTCGACGTCGAGCCTGTCGGAGTCGGAGACGCCGTACGTCTTGAGCGCCTTGCCGTGGCGCTTGAGGTACGCCGGCTGGATGGTGGCGAAGATGCCGGTGATCATCTCGTCGAGCGACTCGTGGTGGACGTAGCGGCGCCACCGCTCGTCCGAGATCGGCTCGGCGACCTGGAGCGGCTGGTCGTCGCGGTAGTGGAGGTAGATCTCCTTCTCGGTGTCCTCGGCCAGGCCGAGCGAGTTGAGGGCCGAGGAGAAGCACCAGGCCTCGTCCCAACGCTCGCGCGCCACGTGGATCCGGGACAGGAGCTGGTAGCTCTCGGCGCGGTAGGGGTTCATGTCGAGGAGCTGCCGGTGGAGGCGGACGGCCTTGTCGGCGTGCCGCAGGTCGTCGCCGTAGAGCCGCACGAGCGATTCCATCCAGGGCCTGTTCTCGGGGTCGAGGCGCAGCGCGGCTTCGTAGGCGGTGATGGCGTCGCCCACGTGGTTGAGACGGTGGTGACAGACCTCGGCCAGCGCGTGCCACATGTTGGCCCGCGCCAGCGCATCGCCGCCGGCCTTCTCCATCCTGCCGATCATCTTGCGGTAGGCGCGCTCGATGTCGCTCCACCGCTGCACGTCGGTCAGCAGACGCACCATGTCGTCGAAGACGGCGAGGTTCTCCGGATCGTTGTCCAGGGCGAGGTCGTAGTAGGTGACGGCGTCGTCCTTGTGGCCGAGCTTCTCGGCATTCACTCGGGCCGCGGTCAAGTAGTACTTGGCGAGCATCTTCCTGTCGTCGAGCAGGTCTGCGATGCGGAGGATCGCCTCGACGACCCGCGACCATTGCTCGGTGGCCTGGTAGACGGCGATCAGCTTGTGCAGGACCGCGCGGTGCTCCGGCTGGATCTCCAGCGCCGCATGGTAGCTCCTGGCCGCCTTCTCGTTGTCCCCGAGCCGCTCGCGCAGGATGTCCCCGACCCGCACCAGCAGATCGAACCGCTTCTCGTCGGGGGCCTTCTCCATCAGCCGCCGGAGGTCCGCCACGACCTCGGCCCACTCGCCCCGCTCCTCGTGGATCGCCGCTCGGACCTCGATCGCCTCGCGCAGGCCGGGATCCAGCCGCAGGGTCTCGTCGACATCCCGCAACGCCGACGCGGAATCGCCCATGGCGCGGGCGGCGCCGGCGAGATCCATGTGCGCCCGCACGCGATCCTGCGGCGCCATGTCGGCCTCGAACCGCAGGAGCAGCTCCTTGAGGATGGCCCGTGCATCCTCGTGACGGCCGAGCGCCAGCCTGACGGCGGCGATCCGGCGGGGCACCTCGATGTCGTCCGGACGCGCCTCGCGGGCCTTGAGGTACGCCTTCTCGGCCCGATCGAGATTCCCGAGCCGCTCGGCCGCCTGGCCCTGCCGCAGGAACAACTCGCCGGCGCTCCGCACCGGCAGAGCGGCCGCGGAATCGGCGAACGCCTCGTAGATCCTCGACGCGTCCTCCCATCGGTCGCGCTCGCGGTACAACTCGGCCAACGGCTCGGCGGCCTCGATGCTGGTCCGGTCCGTTTCCAGGGCCTTCTCGAAACACGCGAGGGCGCGGTCGGAATCGCCGATGTCCTCCCGGAAGATGCGGCCCATCTGCACGTGCAGGCGGGACCTGGCGAGATCGCCGTCGGCCGCGTCGATCTCCCGCTGCAACATCTCGATCGTCGCCTGGTAATCGCCCTTCTCCGCGTAGACCGTCCGCAGCGCCGCGGCGGCCGCGGCGTTGGACGGGTCCGCGTCGAGCGCCGCGCGGTAGGCGTCCACCGCGGCGGCGTGGTCGTTGATCTCTGTGTCGAGCAGCCCGCCGAGTTCGACGAGCGTCCTGGCCTTCTCGGCCCCGTCGGTGGCGGCGGCCAGCTTGCGCAGCGCACCGGCCGCGCGGCGCGAGTCGCCCAGCTTGCGCGCGCACGCCGCCGTCTCCCGGAGCGCCTCGCGGTCTCCGGGTGCGAGTTCGAGGATCCTCCCGAGAACGTCGAGCGCGGGGCCCGGCAGGTCGAGATGGTGGATCATCGTCGACGCCTGGGCCCGCAGGCACTCCAGCTTCCCCGCCGCATCGGGGGAGAGACCGCATTGCTGGTCGAGCGTCTCGACGTACTCGCTCCAACGCTTCTCGGCGCGGTAGAGGCGCGCGAGCGCCGCGATGGCGCCGGCGTTGTCACGGTCGAGATCCAACACCTTCCCGAACGCCGCGATCGCCGCGGCGCCGTCCATGAACTCCTTCTCGTGGATCGCGCCGATCCGCTCGAACAGCCCGACCTTCTGGCGCGCCGTCCCGGCGATCTCGACCTGCCGTTCCAGCACGCCGAGCAGATCCCGGAACTGGCCGCGGCGGGCGTAGATGCGTTCGAGGCCCTTGAGCGCGTCGACACTGTGGGGGTCGATCCCGAGCGCCTCCCTGTAGGCTTCCGCGGCCGCCTCGATCTGTTCGAGGCGATCCTCGCGGACCTCCGCGAGCGCCAGCAGGATCTCGCCCCGGGTCTTGGGATCGGAGACGGCCCCTGCGCGCTTCTCGAGCAGGTCCGACAGGTCCTTCCACCTCTCCAGTTTGTAGCAGAGGCGTTCGAGGGCGGCGGCGGCCTGCGGGTGCGTCGGGTCTTCCGCCACGACGCTGCGGTACATCTCGATCGCCTTCTCGCGATCGTCGAGCCGCTCTTCGTACATCACGGCGATCTCCGCCCGGATGTCGCGCCTGCGCGCGGGGATCGTGACGATCTCGGCGAGCCTCTCCAGCACCTGCGCCAGTTCCGTCCACTTGCGGGTCGATCGGTAGATCTGGGCCAGCCCGGCCAGCGCGGGCTCCGACCGCGGATCGATCGTCAGCGCCTGCTGGAAATACCGCATTGCGAAATCCGGACGGCCCACGTGCTCGGCGCACCACGTGCCGAGGCGCGCGCAGAGGCCCGCGACCAGCGGCGGATCGGAGGGACCGCAGACGACCTCCCCGAGTTCGGCCAGGACTTCTTGCCACCCCCCCGAGGCCGCGGCGAGGCTTTCAATCCTGTCGAGCAGGTTCTGCTCCTGCGGGACCTCCTTGTAGACCTGGAGGACGACGGTCAGCGCCTTGGCGTGGTCGTTGAGGTCGCGTTCGTACACGCGCGCCGCCTCCAGCATCGCCTCGCGCTTCTGCACCGCGGAATCGGCCCGCCCGGCCCGCTCCAGAAGCAGATCGACGAGACGATCGAACCTCCCCGCGGTCCGGTTCAGGTCCTCGATGGCGACCATCGCCAGTTCGTCGGAGGGATCAAGCTCCAGGATCGACCGGTACGCCGCCTCCGCCTGCTCGAAGTCCCGGATCTCGGCCTCGTGGATGCGCCCGGCGCGGAAGAGCAGATCCTTGCGGCGATCGCGGGGCGCATCCTCGGCGGCGACCCCCAGCGCCTGGAGGACTACGTCCCATGCCCCGGCCCCGCGAGCGGCCGCCTCGAGCTCGGAATACACCTCCTCGTTGTTCGGATCGGCCATGAACTGGTCGGACCAGTCCTGGACCTCCTCGACGGTCGCCTGCTTGACCGCCTTGGCCCGCTCGGCCACATCCCGGGTCTCGCGCCCGGCCGCCTCGATCTCCCCCAGCAGCGCCTCGGCGGTCTGGAACCGCGCCGCCGGGTCCTTCCGCAGGCAGCGCAGCACCATGGCGTCGACGCGCCTGGAAATGCGACCCCGCGGGTTCCGCGCACCGGGCGGCTCCGCCTCCACGGCAAGGTGCTTCACGGCCACATCGGCCGCCGTCCGATCGACGAAGGGCGGAACCCCGGCGAGCATCTCGTAGAGCAGTACGCCGACGGCGTAGAAGTCCGAACGGGCGTCGGCCGGCGCCCCCCGGATCACCTCCGGAGCCGCCGACTTCGGCGTGCCGAAGCCGGCCAATCGGCCGGCCTCCTCCATGCCCGCCGTGCCGCGCCCGGCGAGCCGGTCCGCCCCGGCCCCGACGAGGGTCACCGTCTCGGATCCGGGATCTCCCGAGACGATGACGTTCTCCAGCTTCACGTCGCCGTGGGCCAGCCCGCGGGCGTGCAACGCCCCAAGCGCCTCGACGACGGGGGAAACCACGCGACGCGCGACTTCGAACGGGACCGGGCCGTCACGGAGCAGCGACCGCGCCGTGCGGCCCGGGGCGAACGGATAGGCCACGTAGTAGCGGCCGTCCGCGGCGCCGATGTCCACCGGACGCTGGAACGCCGGGTGCGATACGTCGCGCATCATGCGCTGGGCCGCCATGTACCTGTGCAGTGCGACGCGGTCGAAGGCGTGGTCGCCGCGGAGCACCCGCAACGCCACCTGGCCGCCCGCGCCGGAGGCCCGGTAGACCACGGCGACGCCCCCGGACCCTATCAACTCCTCGATCGCGTATGGACCGATCGTCGCGCCCGGCTCCAGATCCTCGGACGGCCGGCGAGCACGCTGCTGGCGGAGGCGCGGATCGACGGCGGTGCCTTTGAGCGCCAGGATGACGTCGACGAGCGCCGGTGCGGCGCCGTCGCGATCGGCCCAGGCGAGCAGCCGACGGACGTAGGCGGCCTTCCCGGCCCTGTCGTCCGCGATTTCCCGGGGGGCCGTACCGAGGTAGTCGCGCACGATCGCCTGGATCTCGGCGAGCGCGAAGAGACGCTCGAGTTCGGCTTGAAGGAGTTCCTGAAGCAGGTCCATCCGCCATTCTCCCTGATTGCGGACCGAACGCCCGCACCGTCCGTCGCGCCGCCCGCCGTCCCACCCGCGGCAGCGCATGATAGCAACGCGATCCGGTCAAGGGAAGCCGCCGGGACGGGCCGG
>CAMTWF010000020.1:0-4050 GCA_947085355.1 uncultured delta proteobacterium
CCTGTCTTATCGGCGTCTGCGTCGGCAGGCCTCCCGACGCCGACGGCGACGGCCACGGCGCCATCGGGTGCGGCGCCGGCGACGACTGCGACGATTCCAGGGCGGCGGTGAACCCCCGGGCGACCGAGGGCCCGGTGGGACGTTCGACCTGCTTCGACGGCCTCGACAACGACTGCGACACCCTGGCCGACCTGGTCTCTCCCCGCTGCGACGGCCTCGATTGGGCACACATCGACCGGCCGCTCGAGATCGGCATCGGCCTCGGAGAGCGCACGCCCCTCGTGTTCGGCGCCGCCTTCGAGATCGGCGCGACGGGCACGAGCGGCCCGATGACGGACCTGTGGGCGGAGATCGGCATCGGGCCGCTGCTTTCCGACCCCACGGACAACCCGGCATGGACGTGGTCCGGAGCCGACTACTACGGGCGCGGCGGGCCGGGCAACTCCCGGGACGTTTTTGCGGGATACCTCACGCCGCCCGCGGCCGGGACGTTCAGCGTCGCGTACCGCTTCACCACCGACCGCGGGGTCACCTGGCTCTACGCCGACGCCGACGGCAACGGCGCTGCCCCTCCGTCCAACGGCATCCAGACGGATCGGCTCGGGACCCTGCGCGTCGCCATCAACAGCCACCTGCTCGTGACCGAGATCGTCGTCGCGCCGACGGAAGCCGAGTTCATCGAGATCTACAACCCGACGGTCGTGACCGTCGCGCTGGCGGGCTACTACCTCTACGACGCCGCCGACCCGGCGATCGCCTGGCGGTACTGGGACCTGCCGTCCGGCCCGCCGTGGCCGGCGGTGCGAGGCTACGACTTCGTGGCGGCGTTCCCGCCCGGGGCGTCGATCGGTCCGGGAGAGCGGGTCACCGTGGCGACGGGCAGCGCCCAGACGTTCGCGGCGCGCCACGGATCGAATCCGACTTTCGAGTTGCGCCCCGGCACGCCGAACGATCCGGCGACACCGGACATGGCGGCCGCCTTCCCGGGATCTATCGGAGGCGCCGCCGCCGGGCTGCTGGCGAACATGGCCGAGACCGTCGTCCTTTTCCATTGGAACGGCGCGACCGACCTGGTCGCCGACGTCGACATCGCGAGCTGGGGCACGACGGCGGAAGCACCCGACAAGACGGGGGTGACGCGCGACGGCCCGGACCCCGACTCGGTCCCGAGCGCCTACCGCCCGGACACGCCGGTTGCATCGCAGCAGGCGATCGCGGGCGTTCATCCGTCGGGCGGATCGTTCGTTCGGACCGACCTGGCCGAAACCGGCGAGCCGAGGACCGACGGCAACGGACTGAACGGACACGACGAAACCGGGGAGGACCTGACGGCCACGTGGACCGTGGCGGCCGCGACCACCCCCGGAACTTGACGCGGGGCCCCGCGCGCGGCGATGCCGCACCGGAGCGACGAGGAGGCTTTCAATGCGTACTTGTGCAGCGGGTGCGACAGCAGTCGTCCTGGGGCTGGCCGTCGCCGGCGCGGCTCGCGCCGACGCTCCCGCCGTGATCCCGCTCCAGGGAACGCTGGCGGAAGCCGACGGACGGCCGGTGCAGGGCGTCCGGACCCTGACGTTCACGATCCACGACTCGGAAACCGGCGGGGCGCCGCTGTGGACCGAGACCCAGGACGTGGCCGTCGTGGACGGCATGCTCTCGACGCTCGTCGGCGAATCCCAGCCGCTCGACCTCGCACTCTTCCGCGACAACGGCGTGCTCTGGATGGAGATCGCCGTCGACGCCTCGCCGCCCTTCCCCCGCATGCAGCTCGGGTCGACGCCCTACGCAGCCTTCGCACAGTACGCCGGCGATGCACGCTCGGTGGGCGGCGTGGCGGCCGGCGAACTGGCCCGGACGGGGCACGAGCACGACGACCGGTACTACACGGAGGCGGAACTCGGCGCGGCCGGATCGGCGAGCGTCCACTGGGGCAATCTCGCCGGCGTGCCGGCCGGCTTCGCCGACGGCGTCGACAACGACACGACGTACTCGGCCGGCCTCGGCCTTCAGCTCACCGGCACGCGCTTCTCCGCCGATCCGCTGTACCTCGAGGACCGTGCGCGGGCGGTCTGCTACGACACGCCGGCCGAGCTCCAGGCGGAACTCGACTCGGTGTACGCCCCTGCGTCCCACCCGACCCCCTGGACGACGTTGACGGACGTGCCCGCGGGGTTCGCCGACGGCGTGGATGCCGATACGACCTACTCGGCTGGAGCCGGCCTGACTCTGACCGGCACGACGTTCGCGGTGGCGTTCGGCGGGAGCGGGACGGCCGCGACGGCGGCGCGCAGCGATCACGCGCACGCGCCCGCGGCGCCGCTCACCTGGACGCTGGCGGCCGAGGAGTTGTTCCTCCCGTCGGGCGCGTCGGGGTGGTCGAACAACACCGTGACCACGTGCGGCTGGGTGACCATGCTGGGCGGCTACAACGTCATCTCGGGCGGCTGCCTGACGAAGACGTTCGCCGGGTTGCCGGCCCATGCCCAGATGCGCGTCGCGTTCAATTACCACTTCGTCGATTCCTGGGACGGCGAGGAGGGCTACCTGCTGGTGGACGCGGTGCGGCGGTGGGGCCGGACGGCTGTGTTCAGCGGTGCGCCGAGCACGTGCGGCGCGGGGTGGGGCGAGACGTTGCAGTACAGCGTCGACGTGGAGTTCCCGCACGCGGCGGGCTCCGCCGTCGTCGCCGTCTGCTCGTCGCTGGATCAGGCGGCCGCTGACGAGTCGTTCGGTTTCGGGAACCTGAGGATATACGTGCGCTGAGCCTGGACCGCGAGGAGAGGAGAAGCGACAGATGATCATCTGGAGCAGTGGTTTCCGGATCGCTAATTCCGTGGTCGTGGCGGCGCTGTGGTCGGCGTGCGCAGGAGGAGGAGGCGGCGGCGGGTGTCCGCGGGACGGCTGCCCCCCCGGCCAGTCCTGCATCGACAATCGCTGCGTGCCGACGGCAGCCGACGCGGACGCGGACATCCCCGACGAGGGCGTTGACGTGCCTCCCGAGGTCGACGAAGCGGACGTTCCCGAGCCGGTGCGGAGCGCCCTGACGGCGCCCGGCGCCGCGATCAGCGGGTTCAACGGCGTCTATCGCTACCAGTTCAGCCTGGGGGCGCCCCAGCCGATGGGATCCGGCCGCGGCGACGCCGGAACGTGGACGTTCGGACCCGGAGCGGTCCACCGGCGATAGAGCCGGCGGTGGGGAGGTCTATCTTCCGATGAGAGTTGCCCTGGTTGCGGTGCTTCTGGTGACCGTCGGCGCGTGCGGCGGCGATCCGACGACCGATCCGGACGGCGGCGACGCCGAGGCGATCGAAGTGCCGCACGAGGACGGCGGGGACGTCGACGCGGAGGTCGAGGCCGCGGCGTTCTGCGCCGACCGGCCCGACGGGACGCCGTGCGACGACGGGGACCCTTGCACGCTGGACGATTCGTGCGCGGGCGGCGCGTGCCTGGGCACGGCCCTGGACTGCAACGACCTCAACCCGTGCACGACCGATCCGTGCGACCGCGAGACCGGGCTGTGCGCGCCCTTCTGGAACACCGAACCCTGCGACGACGGCAACCCCTGCACGCTGGGGGACACATGCGGGGGCGGCGAATGCCGCAGCGGGGTCCCCCGGGAATGCGCCGGACTGGACGATGCGTGCAACCGCGGGGCGTGCAACCCGCTGACAGGCGCGTGCGAAGCGCAGCGTTTCCCGGACGGCCGCGCGTGCGACGACGGCGATCCCTGCACCTACGACGAATCGTGCGCGGCCGGGATCTGCGGCGCCGGGAGCACGCGGGATTGCTCGTTCCTCGACAACGCATGCAACGCCGGCGCGTGCGATTCCGGCGACGGCTCGTGCGTCCGGCGTCCGCTCGCGGACGGGACGCCGTGCGACGACGGCGTGGACTGCACGGCGCCCGATTCCTGTCTTATCGGCGTCTGCGTCGGCAGGCCTCCCGACGCCGACGGCGACGGCCACGGCGCCATCGGGTGCGGCGCCGGCGACGACTGCGACGATTCCAGGGCGGCGGTGAACCCCCGGGCGACCGAGGGCCCGGTGGGAC
>CAMTWF010000021.1:0-20469 GCA_947085355.1 uncultured delta proteobacterium
CGGTCTGTCCGGATTCTCAACTCTCGACCCTTGACGCTCGACGCCTGCCTGCCGCCTGCCTGCCGGCAGGCAGGGCAGGCAGGCGCGGCGGCGCCGCTGCGCCACCCGGACAACTCCCTTTGGTTGCGGCGCCTGCCTGCCGGCAGGCAGGCCGCCGCGCTAAGAAGCTACAGGCCGAGGCCCTCGCGCAGGCCGGAGATCCGCCGGTCGCACGCCGCGCGGGCCTGCTCGACGCGGTCGGTCGAGCGGAACGCGCGGCCGCAGACCTGCTGGGCCTCGTCGAGCACCGCGGCCGGGTCGCCGGCGTCCGGGACGGGACCGCGCAGGAACCCGGCGAGCGTCCGCTCCAGATCCGCGCACCGATCCAGGTCCCGGTACGTCCGGGCGATCTCCTCGTACTGGCGGAGGCACGTCTCCCGGACGCGCAGGACGCGCTCGTCGGTCGGCTTGAACGAGCGCAGCGGGGCCAGGTCCGCATCCTGGAGGCGGGGGTGGATCTCGGTGCTGGAGACCTCCGCGAGGATCCGTTCGAGCGCCCGCAGTTCGCGGGCCGCCGCGGCGGCGTCGGGGGCGCGGTCCTTGCAGCCGGCCGCGACCACCAACACCAGCGCCGCAACGGCATTTCGGATTTCGGATTTCGGATTTCGGATTGGGGAGATTCCACCAGACATCGCCGAGGTTCCCATGTCCGGAATCACCGCCGCCGGCGCTTGCGCTTCTGCTCGATGTAGTCGCGGTAGCCGCGCAGGCGCCGGGGATCGTCGCGGCTCTCGCGGTAGTTGGCGTCGTATTCCCGGGCGATGTCGCGGTCGATCTCGTAGTAGCAGCTCGGCTGTCCCGGCCCCGACACGTCGCGCCAGAAGAACGAACGCTCGCGCACGTCGACGTGGATGAAGCCGGACACCGGGTAGGTGCCGACGCCGACCTTGCCGTACTTCCGCACGTAGTCGATCACCCTCTGGTTGGACACGCCGGGCACGATGATGTCCGCGCCCCTTCCATGCCAGTGCGGACTGGTGACCGACTGCTCGCGATCGTCCCGCCAGCCGGAGATGATCACGATCTCGTTCACGTCGAACTTGACCGCCGTGAAGTAGAGGATCTTGATCAGCCGGTCCCTGACGGCCTTTCCGTCCCCGACGCCCGAGTTGTTCCAGATCCAGCGGACCTTCTCGGCCGCCTCGGGCGCGACGTTGCCGTCATCGTCGAACAGGACGAGCTTGGCGTCGCGGTTCGTGTGGATGTTGCGGAACGTCACCTCGCGGAACCCGCGCACCCAGCGATGGCGCTTGAGCTTGCGCGGCCGGCGCCACTTCTCCAGCTTGTCCTCGTACTCGCGGCTCCGCTTCCCCTCCTTGCACTCGTCGGGTCCGGAGACGCGGCCGGTGCGGCTCTCGCCCTCGTCGCGATCCTCCTCGCTGCCGAAGGCCGACGGGGGAAGCGCCCACAGCGCGGCGGCGAAGGCTGCGATCGCCACGCCGGCCGTGCGTCCGGCCGTCGCGGCGCGTCCCGGCGCGCAGATCACTCCCGCCGCTCCGCTGCCGATGGGCTGGCGACGATCCCCTGTCGCGTCAGCCCGATCTCCTGGCCGATGCTCATCACCTTGACGACGTCGCCGTGCGGCACCCGCTCGTCGGCCTGGATGAGGAGCACCACCTTCGGATCCCGGCGGTGCCGTTCGGCCAGCACGCCGCGCAGTTCGTCCTCGCGGACGACGCGGTCATCCACGCGGAAGCGATCGGCGTGGCCCTCGCGCAGGATGTAGACGGTGACGGCGCCCTTCGGCTGGACCTTCGGCCGCGCCGACGCCCTGGGGAGGTTGATGTCCAGCACCGGGTTCTTCACGAAGGTGGCCGCCAGCAGGAAGAAGATCAGGAGCTGGAAGACGATGTCGACCAGCGGGGCGATGTCCAGGACCAGATCCTTGCGGGACCTGCCGGCGCGCTCCCGGCTGAAACGCACGACCGCCCGCCTCAGGACGGCCCGGCGGCGGCATGGGGGCCGCTCTTGAGGCCGTCAACCACGCGCAGGGCGCCGTCCTCCATGCGGAGGGTCAGGCGCTGCGCCCTGGACTGGAGGTACCTGTAGGCGACGAACGCCGGGATGGCGACGATGAGGCCCGCGGCGGTCGTGATCAGCGCCTCCCATATGCCGTTGGCGAGCCGCCCCGGGTCGATGGCGCCGTGCTCGCTGGTGGCGACCACCTCCTGGAAGACCTTGATCATGCCGGTGACGGTGCCGAGCAGCCCGAGCAGCGGCTCGATCGCGGCGATCGTGCCGACCGCCTCGACGTATCGATCCAGCCTGGCGACCTCGAACCTCCCCTGGTCCTCCAGCCTGGCCTTGATCTGCTCCCGCGTCTCGTCGCGGCGCGACAACGCCAGCTCGACGATCCTCCCGAACGGAGACGGCCGCTCGCGACACGCCGCCAGCGCCTCGTCCGGCTTCCCGTTCCCGATCGCCTCCTCCACGCGCTCCAGCAGCCCCGCCGGGAGCACCGTCCCGGCCTGCAGCGACCAGAGCCGCTCGAGGAAGATCGCCAGGGCCACGACCGACCCGAGGGCGATCGGGATCATGACGGGGCCGCCGAGCGCCAGGAATGCGTATATCTCGCCCATCGCGTCGCTTCCCTAGCGCCCGGACTCGGCGGCCGACAGCAGCTCGGCCAGCGCGCCGAGCTGGGGGAGCATGCCCGGCATCGCGGCCAGGCTGCGCGGCCGCAGGCGCAGCTCGCCGCGCATCGCTCGCCGCAGCACGTCCAGCGCGGGAGGCTCCCAGAACGCCGGCAGACCAAGCGGCCCGGTCCGGATCAGCGGGAGAGCCAGGATGGCGTCGGCGCTCGCGTCGATCTCCAGGTCGACGTCGGACCCGATCCCACCGCGCACCTCCATCACGCCGCCGCCGAATGCCAGCGTCAGCTCGACCTCGGCGTCACGGGCGCGAATGCCGACCCGCAGCCGCAGGCGATCCAGCGCGCGCACGCGTTCGGGATGAGCCTCCAGGTTCTGCCGCACGAGGTCGGCCAGCATGTGGGCCAAACCGATCTCCTCCGCGTCCGGCGCCACCCGCACGCGGGTCTCTGGACGGGGACCGCGGACCCCCTCGCCGTCGTACCTCACGCATCTCTCGTCGCTCATCCTTGCACCAACTCCGCGCCCCCCGTCAGTAGGCGGCCCGAAGGACCTCCAAGACCAGTCCCGCGTCCATCGCGAACCGCCCGTTGTACACGATCGCCCCGTCCTCCACCGCCGCGTCGGCGCACTCGGGCAGATCCCCCTCGGGCACGCCGACCTCGCGCAGGCGCGCCGGAAGGCCGCACCGGGCCGAGAACGCCGCGACCGCCGCCGCCAGACCCTCCGATGCCGCCGAGTCGGACGCGGCCTTCGGCAGCCCGAGCGCCCCGGCGATCTCGGCGTACGCCTCCCCGGTGTCCGGGGCGTTGAAGCGGATCACGTGCGGCAGCGCGATGGCGTTGGCGATGCCGTGGTGCACGCCGTGGCGCGCGCCGACCGTGTGGGCGATCGCGTGCGCCAAGCCGACCTGGGCGTTGTCGAAAGCCGTACCGGCCATCGATGCGGCCAGGAGCATCCGGCCGCGGGCGGCGAGGTCGGCCGGGGCTTCGAGCGCGCGCGGAAGGGAACTCCAGACCAGCCGCGCGGCGTGCAGCGCCAGCGCGTCGGCGATCGGGTTGCGCTGCAGCGAGTGCATCGCCTCGACGGCGTGGGTGAAGGCGTCCAGCCCGGTCCCCGCGGCGATCGACGGCGGCATGCCGACGGTGAGCGACGGGTCCAGGATCGCCACGTCGGGGATGATGTTGTAGTCCGCGAAGATCATCTTGCGGCGCTCCTCGTGGTCCTTGATCACCGCGTAGCGCGTCATCTCGCTCCCGGTCCCGGCGGTCGTCGGAATCGCCGCGTGCGGCGTCTGGCGCCTCGTCAGGTTCTGGAAGCCCTGGTGATCGACCAGCGACCCGCCTTCGGTCAGGACGATCGCCATTCCCTTGGCGGTGTCGATGCAGGATCCGCCGCCGAGCGACACGAGCGAGTCGGCGCCGGCCTCGCGGGCCCGCGCGGCGCCCTCGTCGACCACGTGGACGCCCGAGTCGGGTACGACGCCGTCGAAGACGCCGGCGAACCTGTCGCCGAGCGCCCCGCGCAGGCGCGAGAGGAGGTCGGTCTTCTCCGAGATGACGCGGTCCGTGACGACGAAGGCGCGCGAGACGCCGAGCCGTTCGAGTTCCATCGGCGCCTCGGCGACGGCGCCGGCGCCGAAAACGACGCGCGTCGGCGCGTGGTGCAGGAACGAGAGCGTCTCGTCGTACCGCATCCCGCCGCCTACTCGTCGGCGAACGCGGTCGGCACCGTGGTCGCCGCCTCGACGAGATCCCGCGCGGCCTGCACGTAGCGGACGATGATCGGGAGCTGTCCCTTGGCGAGCTTGAGCTTGCCTTGCATCATCCCCTTGATCGGCTCCAGCTCCTTGCGGATCACCTGCTTCCAGCGGGCGTACTCGCCGACGATGACGAACGCGGAGCCGGCATCCGCCTCCGCGCGCGACACCGTCTTCGCCTCGCGGCACACGCCCTGGTGCAGGTCGAGCCAGATGCACGCATCGGTGTCAAGGCCGAGGGCGGGGTTCGCGGGGATGACGAGCGTGATGACCCCGTGGCGCCAGGTGCTGCCGGTGGTCCTGTACGTCGGGCTGGTGTTGATCGCCTCCTTGTAGGCGGCGACCCATTCCGGGGATGCGAACTTCAGCGCCATGGTCGTGCCTCCCTGGACCGTGCGGGAACTTGCCCGACGGTCCGCGCAAGCGTAAATGGACCGGGTAGCAGATGTCGGGAGAAACGGTCAAGCTACTGCGCTCGGATGCGCCGTTCCCTCCGTGGATCGACCATGGGTTCACGACGCGCGTCGGCGGCGTTTCCACCGGTCCGTTCGAGACGCTGAACCTCGCATGGAGGACCGGCGACGATCCGGCGAACGTCGTCGAGAACCACCGCCGCGCGGCCGCGTCGCTCGGCTACGACTCCGAGGGCCTCGCCGCCGTCCGGCAGGTGCACGGCGCCCGGGTCGTCGTCGTTCGGTCGGCCGCCCAGGCGCGCGCCGCTCGCGAGGAGAAGGCCGACGGCATCGTGTTGGCGCCCGATCGCGTCCCGGCGGCGCTGGCCGCCGCCGTCCGCGTGGCCGACTGCTGCCCGGTGCTGCTCGCGGCGATCGACCGGCCCGCCGCGGCGGCGCTCCATTGCGGCTGGAGATCGCTGGTCGGAGGCGTCGTGGAGGCCGGAGTAGCCGCCCTGCGCGAGGCCGCCGGCGCGTCGCCCGAGCGCCTCGCTGCCGCCATCGGACCGTGCATCGGGCCCGAGGCGTTCGAGGTGGGCGAAGAGGTGGCCGCCGCGTTCGCTCGCGAGGCGGGCGCCGGCGTCGTCGTGCGCCGGGGCGGCGGGGTGCGCCCGCGCGTGGACCTGGCCGCCGCCGCGCGATCCCTGCTTGTCCGCGCGGGCGTGAGCCCCGAGGCGATCCGTCTCGTGCGCCGCTGCACGTTCTCCGAGCCGGCCGTCTTCTTCTCGCACCGGCGCGACGGCGCGCCGAGCGGCCGCCAGGCCGGCGTGATCGTCCTGAAACCGGGTGGTCCCCCGACGTGAACGGATCCGCCTGGGCTATCCCGCGTCGGGCGACGGCGGGGTCCCGCCGCCGCTCCCCGCGTCGCCCGGGGTTCCGCCGTCCGCGCCGCCGCCGTAGCAGACGCACCCGTACTCCTCGCATCGACCCGTGCGGTAGCCCGCCCGCTGACACTCCCGGCGGCACTCGATCGGGTCGCACGGCGGCGGCGGCTCCTGACACCAGCACCCGCTCCACGGATCGCACACGCAGGTAGTTCCGGGCGGACAGCTCCACGGGTCGGACGGATCGCACCCGGCCGGCTGACACCAGCAGTAGCTGGGATCGCAAATGCATTCCTCACCGGGCGGACAGCTCCACGGGTCGTCCGGGCTGCATCCCCCCGACGGCTCGCACCAGCATTCGCCCCACGGGCTGCACACGCAGGTCGATCCGTCCGGGCAGGTCCACGGGTCGGACGGATCGCACTCGCCCGACGGCACGCACTCACACCCTTCGGAATGGCATATGCAGGTCGTGCCGGGCGGGCAGCTTCCCGGGTCGTACGGATCGCAGCCGGCCGCGCTCACGCACCGGCAACCGACATCGGTGCAATCGCACCAGTGGTCGGGCGGGCAGGAGTACGGGTCCCCGACACGGCAGTCGGCGGTCGGCTGGCAGGTGCAGAGCCCGCCGTCGCAGAAGCAGGCCTGGCCGGCCGGGCAGGCGCCCGGATCCCGCGGGTTGCAGCCGCTGACCGGCTCGCACCAACACTCGCCCCACGGCTCGCAAACGCACCGGTAGCCGTCAGGGCAGGTCCACGGCGCCCCCGGATCGCATGTGGTCGTGGACGGCTCGCACGTGCAGTAGTCGTCCGACCAGCAGACGCACTCGTACCCGAACGGGCAGCCCGCGCCGGGACCCGCGTCGGGGCTCGGGTCGCACATCCACGTTTCGGGGGTGTCGGTGTCGGACTCATCGGGCCTGTCGGACCTGTCGGGCACGTCCGGCACGTCGGGCACGTCGGGCACGTCGGGCACGTCCGGCACGTCGCGATCCTGATCGTTCCCGCCGGCGCCGTCGCAGGCCGCCGGCAGGGCGAGCGCGGCCGCAGCCGCGAATCGGAGCCATCTCTGCATCATCGTCGACCCCTCCGCCGCCCGGCATCCTGGCCCGCATCCGCCGCGGCCGCCGTCCGGGCGACCGGATGTTAGCACCTGTATGCCGTCATGCAACCCGGCAACCCGTGGGTGCGTTGACAGGCGACTCGCGCGGCGGTACAGGCTGGTGGTCGAGCGGTTCGGGAATGGGCGACCCCGGCTACATACCGGTCCTGCCGGCCGGAACGACGGTCACGGGCGACGTGGAAGCCGTCGGCGATCTGCGCATCGAGGGGTCGGTGCGGGGCCGCGCTGTTGCGCACGGCCGACTCGCGATCGCCCCGGGCGGATCGATCGAGGGGACTGCCGAGGCCCGGGAGATCGACCTCTACGGACGCGTTGCCGGGATCGTCCGCGCCGTCATGGAGGTGCGCGTTCATCCGGGCGGCGTGGTCGCCGGCGACGTCGAGGCGCCGAAGGTGCGCTTCCTCCAGGCGGGTTCCGCGGAGGCGCCGGCTGTCGCCGCGGTTTCACCGCCGCCGCCGGCGCCCGGTCCGGAACCTCCGGCGGCGCACGCGCCTCCCGAGCCCGGACCGAAGGCGGCCGCGCCGGCGGGTGAGGCGCGAAGCGCCGAACAGCCCCCCGGTGCAGGTGCATTCGATCTCCCGGTCCGCTCGATCCCGATCTATGCTCCGCGGTCGGCCCGCCCGGACCCACTGCCGCCCTTGACGACTGCACGAAGCGACGACATGACGCCCCCACCCCTGCCTACGGTCACCGGCGCAGAACCGCGGATGGTCGTGAGGCGCCGATGACCGCGGCCCCGGTCACGTCCCTGCCCGACTTCGGCGGCGCACGCGCCGCGCTGCTGGAGATGATCGAACGTCACGCCGTCCGGCGAGGGACGTTCAAGCTGGCCTCCGGGCGAACCAGCGACTTCTTCATCGATTGCAAGAGCGTGGTGCTTTCCGCCGAGGGGCACGTGCTGTGCGGCGTGGTGCTGGCGGCGATGGCGCGGGCCTTCGATCCCGTGCACGCCTACGCCGGCGTCGCGCTTGGAGGCTGCGCGCTCGCCTCGGCCGCCTCGTTCGCCTCGGCGCTGCTCGGGGAGCCGGCGCCGGCGCTGTACGTACGGAAGGAACCCAAGGACCACGGCACCGGCCGGCTGGTGGAGGGGACCGAGCGGCTGTCCGGCAGGCGGGTCGTGCTGCTCGAGGACGTCGTGACGACGGGCGGATCGACGATCCGCGCGGCCGAGGCTCTGCGCGGACAGGGCCTCGACGTCGCCGGCGCGGTGTGCATCGTCGATCGCGTGGAGGGCGGCCGCGAGGCGCTCGATGCGGCGGGCCTCTCCCCGCGATCGCTGTTCACGAGGGGGGACTTCCGGTGAGCACGGCCCCACGCGAGTTCGTGACTGGACCACAAGCCGTGGGCGCGGGCGTGGCGCTGCTCGCGCTGGCCGCGTTGTCTGGGTGCGCCGAGTTGCGCGTCGATTTCTCCGAGACGCGGGAGCGGTCGTTCGAGCCGAAGGACTACGAGCGGGTGCTCGAGCGATGGACGCGCGAGGACCGGCTCTACCTGCTCGACGGCCTCGACAACGCGCTGACGGTGACCGCCACGTTCAAGTCGTGGGAGTACCGGCGGGCGTTCGTGGACCGCTACGCCCACGACTTCCGGCTGACGCCCGCGGAGCGGCGGGCGTTGGAGGACGAGCAGCGGATCGAGATGGAGGCGGCGCACGTCTTCTTCGTCGCGGCCACCAGCACGCGGCTCCAATGGTCCGACTTGGCGGCCGAGACGAGCCCGTGGTGCATTCGTCTGGTGAACGACCGGGACGAGGTGCTCACGCCGTTCCACGACGGGCACGAGCCCGCCGGCATCGAGGCGATCCGCCGCCCCACGCCGTTCCACCGCGCGTATTTCCCCTACCTGAACGTGTTCCGGCAGGTGTTCGTCCTGCGGTTCCCGCGAGTCCTGCCCACGGGGGAGCCGTTCCTCCGCGCCGGGATCCGGTCGTTCGTGCTCGATTTCGCGGGCGCGTTCGGCAAGGCCGAGATGCGCTGGTCCTCGGCCGACTAGTTGATGGATCCGCTCCTCCGGGAGAAAGTCGACCGCCTCCCTCGGGCTCCCGGCGTGTACGTGATGCGCGGCGATGGGGGCGAGCCGCTCTACGTCGGCAAGGCGGCGGCCTTGCGCGCCCGCGTCCGGTCGTACTTCGCCGCCGGATCGTCCGACGCGCGTTTCTTCGTCCCGCTGCTGTCCGGCCTTGTGCGCGACATCGAGACCGTGGTCACCGCCACGGCGGCCGAGGCGCTGATCCTGGAGAACTCGCTCATCAAGTCGCTGCGGCCCCGCTACAATGTGCAGCTTCGCGACGACAAGGATTACCTGTCGATCCGGATCGACGCGCGGGCCGAGTGGCCGCGGATCGATCTCGTGCGGCGCCCGAGGCCCGACGGGGCGCGCCACTTCGGACCGTTCGGATCGGCGCGCGCGGCCAGGCAGGCGGCGCGCGCGATCTCCCGCATCCTCCGCCTGCGCCCGTGCCGCGACTCGGCCATGCGCGGACGATCTCGCCCCTGCCTGCAGCACCAGATCGGCCGCTGCGACGCCCCCTGCGTCGGGCGGGCCGACGCCGAGGCGTACCGCGCGGCGGTGCGGCGCGCCGTCGCGCTGCTCGACGGCCGCGTCGAGGCCGTCCTGGCCGAGATGCGGGCGGAGATGGCGGCTGCATCGGAGGAGATGCGGTACGAGCGGGCCGCGGATCTGCGGGACCAGATCGCCGCGATCGAGCGGACCAGCCTGGGGCAGCCGCAGCGCGTCGTCGAGGTCTCGAAAGCGGACCGGGACGTCGTCGGCATCCACCGGGAGGAGTCGATCGCCGCGGTGGTCGTGCTGGAGGTCCGCGCCGGGAAGCTGGTCGCGTGCAGAAGCCTGGGGCTGCGCGGCATCGCGGCCCCCGACGACGAGGTGATCGGTGCGTTCCTGGCCGAGCGGTACGCTTCCGGGGCGGCGGTCCCCGACGAGGTGATCGTCCCCGCGCCGGCGCCCGATTCGGACGTGCTGGAGGCGTTCCTTTCGGAGGCGCGCGGAAAACGGGTCCGGGTGATCGCGCCGCGGCGCGGCCGCCGCGCGGCGCTGGCGGAGATGGCGCGGGTCAACGCCGAGCAGCGATTCGTCGAGGAGACGCGCGACCGCGAGGGGGCCGCGGCCGAGGCGGCGGCGCTGGCGCGCGCCCTGCGCATCCCGGCGTCGCCGAGACTGATCGAATGCGTCGACGTGTCGCATTGGGCCGGGCACGCCGAGCGCGGCGCCACGGTCGCCGCGATCGCCGCGCTGCGCGACGGCGCCCCGGCCGGGGATCGCTGCCGCAGGTTCCGCGTGCGGCGCGACCCCGCCGGGGATGACTATGCCGCGATGCGCGAGGTTCTCCGGCGCCGCTTCGTGCGGGCGAAGGAACCTCGCGGCTTTGCCGCGAGGTTCCGCGGGGGTCCGGGGGGCGGTGAGGCGCGTAGCGCCGAACAGCCCCCCGGCACAAGCGACCCCCGCTGGTCGCCGCCCGACCTGTTCGTCATCGACGGCGGCCGCGGACACCTCGCGGTCGCCCGTACCGTGCTCGGCGACCTCGGCCTGGGGGACCTCCCCGTCGTCGCCATCGCCAAGGGCGCGATGGGGGAGGACGGACGCCGCGCGCCGGATCGAATCCACCTGGCGGGCCGCCGGAACCCGGTGGCGCTGCCGCCAGGATCGCCGGCGCTGCGCCTGCTGGCGCGCGTCCGCGACGAGGCGCACCGTCTCGCCGCCGGTTTCCAGGCGCGAGTCCGGTCGAAGCGCCGCCTGCGGGACGGCCTGTCCGGGATTCCGGGCGTCGGCCCGGCGACCCGACGCCGGCTGCTCGCCGCGTTCGGCTCGGTCGCCCGCATCGCCGCCGCGTCGCTCGACGATCTGCGGGCCGTGCCGGGCGTCCGCGCGGACCAGGCCGCCGCCGTGCACGCCGCCGTCGCGGATCGCGCGCGGGCGCATCCACGATGTCGGGATCTGTTTCTGTCGGGTGTGGAACCAACACCGGCTCGGGTGGAACGCACACCGGGCGGGGGGAAACCAACACCGGGCGGGGGGGAACGCACACCGGGCGGTGGGGAACCAACACCGGGTCGGGTGGAACGCACACCTGGCGGTGGGGAACCAACACCCGCTCGGGTGGAACGCACACCCGGTCGGGCGCCGGGGTTTCGGCCGCGACGATCGCGCGCCGCGCCGTTGACAGCTCGAAGGCACGGGTGATACCAACCGGCACGACGGCCTCGGCGCCGTAGCCAAGTGGTAAGGCAGAGGTCTGCAAAACCTCCATTCAGGGGTTCGAATCCCCTCGGCGCCTCCGATAACGCCTACAGCACGATCTCCCCTGCCGGATCCGCGGTGCCGCCCGGAGCCGCGGCTTCGGGATCCGCGGTCTGGGCGTCGCCGGCATCGGCGCGCGCCGACGCCGCGGCCGCTCCGACGGCGGCCGCCGTCCGGGCCAGCCCCGGATCCGCCGGCTCTTCCGGCCTGGGGTCGCCGACGCAGCCTGCCAGGTTGCCGTCGAACAGGTCCGCGGTGCAGTCGGCCTCCACGATCCCGTGCTCGGCGCACAGCTTGAGTTGAGCCAGCCGGATCACGTCCTCGCGCGTTCCGGTCCCCTCGGCCGACCGGACGGCCAGACCCCACCGGCGTACGAGCGCCGCGCGGCAGTTGCGGGTTTCTCCGGCGTCCGCCGGAGCGTACGCTTCCACCGCCGCGGCGGTGCCGGGCGGCGCCGCTGCGTCCGCAGTCTGGCGAGTCTTGCGGCAAGCCGGGGTGAGCGCGCAGGCGGCGGCCAGGGCGATCAAGCGGGTTGCGCATGCCGGATTCATGGGCGTCACCTCCTCCGTCGGCCGTGGAGTATGCAGCCGAGCGGGTCCGGAATCCACCCCTCCGACGCGACGCGGTTTTCCGCTGGACAAGAGGCGGGGTCCGCGCTAGCGTCGCTGCTGAACCGTTATTCATTCCGCCGGGAGGAGGAGCACCGATGAGCGACGTCACAAGGTTCCAGGCGCCGGGGTTGAGCTTCCTCGTCGAGCCGTGCGGCTCGGCGCCGGTCTTCGGACCGGAGCACTTCAACGAGGATCAGATCATGATCCGCAAGACGGCGACGGACTTCCTCGAGAAGGAGGTCGTGCCGCGCAACGACGAGATCGAGGCCAAGAAGGAGGGCGTCGGCAGGGAGCTGCTCCGGCAGGCCGGGGAGCTGGGCCTGCTGTCGGTGGACGTCCCCGAGGAGTACGGCGGCCTGGGGAGCGACAAGGTGACGTCGAACCTGCTCGCGGAGTCGGTCGCTCTGCACGGTTCGTTCTCCGTCATCTTCGGGACGCACACCGGGATCGGCACGCTGCCGATCGTCTTCTTCGGCACCGAGGAGCAGAAGCGCAAGTACCTGCCGGGACTCGCCGTGGGCGAGTTGGTCGGCTGCTACGCCCTGACCGAGGCGGGCTCCGGGTCGGACGCGCTCGCAGCCAAGTGCCGCGCGACTCTCACCCCGGACGGCAAGCACTACGTCCTCAACGGGGAGAAGACGTTCATCACCAACGTCGGGTTCGCCGACGTCGGAACCGTCTTCGCCAAGATCGACGGCGAGAAGTTCACCGCGTTCATCGTCGAGATGTCGACGCCCGGCGTGTCGACCGGCAACGAGGAGCACAAGATGGGGATCCACGGCTCCTCGACGCGGACCCTGATCATGGAGGACGCCAGGATCCCCGTCGGGAACCTGCTGGGCGTCGCCGGCGAGGGCCACCGGATCGCCTTCAACATCCTCAACCTCGGCCGCCTCAAGCTCGGCGTGGGCTGCCTGGGCGGCTGCAAGGCGGTGATCCGCGAGAGCATCCTGTATGCGAACCAGCGCAAGCAGTTCGGCCTGCCGATCTCCAAGTTCCACGCGATACGGGAGAAGCTGGCCCTGATGTTCGCGCGGGCGTTCGCCGTCGAGTCGATGGGCTACCGTACCGCGGCGATGATCGACGCCGCCGTCGCGAGGCTCGACAAGAAGGCCGCCGACTACCAGACGCAGGTAGTCAAGGCGATCGAGGAGTACGCCGTCGAGGCGTCGATCCTCAAGGTCACCGGCTCCGAGGCGCTCGCATTCGTCGCCGACGAGGGCGTGCAGATCCACGGCGGGTACGGCTACATCTCCGAGTACGCGGTCGAGCGGGCGTACCGGGACTGCCGCGTGAACCGGATCTTCGAGGGAACCAACGAGATCAACCGGATGCTCGTGCCCGGAACGGTCCTCAAGCGCGGCATGAAGGGCCGGTTCGACCTGATGGGGCCGCTCCAGAGAATCGCCGCCGAGGCCAAGGACCCCTCGCAGCTCCCCAGGCCCGGGTCCGGGCCGCTCGCCCTGGAAGCCCACCTCGTCGATCTCCTCAAGCGCGGCGTCCTGTACGCCGCCAACCACGCCGTCATGAGGCACATGGCCGATCTCCAGAAGCAGCAGATGGTGCTGATGGCGATGGCCGACATGATGATCGAGGCGTACGCCTGCGATTCGGCCGTCGCCCGCGCACGGCAGATCGCCGCGGAGAAGGGCGAGGCGAAGGCGAGGATCCCGACGCTGCTGGCCGGGCTCTACCTGGCCGGCGCCCTGCACGCCGTCCGGGCGCGCGCCGAGGACCTGCTGATCAACGTGTCGGAGGACGGCGATCTGTCCGAGCGGCTGGCCGATTTCGGCCGTCTCCTCGGCGAGTACCGCTTTCGGACCTTCCCGGCCAAGCTCGAACTGGCCGCCCACCTCGTGGAGCGGGAGCGCTACACGCTGGAATGAGCGCGACGGCGCGCACGGCGCCCGGCGTCGGCCCGCGCGCGCACGAGCGTGAGGTTCCTGGCCTCTCCGGGGCCGCCGTGAAGCACGCCGATCCAGCGGCCGCGCGGGAGGCCGAGCAGCCGCGCGGCGATCGCCGCCGCGTCCGTCGCCGTTCCGCCCCGGCCGCCCACGGCCGGCACGACGCCCCATTGCAGGGCCAGCCGCCGTGCGGCCTGCACATCGCGCGCGACGCCCACGATCGGCACGTGAGGCCGATGGTCCGACAGCAGCGCCGCCGTGCGGCCGGTGTTCGAGATCACGACCAGCGCTCCCAGATCCAGTTCCCTGGCCGCCTCGGCCGCCGCCGCCGCCAGCGCCTCCTCGGGCTCGGCGGCGGCCTCCACCGCCGGGGCGGCCATGTCCAGGTACAGGTCGCTCCGCTCGACCTCGTCCACGATCCTCCCCAGCACGCGAACCGCCTCCACCGGGTGCAGCCCGGCGGCCGTCTCCCCGGTCAGCAGCAGCCCGTCGGCGCCGTCCAGAACGGCGTTCGCCACGTCGGTCGCCTCGGCGCGCGTCGGGATCGGACTGCGCTCCATCGAGGCCAGCATCTGCGTCGCCACGATCGCGATGCGCCCCCGCAGGTTCGCCGCGCGCAGGATCTTCTTCTGCAACAGCGGCACGCGCTCGGGGGCGACCTCGACCCCCAGGTCGCCGCGCGCGACGATGACGCCCGCGCAGCCTCGTATGATCCCCTCGATGTCATCCAGAGCCTCCGGACGCTCGATCTTCGCCAGCACCGGGATCCCGCCCGCCAGACGGTCGGCCTGCCGGAGGTCGGACGCCGACCTGACGAACGACAGGGCGAAGAAATCGGCCCCCAGCGACACGCCGAAGGCGATGTCCCGCCGGTCCTTCGCGGTCAGCGCCGGGAACGGCAGCGCGGCGCCGGGCAGCACGATCCCCTTGCGGCTTCCGAGCCGCCCTCCTTCTTCCACGGTGCAGCGCACCGAATCCCCGCTGCGGCCGACGACCCTGAGGCGGATCAGGCCGTCGTCGATCAGGAATGCGTCGCCCTTCCGCGCAAGGCGCAGCATCCCGGGCACGGGCACGGGAATCTCTACACCGGGGGGCTGTTCGGCGCCGGGCGCCTCACCGCCCCCCGGACCCCCGCGGGACCTCGCGGCAAAGCCGCGAGGTCCCTTTGCACCGGGGGGCTGTTCGGCGCCGGGCGCCTCACCGCCCCCCGGACCCCCGCGGGACCTCGCGGCAAAGCCGCGAGGTCCCTTGACGACGCCTCCCGCGTGCCCGGGAACCGCCACCGGGCGCGGCACGAGGCGCACCTCGCTGCCGGGGTCGAGTTGGATGCCGCCGGGCGGCAGGTCCCCCACCCTCACCTTGGGCCCGGACAGGTCGACGATCACCGGCACGTGGCGGCCCAGGCGTCCCGCGCGAACGCGCAGGTCGCTCGCGCGCCGCACGTGATCCGCGTGGGCGCCGTGGGACATGTTGAGGCGCGCGGCGTCGGCGCCGCATTCGAGCAGGGCGTCCAGCACGCCCGGGCGGTCGGTCGACGGGCCGAGCGTCACGAGGATCTTCGTGCGGCGTGGCGAATCAGTCATCACTCTCACTTGGTCGGCATGAAGAAGCGCGCCGTCAGGTCGTGGTGCGACTCGGCGACGTCGTCGGTGTTCAGCACGGTGATCCCGAGTCGCACGACGACCCGGTCCACCTCGGACGTCTCGCCGAACCGCTTGCGGCCCCCCGGACCGTCGCCATGCCGGAACACCGCGCGCATGCCGGGCACCGGGAAGGGCTGGGAAAGCTCCACGCGCTCGGGACTTCGGTGCTGACCGCCGTTCAGCCACGACCCGATGAACGCGTTCTGCGGCTCCCTGCGACCGGTCGTCCTGGCGACGACGGCGATGCAACGCATGCGGCCGTTGAGGAGGTAGATCCTGTTGTGTGTCCAGATCTCGACCGCGACCCACTCCTCGCCGGCGTCGCTGTGCGATGTCCCCGTCCTGCGGACGATCGTGAGTTCGATCGGCGCCCCGCGCGCGACCTTCGGCTTGAGCGGCGACAGGAATATGGCGGTGACGTCCCGATCCTCCCCGGGCGTTCCGTGACGTTCCGATGCCCCCGCCGCGTGGCCGGGCGCCTTCTGCGGCGGCATCTGCTTGATCGTCTTCATGCGCCGAAGGATACCACCGGGTGGGCGTTCACGTCATGCCTCCACCTTTCGTGGACGTGGGCGTGGTCGCCGTGAACGGCTACCTCCGATCGACGCGGAAGCGAACCGGCAGGGAGTACGAGCACCCCGCGCCGGGGAACGGGGCCGCGGAACGGACGGCCTGAAGCGCGGCGACGTCGAGGAGATCGTGGCCGGAGGAAGCCGCCAGCGTCGCCGCGCGAACGCTCCCCGATGCGTCCGTCTCGAACTCGACCACCGCCCGCCCTTCCAGCCGCCGGCGGCGCGCGAGCGCCGGGTACGATTTCGCCGCCTCCACGCGCGCGCGGACCTCCGCGGAGGCGGTCGCGCAAGGATCGGCCGCAGGCGGCTCCGGCGCGGCGGTTCGAGCGGCCGTCGGATCCGGGGACGGCGAAGCCTCCGTATCGCCTTCGGGCGCGCCCGCCGCCGCCACAAGGCCGCCCGGTTCCGCTTCCGCGGGCGACGCAGACACCTCGCCGCCCGCCGCCGGATCGCCCGCGCGGCCGGCCTCGATCCATCTCGGCCGGCGGAGGCGGCGCGCGGCGGACTCCGCCGGACGCGGCGCCGGCGCCTCCACGACGGCGACCGCCGGGCGCATCGGCGGAGGCTCGACGCGAACCTCGGCCGGGACCGACGGCTCCCTCTCCACCAAGGCCACCGCGACGGCGTCCGACCGGTCGGCCGCCCGCACCGCGGGCAGCACCAGCGCCACCAGCAGCACGAGGCCCAGGTTGATCGACGCCGAGGCGACGAAGAAAGGCCACCAGCGGACCTTTCGGCCGCGAACGAGCGGGAACAGCAGCGCCAGGCACGGCGCGATCGATGCGGCGGGAGTTCCGCGCGCGGGTTCCGCCAGAGCGCACCCGCCGGGCCCCGGGCCGTCCAACCCGACGCAAACCGACGCGCGTCCCGGCGACGACGACGGCCCGCCGGCCAGGATCGCCGCGCAACGTCCGGGGCCGAGCGCCCCGGCGTCGATCGTCGCGACGGTGACCGCTCCGGGCCGCAGCGCGGACGCGGCCAGAGCGTGCGGCAGGGTCAGGCCGAACCGCTGGGCGTCGCGCGGCTCGCCGCCCGCCGCGCGCGCCGCGACGGCGAGTTCGGTGCTGCGATCCCCGAGCGGATCCATCTCCGGCCTCGCCACCGACACGACGGCGCGAACGCCCTCGCCCATGCGCGACGCGGGGGGCGGGGCCAGCGCGCCTGCGGCGTCGAGAAGGCCGAACCCGCCGGCGACAGCCCACTCGCCGCCGCCGCGCGACCATGCCCGCAGCCGGGCGGAGATCTCACGGAACGACAGGCCGGGCTCGGCCGCCAGCATCAGTGCGACGGCGCCCGCGACGTGCGGCGCCGCCAGCGACGTCCCGCTTGCGGCGGCGAAGGCCGGGTCCGAGCCGGTCGCGACGGCGCCGCCCGGACCGCGCGGGAAGCCGACACCCCCGGCCAGCGCCGAGATCACCCACACGCCCGGCGCCAGGAGATCGGGCTTGAACCGCCCGTCGGCCGTGGGACCGAGCGCGGAGAACTCCGCCGGCGCGCCGAGCACGGCGGACGGATCCTCGACTACCTCGCCCAGATGATTCGTCCACGACGTGCGCGCCGCCGTGGCGCCGACCGCGATCGCGCCGCGAGCGGTGGCCGGGATCGACAGCGTCCCCTCCCGCCGCACGTCGCCCGAGAGCCGGAACGGGAAGAGATTCGCGACCGCCCCCTCCGCGGACAGGTACGCATCCACCGGACCGTCGCCCGTCACCTCGATCCGGTAGCTGCCGGGCGGTACGGCGCCGTCGTCGCCGCCCACGAGCGCCACGATCGCCTCGATGCGGCGGTTGTCGGGCCGAGGCTCCGTCGCAACCTCCACGCGCAGCGCCGCCCCACGCCCCATGGCGCGCTCGACCGACCGCCCGTCCCGCGCGGTGTCGATCGCCGTGCCGTCCGGCGCCGACGCGCGCACGGAGAACCGGCGCCCCGGCGCGGACCACAGATCCACGACCACCACGGCGCGCTCGGCCCCCTCGACCGGCCCGTTGGAAGGCGCGACCAGGACCACCTCGCCGGGACGCCCCGGAGTCGGCCGCAGCACCGCGCGCACGGAGGCCGATGCGTCGTTGCCGGCCGAGACGACGACCGCTCGGCCGGCGGGACCGCGGAGCACGAGGCCGTCGACGGCGAGTTCGAGCAGGCTGGTTCCGTCGTGGGCGCCGAGCTGGCCGCCGAGCGACACGTTGGCGACGCAGGGCCTCCCGAGCAGATCGGCGGCCGCGAAGACGAACCGCAGCGCATCGGCGACGTCGGCCTCGTCGAAGCGCCCGCCGGGCAGACGGTCGGCGCGGACGACGATCAGATCGGCCTGGGGGGCCACGCCGGGGTACGGGGCGGCGGACCCGGCCGCGACGGCCGCGACGCGCGTGCCGTGGCCGGTCGGATCGCCCGACGGGCGCGGCGCCCCAGGATCGGCAAGGGCGGCGTCAAGGGCGGCGCGATCGAACAGGGCATGGCCGAAGTCGTCGAGCGGACCGGGTGCGCCGCGGGACGGCTGCGTCATGTCGAGATACCAGAGGATCCTGGACCGGCCGGATCCGTCGCGGAAGGCCGCGTGGGCAAAGTCGGCGCCGCCGTCGACGATCCCGATCGCCACGCCGCGACCGCCGCTCCGCAACGATCCCGCCTCGTCGCCCCGGACGAACGGCACGCTTCGATCAAGCGCCGCGGTCAGCGGCCGTCCCGCGTCGGTGTACGCCCCCTCGGTCGTGCGCACCGTCACCACGCGGCCGATCGCCGAGCGGGCCGCGCGGATCGACGGGGCCGAGACGTCGGCCGCCCAGGCGGCGAATGGGGAGCGCGGTTGCGCGGTCGCCGTGCCGGCGGCGATCGCCAGGACGAGCGCGGCGGCGGGGACGCGGCGCGCTTGCCGGGCGCGGGCGTGCCGTGCGAGTCTCGGCGATCGATCCACGACGCGGGAAGCTAGCACATGTCGGATCAGGCCCGAACCGAACAGCCGACGCCGCGCAAGTTGCGCGAGGCTCGCCGCCGAGGCGAGGTGGCGCGTTCCCGCGATCTCACCGCCGCCGTCTGCGTGTGGGCCGTGCTCGCCGCCGTGGCGCTCGGCGTCGTCCCCGCGATCGGCTCGCTGCTGGCCGCCGCGTCCGGGACGCTCGGCGCCGCCGGCTCCGCATCCGCGCCGGTGGTCGCGGGCTGGGCCGCCGCGTGCGGGGAGATCGCCGCTCGCCTGTCGCTGCCGGTGCTGCTGGCCGCCTTCGCAGCGACGCTGGCGGCCGCCGCGGTGCAGGTGGGCGGCCTGTTCTCGATGGAGGCGGTCAAGCCGAAGCTGGAGCGGATCGATCCGGGCCGCGGGGCGCGGCGGATCCTGGGATCGCGCGGCTGGATCGAGGCCGCCAAGTCGCTGCTCAAGTTCGCGATCGTCGCGGGCGCGGCGATGCTCGCCGCCCACTCGGCCTTCCAGGATATCGTCCGCTCCGCGACGCTCGACGCCTCCGCCCTGGCGGCCGCCGTGGGCGGTCTGCTGCTGCGAACCGCCCTCATCGCCGGCGGCGCCCTCGTCGTCCTCGGGTTCGCCGACCTCGCCTACCAGCGCCGGCGCCACCGGCGCGACCTGCGGATGACGCGCGAGGAGGTCAAGCGCGAGCACAAGGAGGAGGAGGGGCAGCCCGAGATCAAGGCGGAGCGGATGCGGCTGCACAGGGAGATGCTGGCGCACAGGATGGTGATGGACGTGCCGCGCGCGACGTGCGTGATCGTGAACCCGACCCACGTCGCCGTCGCCCTCCGGTACGACGCCGACGACGAGGACGCCGCGCCGATCGTGCTGGCCAAGGGCGAGGGCGAACTGGCCAGGAGGATCGTGGAGGCGGCGAGGGCCGCGGGCGTGCCGGTGCTCCGCAACGCCCACGTGGCCCGCTCGCTGCTGGCGTGCGAGCTGGGCGAGGCGATCCCCGAGCGGCTCTTCGAGGCGGTGGCGGAAGTGATGCGCGTCATCCTCGCCGAGGAGGAGTGACGTGCAGGCCGTCGACGGCCGCTTTTCGGGAAGCTGCCGATGGTCGAGGCATCCGCTTGGGATCGCGCCGAGCGGCCGCTAACCTCCGTTGCGTGGCGACCACGGCGCCGGCGGCAGCAGGTCTGGCGGCCAAGGGCTGGGCCGCGGCGGAGCGCGTCGCCGTGGCGGCGGATGATGCCCGGCTGCGCCGGATGTCGCCCAGCGACGGCATCCGTGAGTTCCTCGCGCTTGCCGGGTTGGCGGCGGGATTGGCGCCGCCGGCGACCGACGATGAACACCTCGCGGCCCTGATCGCGGTCGCCGCCGCCTTCCGGCGCGGGCGGAGCGATTGATGCCGACGGTAACCGTTCACGGGAGAGTCCCTCCGCTCCCGCTCCCGCTCCCGTTCCAGTTCCCCTGCCTGTCGGAGCGGGAGCGGGTAGGGGGCGCCCCTCGTGAACGGTCGCCATGCGTCTTGGCGGGTCGTTGTTCGTGAGCGGCGGCCCCAGGCGAACGTGCGGAAGGCGCCGCAGACCCCTGCAAAGGCCCCCGGCGAACGTGCGGAAGGCGCCGCAGACGCCTGGGGGGGCCGCCGGCGGACGTGCGGAAGGCGCCCCAGACGCCTGGGGCCGGTCCCGGCGGACGTGCGGAAGGCGCCCCAGACGCCTGCGGCGGCTCCCGCGCATGTGCGGAGGCCCGACCAGCCGTCTGCCTGCAGGTCCGCACGATAGAGGTCAACCCGTCCA
>CAMTWF010000022.1:0-17323 GCA_947085355.1 uncultured delta proteobacterium
TCCGCCGGGCCGAGGACGCCTTCGAGGCCAGGCTCGCCGGAGCGGGCGGCTCGCCGGGGCCGCGCCGCCTGCGCGTTCGCATGCCGCCCCCGACCGCGGACGACAACGTCTCCGACCTGGACCGCCTGCTCCGGTCCATGAAGGCCGATCACGGCATCGCGCACCCTGCCGTCGACCCGGTGGCGGTGGCGGAGATCCCGGCCGCCGCCCGCAAGGGCGGATGGGACGTCACGGCGACGGTGGCGTTCTCGAGGGTCCGTTCGACGATCGAGGATCCGGACTCGCGGACGCCGCGCAGGCCCCGCCTGATCCACGTGCAGCCGGGCGACCGCTCCGCGCTGCACCACGCCGTCGTCTTCGACATCGGCACGACTTCGGTATGGGCCGAGCTGTTGGACCTGGCGGCCGGGCGGGTCCTCGCGCAGGCGTCCGACTACAACGGGCAGATCCCGTTCGGCGCGGACGTCATCGCGAGGATCATCCATTCGGGCCGGCCCGGCGGGCTGCGACATCTCCAGGAGGCGGTCGTCGCCACGATGAACCGCCTGATCGCCGATCTGTTCCGTTCGACCGGCGCGGAGCCCGGGGACGTCTCGCACGCCGTCGCCGCCGGCAATCCGACGATGACCCATCTGCTGGCCGGGGTCGATCCGGGCGCGATCCGCATTCCGCCGTACACGCCGGCGACGCGCTTCTTCCCCCCGGTCCGCGCCAGGCTGCTCGGGCTCGACTTCCCCGATCACGTCCACCTTCAAATGTTCCCGACGGTGTCGAGCTGGGTCGGCGGGGACATCGTGTCCGGGGTCCTGGCGCACGGCTTCTTCGGCGATCCGCCGGTCACGCTGTTCGTGGACATCGGGACAAACGCCGAGGTGGTGGTCGGCAACTCCGAGTTCCTCCTGACGGCGTCGTGCTCGGCCGGGTCGGCGTTCGAGGGCGCCGGCATCCGGTGCGGCATGCGCGCCGCGCCGGGAGCGGTCGAGGACGTCGGCGTCGATCCCGCGACGGGCGAGCCGATGATCGTCACGGTCGGCCGCAGGCGGCCCGAGGGGATCTGCGGATCCGGCCTGATTCACGGGCTGGCCGAGTTGTTCCTGGCCGGCGTGCTCGATCCGAACGGCAGGTTCGCGCCGGGCGCGGCCCCCGGGCGGGTCCGGGAGCGGGGCGGGTTGCGCGAGTACGTTCTGGTGCGTGCCCAGGACTCGGCCACGGGGGCCGACATCACGATCGACGAGGCCGACGTGGACAACCTGGTGCGCGCCAAGGGGGCCATCCACGCGGGGATCCGGACGCTGCTGGCCGAGGCGGGACTCGGCGTGCGCGACATCGATCGGGTGGTCCTGGCCGGCGCGTTCGGCACGTGCATCGACATCGACAAGGCGATCGCGATCGGCCTGCTGCCCGACCTGCCGCGCGACCGCTTCGTCTTCCTCGGCAACGGATCCCTCCTCGGCGCCAGACTCGCGGCGCTCGACGGCGCGATGATCGACCAGGGCGAGCGCGTGGCGCGTCGGATGACGGCCCTGGAACTCAGCGAGACGCCGCGGTTCATGGACGAATACGTGGCCGCGCTGTTCCTCCCGCACACCGACGCGGCTTCCTTCCCGTCCGTGGCATCAAAGCGGTAGGGGCGCGGAGGAGCGAGAGATGAACCTGCAGTTCGACCTTCGACGCGCGGCGGCGCCGCAGCCGGTGACCATCGCGATGGCCGGCAAGGGCGGCACCGGCAAGACGACTCTGGCGGCGCTGCTGATCCGCGGGCTGATGCTCGGCGGAAAGCGGCCCGTGCTGGCCGTCGACGCCGACCCGAACTCGACGCTCGGAGAGACGCTCGGCCTGCCGCCCGGCAGGACGGTGGGCGACACGATCGATTCGTACATCGACGAACGCGACGGGGTGCCGCCCGGGATGACGAAGGACGCCTATCTCGGGCTGCGCCTCAGCGAGATCCTGGTCGAGAGCGCGGGGTTCGACCTGCTGGTGATGGGTCGCCCCGAGGGGCAGGGCTGCTACTGCGCGGTGAACAACGTGCTGCGCATGCACCTCGACGCGCTGACGTCGAACTACGCCGCCGTGGTGATGGACAACGAAGCCGGAATGGAGCACGTCTCCCGCCACACCACCAGGCAGGTCGATCACCTCGTCCTGGTCTCGGACAACACGATCCGCGGCGTCAAGGCGGCCGGCCGGATAAGCGCCCTGTGCGACGATCTGGAGATCGGCGTCGGCGCGCGGTGGCTGGTCGTGAATCGCGCGCAGGACGGCGTCGCCCCCGCGGTGAGACGGGAAGCGGCCGCGGCGGGCCTGGAGGTGGCCGCCGCGATCCCCGAGGATCAGCAGGTGGTCCGCCTCGAACTGAGCGGCCGGTCGCTTCTGGAACTCCCCGACGACTCCTCCGCGGCCAGCGCCGCCGGCCGCCTGCTGCGCATGATGCTGGGGTAGGGACGCAAGCACCGCCCCGGTCGCCGACGCACGGCGGCGCGGCGACCTCCGGTACGAACGGCTTCTCCGACGTGGGTAGCGGGACGTGCGGAGGTTCATAGCGCGGCGGCGCCGCAACCAAACGCTGAATCACCGCAGAGACCGCAGAGGGCGCAGAGAATGGTCTCTGTGTTCTCTGCGTGCTCCGCGGTGACCAATATGGAGCGCGACGGGGCGGCGCAGGCCGGCGGCGACCGGATGCCCGGCGGACCCGCCGCACCCCCTTGCGGCAGGCTCCCGGCGGCGCCACGAATCCTCTTGCGGGTGGGTGCGTCCGTGTGCTAGACGGGGCGAGCCTACGGAGGGGGGGGGGAGGTCAAGACAGGGGGGGGGCGCGGCCGGGCGGCGCCCCGCGCGCCGGCTCCGGCGGGAGGTTCGACCGATGAGCGGCGAGACACTGCGTGTAAAGAGGTTTGACGGCACCGAGGTCGAGATTGTCGGCCCCACGTACGAGAAGGGCAAACCCGATTCCCCCGCCAACTGGAGGGCCAAGATCCGCGGCCGGGCCGAGATGATCGCCTACCTCCAGACCGCCGACAGGTACTGGACCGCCAAGGAAGGCTTCGGCAGCGAGAAGCGGAAGACCCCCGCCTAGAATCCTCCCGGCGAGGGGTCGTCCGGCGGGATTCCACGGCAGCGCGGCGGCCGCGGCGCGCCGCGCGCAGGAGCAGCAGCGATGGAAACACCGAAGCAGACGTACACCGGCGCCATCCGCGAGATCGAGATCGGCCAGGGGCCTCGCGCCTTCAAGGTCGGCGGATCGGGGACGCTCCCGTTCCACGTTTTCGAGGGAGCCGGGCCGAACCCTCCCAGGGTGGCGATGGAGGTCGACGACATCGTCCCGACCGAATGGGCCCAGCCGCTCCTGGCGGCGCTGGGAGACGTCGTCAAGGACCCCGTCAAGTGGGCGCAGCACTGCGTCGAGAAGTACAAGGTGGACATGATCCACCTCGAACTCGTCGGCACGGACCCCAACGGCGAGAACCGCCCGGCCGCGGAGGCCGCCAAGGCGGCGAAGGCGGTCGCCGAGGCGATCCCGGTGCCGCTGGCCGTCTGGGGCAGCGGCAGCGCCGCCAAGGACGCCGAGGTCCTGCGCGCCGTCGCCGAGGCGTGCCAGGGGAGGAAACTCCTCATCGGGCCGATCCAGGAGGCGAACCACAAGCAGCTCGGCGCCGCGATCATCGGCTTCGGCCACACCGCGATCGCCTCGACGCCCATCGACATCAACCTCTGCAAGCAGCTCAACATCCTGCTCACCAACCTCGGCGTCTCGCCCGATCGCATCGTCGTCGACCCGACGACGGGCGGCGTCGGCTACGGACTCGAGTACACCTACTCCGTCATGGAGCGCGCCCGCCTCGCGGCGCTGACCGCCGGCGACGACAAGCTCCAGTTCCCGACCTACTGCAACATCGGCAAGGAGACGTGGAAGGTCAAGGAGGCGAAGCTCGACGAGGCGTCCGACCCGAGGCTCGGCGACCAGGGGCGGCGGGGCGTGATGCTGGAATCGATCACGGCGGCCGCGCTGCTGGTGGCCGGCGCCGACATCATGGTCCTGCGCCATCCGGAGTCGGTCGGACTCGCGCGCTGGCTGGCCGGCGAACTGAAGGGGTAGGGATGTTTCGGGTTTCGGGTTTCGGGGTTCGGGGTTCGGGGTTCGAGCTTCAAGCTGCTCCCAACTCCCAACTCGAAACTCCCAACTCGAAACTCCCCGTGAGGATGGTCGTGCCGCCCGACGAGCCGATGACGGAGGCGCACCGGCGCGCCGTCGACGCCATTCTCGACCGCCACCGTCGCGATCCCGGCGCGCTGCTGGCGATCCTCCAGGACGTCCAGGACGTCGCCAACTACGTTCCGCGGCCATGGATCGAGGCCGTCTGCGAGGCGCTCGGCATCCCCCACGGCCGCGCCTGGCGGATGGCCACTTTCTTCAAGGCGTTCAGCCTGAGGCCGCGCGGACGCCACGTCTGCACCGTCTGCACGGGCACCGCGTGCCACGTCCGCGGCGCCCCGAGGCTCGTGGACAAGATGCGCCGCGACTTCGGCGTCGGCCCCGGCGAGACGACGCCCGACATGGAACTGACGCTCGAAACCGTCAACTGCGTCGGCGCCTGCGCCCTCGCGCCGCTCGTGATCCTCGACGGCGAGTACCACGGGAACGTCACGTCCGCCGGGCTCGGCAAGGTCGTGAAGGAGATCCGGCCGTGATTGCGATGCCGCTGCGTTCCGCCGGGGCGCTCGAGGAGCGCCGCGCGGAGGTGTCGGCGGCGACCGATTCCGGCAGGTCCGTCGTCGCGATCTGCGCCGGCACGGGCTGCGTCGCCTGCGGGGCCGGCAGGCTCGCCGACGCCTTCCGCGCGGAGCTTGCGGCCCGCGGACCGGCCGAACGGGTCGACGTCCGCATCAGCGGGTGTCACGGCTTCTGCGAGCGCGGGCCGCTCGTGCTGGTCAACCCCCAGGGCTGGTTCTACCAGCGGGTGCAGCCGAAGGACGTCGCGGAGGTGATCGAGAAGACCCTCGCCGGCGGAAAGCCGATCGAGCGGCTCCTGTACGCGGATCCCGTCACGGGCGAGAAGCACCTCCGGCAGGAGGACGTCCCCTTCTACCGGCGCCAGACGCGGCTGCTGCTGGCCGACAACGGCTCGATCGACCCGACCAGCATCGACGACTACCTCGCGGTCGGCGGCTACCGCGCGCTCGCCAAGGCCCTCACGACGATGAGGCCCGAGGAGATCGTGGACGCGATCGGGCGCAGCGGCCTGCGCGGGCGCGGCGGCGGCGGGTTCCCGACCGGCGTGAAGTGGGAGTCGTGCCGCAACGCGCCGAGCCCCGACGGCGTGCGGTACGTCATCTGCAACGGGGACGAGGGCGATCCGGGCGCGTTCATGGACCGGTCGCTGATGGAGGGGAACCCGCACTCGATCATCGAGGGGATGGTCGTCGGCGCGTACGCCATCGGGCATCCCGGAACGCCGGTCGGGTACATCTACGTGCGCCACGAGTATCCGCTGGCGGTCGAGCGGCTCGGCATCGCGATCGACCGGGCCAGGGCGTACGGCCTGCTCGGGAACGACATCCTCGGCACGGGCTTCTCGTTCGACATCGCGATCAACAAGGGCGGCGGCGCGTTCGTGTGCGGCGAGTCGACAGCCCTGATGGCGTCGATCGAAGGGTTCGTCGGGGAGCCGCGGGCGAAGCACATCCACACGGCACGGCGGGGGCTGTACGACAGGCCGACGAACCTCAACAACGTCGAGACGTGGGCGAACGTGCCGCGGATCGTCGAGAAGGGGGCCGACTGGTTCGCGTCGATCGGGACCGGGGACGTCTCGAAGGATCCGTGGGGCGGCAGCAAGGGGACCAAGATCTTCTCGCTGGTCGGCAAGGTGAACAACACGGGGCTCGTCGAGGTCCCGATGGGCACGACGCTGCGCCGGATCATCTTCGACATCGGCGGCGGCGTTCCCGCCGGCGCCGGGTTCAAGGCGGTCCAGACGGGCGGACCTTCCGGCGGATGCCTTCCCGAGTCGATGCTCGATACCCCGATCGACTTCGACCGCCTCGCCGAGGCCGGCTCGATGATGGGTTCGGGCGGGATGATCGTGATGGACGACTCGACCTGCATGGTCGACGTCGCGCGCTACTTCACCGCCTTCCTGCGCGACGAGTCGTGCGGCAAGTGCACGACGTGCCGCGAGGGGCTGCGCCGGCTCTCCTTCCTCCTGGAGCGGATCTGCGAGGGCGGCGGCATCGATGCCGACCTGGAGATGCTCCGCGACGTCGGCGAAACCGTCATGGAGACTTCCCTGTGCGCGCTCGGCGGCACCGCGGCCAACCCGCTCTTCTCGACGATGCGCTACTTCGCCGACGAATACGTCGAGCACGTCCGGGACGGCGTCTGCCGCGCCCTGCGGTGCAAGGACCTCGTGCGCTACGACGTCGTCGAGGAGATGTGCACGGGGTGCCGCGTCTGCGCCCGCGGGTGTCCCGTGGACGCGATCGAGGGGCGCAAGGGCGAGATCCACTCGGTCGTCCACGAGACGTGCATCCGCTGCGGCGCCTGCTTCGAGGCGTGCAGGTTCGACGCGATCCGCGCGTCGTCCGGGAGGTACGCCCGGACTTCCGGCGGCAAGAGCGGGGGACTCCGGCGCGATCCGGTCCGGTGCGAGCGGTGCGGCGCGGCGGTCGCTCCGGCGGCAGGGGCGCCGCGCAGCGGCCGCGAAGCGGCCGCGAGTGCGCCCGCACTGTTGTGTCCCGACTGCCGGAGGAAGAGGTACGGGTTGCTGTTCGCCCACGTCGGACGAATATGACCGACGTGGCGAGGCCGTAGACGTGCCGGCGCCTCGGGCCGGCCTGGAGGTCACGAGAATGGAACAGGAGCAGAAGCGAGACCAGAAGACGGTGGATCCGGCCGCCCAGGCGGCGATCGATATCGCCTGCGAACTGGGATGCGAGCTGGTCTGGGACCGGCTGAAGGCCCAGAAGACCCAGTGCGCGTTCGGGCTCCAGGGGCTGTGCTGCCGCCACTGCGCCATGGGGCCCTGCCGGATCGACCCCAAGGGCAAGGGCGCCCAGACCGGCATCTGCGGCGCCACGGCGGAGACCATTGCGGCGCGGCACTTCGTCCGGATGATCGCCGCCGGCACCGCGGCCCACTCGGACCACGGCCGCGCCGTCGCCGAGACGTTCATCGCCGCGGCCAAGGGCGAGGCCCCCGGATACGGCATCAAGGACGAGATGAAGCTCCTGCGCCTGGCGATGGACCTTGGAGTGGAGATCGGCGAGCGGTCGATCCGCGACATCGCGGTGGACGTGGGAGAGAGACTGCTGGCCGACTTCGGCAGCCAGCACGGCCCGCTGGCCTTCGTCAAGCGCGCCCCGCTCAAGCGCCGCCAGCTCTGGAAGGAGCTTGGGATGACCCCGCGCGGCATCGACCGGGAGGTGGCCGAGGCGCTGCACCGGACGACGATGGGCGTCGACCAGCAGATCGAGAACTTGATGATCCACGGCAGCCGGTGCGCCCTGGCCGACGGCTGGGGCGGCTCGATGATCGCCACCGAACTTCAGGACACGATGTTCGGTACGCCCGTCCCGCTCCTCGGCCGCGTCAACCTCGGCAACCTCGCCAAGGAGGAGGTCAACATCATCATCCACGGCCACGAGCCGCTGCTTGCCGAGGCGATCGTCCTGGTCTCCCGCGAGAAGGGGATCCTCGACTACGCGAAGTCCAAGGGCGCTCGCGGAGTCAACCTGACCGGGATCTGCTGCACGGCCAACGAGGTGCTGATGCGGCACGGCATCGCGGTCGCGGGCAACTTCCTGCACCAGGAACTCGCGCTGGTGACAGGCGCGGTCGAGGCGATGGTCCTCGACGTGCAGTGCACGATGCAGTCGCTCGCGAAGGTCGCATCTTGCTTCCATACGAAGCTGATCACGACCAACGAGCGGGCGATGATCCCCGGCGCCACGCACATCCAGTTCCACGAGACCGACGCCGTCGAGTCGGCCGGGAAGATCGTCCGGGCGGCGATCGACAACTTCCCGAACCGCAAGGGCTCGCCGAACATCCCGGCCTTCTCGACCGACATGGTGGCCGGCTTCTCCGTCGAGACGATCGGGTACATGCTCGGCGGCTCGTTCCGCGCCGGCTTCAGGCCGCTGAACGACAACATCATCAACGGCCGCATCCGCGGCGTCGCCGGCGTCGTCGGCTGCAACACCCCGAAGCTCACGCAGGACCAGTACCACCTCGACATGGTCAAGCACCTCATCAAGAACGGCGTGCTCGTGCTGACGACCGGGTGCGCCGCCATGGCGTTCGCCAAGGAAGGGCTCCTGCTGCCCGAGGCGGCGGCCAAGTTCTGCAGCCCGGGGCTGGCCGAGGTCTGCGAGACGGTCGGCATTCCGCCCGTCCTGCACCTCGGCGCCTGCGTCGACAACTCGCGCATCCTCATGGCCGCCACCGCCGTCGTGAAGGAGGGCGGACTCGGGGACGACCTCTCCGACCTGCCGGCAGCGGGCGCGGCGCCCGAGTGGATGAGCGAGAAGGCGATCGCGATCGGCCAGTACTTCGTCGCCTCCGGCGTCTTCGTCGTCTTCGGCGGCTCCTTCCCGACGCTCGGATCGAAGGAGTTCAGCGACCTGCTCATGAAGAAGTACCGCGAAATCACCGGCGGCTACTGGGCGTTCGAGCCCGATGCGATCAAGGCCGCGGACCTGATGATCGCGCACATCGACGAGCGACGACGCGCCCTCGGCCTCGACAAGAAGAAGGAGCGTGTCCTGTACGACATGGAAATGAGGCGCCAGCTCGCCACGTAGCCTGGGGGCCGCCTGAATCAGGGAAGCAGGACAGGAGGACCAAACCGATGTCGAAAATAGTCATGTCAGCCGGTATCAGGGGGGCGCACAAGATCGTCTCCCGCGTCGGGAAGAAGCTCGACGAGACGATCGCGAAGCACGGGCCCGACACGAAGATCGGGTTCCCCAACACGGGGTACTACCTGCCGATCATCTACGGGATTCTCGGCATCCCCGTGAAGACGCTGAAGGACGCGGTCGGGGTCATGGAGCGGACCAGGACGCTCCTGCCGCCGCCGGTCCGCGAGAAGCACCACACGCCGTACCTCGGCCCGGCGCTCGACGCAGGCATGGCGGCGCTCTTCGCCCAGGAGATCGAGGAGGCGATCCGGTACCTGGAGGAGCCGGACCTGTACTTCGTCGGCGAGGACCCGCCCGACGACAGGCTCTGGGTCGGCGCCGCGGACGACATCATCCTGCGGAAGCGCGGGATCGAGTTCGTCGACGGCAGCGCCCCGGGCTTCGCCGCCATTCTCGGCGCCGCGCCGACGAACGAGATCGCCGCCAAGATCGCCCGCGAGTTGCAGGAGAAGAACCTCTACGTTTTCATGATCAGCGGCACGGGCGGGAAGTTCTTCTCCCAGCAGGTCCGCGACGCCGGGGTGCAGATCGGGTGGTCCACGAGGCTCGTCCCGTTCGGGCCTCACACATCCTCCGGCGTCTTCGCGTTCGGGTTCGCCACCCGCGCCGCGATGGCCTTCGGCGGCGTCCAGCCGGGCGACTTCCGCAAGATCCTGATCTACAACAAGGATCGCGTCTTCGCCTTCGCCATGACCCTCGGGATGGTGATCGACGAATGGTACGCCAACGGCCTGGCCGCCGTGAACTACGGCTTCCCCGTCATCGCCGACACGCCGATCCCGGAGGTGCTGCCGACGGGGGTTTGCACGTACGAACACGTCGTCTCCAACATCCCGCACGACCAGATCGTCCAGAAGTCGATCGAGGTCCGCGGCCTCAAGGTGACCGTGTCCAAGGTCCCCGTCCCGGTGTCCTACGGCCCGGCGTTCGAGGGCGAGCGCATCCGTGGCGAGGACATCCACATGGAGGCGGGCGGCGGCAGGACGCTCGGAGTCGAGTGGACCACGATGAAGGACATGTCCGAGGTCGAGGACGGGAAGATCGAGGTCGTCGGTCCCGACCTCCACGAGATCAAGCCGGGCACGAAGCTCCCGATCGCCATCGTCGCCGAGGTCGCCGGCAGGGCGATGCAGGAGGACTTCGAGCCGATCCTGGAGCGGCAGATCCACCACCTCATCAACTACGCGCAGGGCATGATGCACATCGGCCAGCGCGACATCATGTGGATGCGCATCGGCAAGGCAGCCGTCGAGAAGGGCTTCCGCCTGACGCACCTCGGCTCGATCCTCCACGCGAAGTACCACTCGGACTTCGGCGCCATCCTGGACAAGGTGCAGGTCAGGATCTACACCGACGAGGCCAAGGTGAAGGAAGTCCTGGCGAAGGCGAAGGTGGTCTACGGGAAGCGCGATTCCCGCGTGGAAGGGATGCGCGACGAGGAGACCGACACGTACTACTCCTGCACGCTGTGCCAGTCGTTCGCCCCGACGCACGTGTGCATGGTGACGCCCGAGCGGACCGGGCTGTGCGGCGCGTATTCCTGGCTCGACTGCAAGGCCAGCTTCGAGATCAACCCGACCGGCCCGAACCAGCCGATTCCCAAGGGCAAGACGATCGACGAGCGGCTCGGACAGTGGGAGGGCGTCAACGACTTCGTCCGGAAGGCGTCCCGCGGGGTGATCCAGGGCTACAGCGCCTATTCGATCATGAACGAGCCGATGACTTCGTGCGGCTGCTTCGAGTGCATCGCGGCGATCCTGCCGATGGCCAACGGGATCATGATCGTCGACCGCGACTACACCGACATGACCCCCTCCGGCATGAAGTTCACGACGCTGGCCGGCACGGTCGGCGGCGGCGGCATAAACCCCGGCTTCGTCGGACACTCGAAGCTCTACATCACCAGCCGCAAGTTCATCAGGGCCGACGGCGGCGTCAGTCGGATCGCCTGGATGCCGAAGAAGCTCAAGGAGGAGATCCGCGAGCGGTTCGCCAAGCTGGCGGCCGAGGCCGGCATCGCGGATCTGCTGGACAGGATCGCCGACGAGACGGTCGGCAGGTCGGAGGAGGAGATACTCCCGTTCCTCCAGGAGAAGAACCACCCGGCGCTCACGATGGAGCCGCTCATGTAGATGCCGCCACGGCGGCGAGGAGGTGCGGTGATGGCCATGACGGGAATCCAGATCTTCAAGCTGCTGCCGAGGACCAACTGCGGCGACTGCGGCGTGCCCACGTGCCTTGCCTTCGCCATGAACCTGGCGGCCGGCAAGGCCGAACTCGCCCTGTGCCCGCACGTGTCGGAGGCGGCCAAGGCGCAGCTCGGCGAGGAGTCCGCGCCGCCGATCCGCACGGTGGAGATCGGCGTCGGACCCGCGGCCTTCAAGGTCGGCGGCGAGACCGTGCTGTTCCGCCACGAGAAGACGTTCTTCAACAAGACGGCCCTGGCGATCGTCGTGTCCGACGACGAGAAGCCCGAGGACGTCGACGCCAAGCTCAAGCGGATCAAGGAACTCGCGTACAACCGCGTCGGCCTGACGCTTCGCGCAGACATGGTGGTCGTACGGTCGGCCGGCGACGACCCCGCGAAGTTCGGCGCGCTGGCCAGGAAGGTCGCCGCCGCCCTCGACATCGCGCCGGCCGTCATGGCGGCGAAGCCCGACGTGCTGCGCGCCGGCCTGGAGGCGTTCAAGGACCGCAAGCCCTTGATCCACGCCGCCGGCGCCGGGACGCTCGACGCCTGCGTCGCGCTGGCCAAGGAGTTCAAGGCGGTCCTCGTCGTCCGGGGCGACGGCGTCGCCCAGACGGCCGCCCTGGCCGAGAAGGCCGCCGCCGCCGGTCTTGGGGACATCGTCCTGGACACGGGGGCCCGCAAGCTCTCGCGGGCCGTCGAGGACCATGTGGCGATCCGGCGCCTGGCGATCTGGAAGAAGACGCGTTCGGTCGGCTTCCCGACCATGGTGGTGGCGTCGGAGATCGCCGGCGACCCGATGAAGGAGGCGCTCGTCGCCGCCACCCTCGTCGCCAAGTACGCCGGCATCGTCGCGCTCTCGGACGCCCGCGGCGAGACGCTCTTCCCCGTGCTCCTCGAACGCCTCAACATCTTCACCGACCCGCAGCGGCCGATGAAGACCGACCAGGGCATCTACGAGATCAACGGTCCCGGCAAGGACTCGCCGGTCCTCATCACCAGCAACTTCTCGCTCACGTACTTCATCGTGGCCGGCGAGATCGAGTCGAGCCGCGTCCCCACCTGGCTGGCCGTCCTGGACACCGACGGCCTGTCGGTGCTGACCGCCTGGGCCGCCGGCAAGTTCGTCGGCGACGCAGTCGGCGCGTTCCTCAAGAAGAGCGGCATCGCCGACAGGCTGGGCGCCAGACGCCTCGTCCTCCCGGGCGCCGTCGCGATCATCTCGGGCGACGTCGAGGAGGAATTGGGATCGGCCTGGCAGGTCAAGGTGGGGCCGAGGGAAGCGGCGCACATCACGCCGTACCTGCGGCAGAACTTCATGGGGTTGTGGTCTGTGGTCTGTGGTCTGTGGTCAGTGGTCAGTGGTCAGTCGGGGGGGGCCGGTGCTCGGCAAATCAGATCGGCGCCCAAGAACTGACCACTGACCACTGACCACTGACCACTGCTCAGGAGGTGAGGAAGATGGTCGTAACGGTCGCGGAGAACATCAACATCATGTCGGCGTCGATCGGCCCGGCGATGAAGGGTCGGGATGCCGGGCCGATCCGCAAGCTCGCCGTCGCCTGCAAGGAGGCCGGCGCCGACTACCTCGACATCAACCTGGGGCCCGCCCGCAAGGGCGGCGCCGAGATGATGGATTGGGTCGTGCGGACGGTCCACGAGGTCGTCGACCTGCCGCTGTACCTCGACACGACCAACGTCGAGGCGATCGAGGCGGGGCTGAAGGCGCACAAGTCGTCCGCTGGCAAGCCGGTGATCAACTCGGTGTCCGCGGTCCCCGCCCGCATGGACGCCCTCCTGCCGCTCGTCAAGAAGTACGGCTGCGGCATGGTCGCGCTCTGCTACGGCCCGGACGGCATCCCGCGCGACGAGAACGAGCGTGGCGCGCTGGCGGCCGAGCTGCTCTACCGGGCGGGCGAGGCCGGGATCCCGCCCGAGGACATGTGGTTCGACCCGATCGTCGTGCCGGTCAGCTCGCAGCAGATCCAGCTCCGATCCTGCACCGCGTTCATGGCCATGCTGCCGGAGATCGCGCCCGGCGCGAAGTCGACCTGCGGCCTCTCCAACGTCTCCAACGGCGTCTGCGGACCCGGCAAGCGCGAGATCCTCAACCAGGTCTACTTCATGATGCTCAAGCGCCACGGCCTCTACGCCGCCATCGTCGACGCCCTGGACCCGGACCTCATGGCGATCGCCAAGGACCGCCGCCCCGACGCCGACCGGCTCGTGGCCAGGCTCATGGACGGCGAACGGATCGACGCCGGAAAGCCGTCGAAGGAGGAGAGGGACATCGCCAAGACCTACGGCGTGCTGTCCGGCGACATCCTCTTCTCCGATTCATGGCTCGAAGTCTAGGGCTAGGACTTAGGACTTAGGACTTAGGACTTAGGACCTAGGACCTAGATGTGGAACTGGGCAAGATGCTCAGCACCCTTCGCCGCAGACTTCGCGAAGCCCGCTAGGTCCTATGTCCTATGTTCTATGTCCTAGCATCGGACAACTACGGCGTCGCGCTTCGCCTCGCCGCCGAGAAACTCCGGACGCTCGACCCGCCGGCGGCGGCCGCGCGGAGCGGCGCCGTCTGGGAACCGGCCGCGGAGGGTGGCGGCGAAGGCCCGAGCGGGTCTTTCGCGTTCCGTTTCCTCGGAACGGACTGTCGTGTCGAGTACCCGAAAGCCGAGGTTTCCTGCGGAGGCGCCGGCGGGCGGCGGCCCGCGCCGATCTGGGATTCGATCCTGGTCCTGCACTACCTCGGTTCCGAGGGGCCCGTGCCGGCGGCGACCGAGCCGGTCGCGTTCGCGCAGATTCCCAGCGGCGCCTTCTACGACGCGGCATTCCAGCGCCGGTCGCGGGCGCCGGTCGTCCGGGCCTTCGGTGCGCGCCCCGAGCGGCTCCTCGACGCGGCGGCGGCGGTGGACGGCCGGCCGTGGGATCGCGGCGACGCATCGCTCGTGATCCCGGCCTTTCCCCGGGTTGACGTCTACGTCGTGATCTACCGGGGCGACGACGAGTTCCCCGCGGACGGGACGATGCTGTTCTCGTCCAACGTGGCATCGTTCCTGTCGACGGAGGACGTGGCGGTGCTGGCCGGCATGGTGGCCGGGCGGCTCGGCAAGGCCCTGCGGGCCCTGGGCGCTTGACGCCCGCGCACCCGGGAGGTGGAGCATGGGACTCAAGCTTGCGGTGAGCGGCAAGGGCGGGGTCGGCAAGACGACGGTCGCGGCGTTGCTGGCGCGGTCGTTCGCGGCGCGCGGGCGGCGGGTAACGGCGATCGACGCCGATCCGGTGCCGAACCTCGCCGCGGCGCTCGGAATCCCGCCCGACGTTCGGGCCGAGCCGATAGCCGCGATGCGGGAACTGATCGCCGAGCGGACCGGCGCGGCGCCGGGAACGTTCGGGGGCCTCTTCAAGATGAACCCGACGGTGGACGACATCCCCGAGCGTTTCGCGGTGGAGCGTGACGGCGTGCGGCTGCTCGTGATGGGCACGGTGGACCGCGGCGGCAAAGGGTGCGTCTGCCCGCAGAGCGTGCTGCTGCGGGCGCTCGTGCAGCACCTGCTGCTCGGGCGCGACGACGTCGTCGTGATGGACATGGAAGCCGGCGTCGAGCACCTCGGCCGCGCGACCGCCTCCGCCGTGGACCGCATGCTGATCGTCGTCGATCCCGGGACCCGGAGCCGGGAGGCGGCCCGGGCGATCCGGAAGCTGGCCGCCGACATCGGCCTGCGCGCGGCGCTCGTGGCCAACCGCGTGCGCGACGAGGATGACCTGCGGCGCATCCGCGAGGCGCTCCCCGATCTGGACGTGATCGGCTCGCTGCCGGCCGACGATCGCATCGCGGCGGCGGATCGGGAGGGAACCCGGCCCTACGAGGACCTCTCGACCGCTCCGGCCGCCCTGGCCGCCCTGGTCGGCGCCCTGGACGCACCGGCGTAGCTGTAAGAACACGTCGGGACGTGCGAAACCCCGGTACGAGGGCCCCCGTGCGGGGGTCCGATCGGCGGCCTGCCGCATTCCCGCGGGCTGGAGGGCCGTCGCGGGGTTCCGGAGTGCGAAGGAAGGAGATGGACATGAGACACGGGAAAGTCGGGACCGCATCGGTGGTTGCGTCGATCGCGCTGGCGTGGGCGTGCGGCGACGACGGATCGGGGCCGCAGCCGTGCGACGCGGTCGCGGGGACCGGTTGCGCGGCGGGCAACGTGTGCGTCGCGATGGGGCCGGGCGGCGGCGTTTGCGTCGCCGTCTGCGACCTGGCGACGCCCCGATGTCCTTCGGGATCGGTCTGCCTGCCGGCCGGGACCGGCGGCGCGTGCGTGCCGACGTGCAACCCGGCCGACGGACGGGCCTGCGGCGACGGGTGGGCCTGCGCGCCCGCCGGCGACCACGGCAACATCTGCCGGCCGCTGTGCGGGACGGGAGACGCCGGCACGTGTCCGGCCGGCGAAGTCTGCCGGCCGCTCGACGACGGCCGATCGGTCTGCGCCCGCCAGTGCGATCCGGTCGACGAGCGATCATGCCCCGGCGACGACTCGTGCGAGGTCCGCACGGACGGCCTGCGGGCCTGCTACGACCCGGTCAGGTTGCGGGGGAGGGTCTTCGACCTCTCGGACGACTCGTCGGTCGAGGGCGCCCACGTGTCGGCCGCCGACAAGACAGGCTCCGCCGCGACGGACATCGCCGTGACGGCGGCCGATGGGACATACGCGCTGGTCGTGCCCGTCCTCCGCAACGCCGACGGGACCCTGGCCGAGGGGATCTTCACTCTGCGCGTCGTGGCCCAGGACTTCGAGCCGTTCCCGCACGGCGTGCGCGTTGCGTTGCCGATCGACGCCGCGGCCGTCGCCGTGCGCGGGACGGGCGAGTGGATCGTGCGGAACGCGACGACGGACGTCGGTCTGATCCCGCTGCCGGCCGATCGGCGCGGGCTGGGGAGCATCGCCGGGGCGGTGCGCGTCTCGTCGGGAGCCGCGACGCCGAGCGGCGTGCTGGTCGTGGTGGAAGGCGGCGTCGCCGGGGATCCGCCCATCGCCTGGAGCGACCGGTCGGGCGCGTACCGGGTCTTCAACGTGGCGCCGGGGACCTACGAGGTGCGCGGCTACAAGGCGCTGCTGCAGCTCGTCCCGGCGGCGGTCGCGGGGCTCGCGGCGGGCGAGCACAGGATCGGCGTGGACCTCCTCGAGGCTGCCGAGACGGCCACGGCGACGGTTTCCGGATCGATCAACATCGTCAACCCCGGCGACTGCGACGGGACGAGCATCGTGCTGGTGCCGCGGTCCACGTTCGACGACGCGCTCAAGCGCGGAGAGGTCGCCACCGGCATGCGGGCTCCGCCGCCGGGGGAGGAGCCGACGATCACGGGAGCCTGGGAGATCCGCGGCGTGCCGGACGGCAGCTACGCGGTTCTGGCGGCCTTCGAGAACGACTTCTGCGTTCGCGATCCGGATCCCGGCATCGCGGGAACCCAAATCGTTTTCATTACGGTACCAGACCCGGTGATGGGGCGGTCGATCACGATCGGCACGTCTTTCAAGGTCACGGGGGCGCTCCGCATCATCTCGCCCGGCTCGACGCAGCCCGAGGAGGTCACGGGCACGCCGACGTTCCGCTGGGTCGACGATTCGAGCGAGGATTGGTACGACCTGATCGTCTACGACGCCTTCGGCGCCGTCGTCTGGAGCGACGACAGCGTCCCGCGCGTGAGCGGCGGCGACGTTTCGGTGGTCTATGGCGGCCCGGCGCTTTCGCCGGGGATGTACTACCAGTTCCGGGCCACCAGCATGAGGGCCCGCGGCCCGATCTCGATGACCGAGGATCTACTCGGGGTGTTCTTCCTGCCGTAGCCGCTCGCCCGTCCGGGCAGGGCCGCCGGCCGAGGGACGGGGCGACAGCTACGGATCCCGGAGCGACGGCTCACGCAGGGCGCGAAGTCCCTGGACGCCGATCGCCCGGAGCACAACCTGGATCGCCTTCCACGCCTCGGCGCGAACCGGGCCCCGCTCGAAGCGCCACCGCGGAGGTCCAGGTGGGTGACGAAGTCCAGGCTCGTCCACCGTGGACGTGGACGTGATCGACGGCAAGGTATAGCCAGGGAGTCGTCCACGTCCACGTCCACGAGGGACAACCGCCACCACTTTTTGATCTACTACCCCCGAACTTCGTCGCACGGCGCGACGATATTGGTCACCGCGGAGCACGCAGAGAACACAGAGACCA
>CAMTWF010000023.1:0-25267 GCA_947085355.1 uncultured delta proteobacterium
CGGATGCGGCCTCGCGACCGGCCGCGACGGCGACGTCGACCGCGACCGGCGGGTCCGGCGGGCGCGCGGAGTCGCGCGACGACACAAGAAGCAGCGCGGCGGCTGCGGCGACGACGGCCAACGCCGCGCCGACGGCGAGCGCCCGGCGGCGCAACGGGCGCGCCGGCAGCGTCTCCTCGACGAGGCGGGACGCCTCGGGATGCGCCGGATCGCAGGCCAGGATCCAGCCGCACAGGCCGCGGATCTCGGGGCCGCTCCCCTTGGTTCCGCGCAGCAGGCGGCACCGCTCCAGGATCGCCGCATCCCGCCGCTCGCGGATCGCGCGCCGCGCCGAATCGGGATCGGCCTCGAACGACGAGAGCAGCGAATCGACGCGGGGGGAGCCTGCCATGGCGAGGAATGCGCGCAGCGCCGAGGCGACGTCGGCCATGGATGCGTAGCGATCGTCGCGGCTCCGCTGCATGCAGGTGCGGATCACCTTCGCCAGATGCTCGCCGATGTCGGGGCGGACCCTCGCGGGGTCCGGGAAATCGCCCTGGATCACCCGGCTGAGCACGGCGTGGGCGTTCGGTCCGGTGAAGGGGAGTTCACCGAGGAGGAGCCAGTAGAGCAGCGTGCCGAAGGAGAAGACGTCGGCGCGCGCATCGAGGCGTCCGCCTTCGAGGTGCTCGGGGCTCATGAACGCCGGCGAGCCGAGCACCTGACCCGTGGAGGTGACGTGTTCGACGTCGAGCACCTGGGCGATGCCGAAGTCGGCCACCTTGATGGTCGAGCCGGCGCCCATCAGGATGTTCCCCGGCTTGAGATCGCGGTGGATGATCCCGGCCTCGTGGGCGGCGTGGAGCCCCTCGGCGATCCGCAGGCCGATCGCCGCAGCGACTTCCGGCGGGATGGGCGCCCGGGCTCGCGCCCACGCCTCGAGGCTTCCGCCGTCCACGATCTCGGTCACCATGTACGGCCTGCCGTCCTCCTCGCCGGCCTCGTACACTTCGAGCACGTTCGTGTGGCGGAGGCGGGCCACGGCGCGGGCCTCGCGGCGGAACCTCACGCGGGACTCGTCCCGGCCGCACAGGTGGGGGTGCAGCACCTTGACGGCTACGTGTCGTTGCAGGTCGGGATCGATCGCCCGGTACACGGTGGCCATGCCGCCGGATCCGAGCGTCTCTACGACGGCGTACTTGCCGATGCGCCCGGACTCCCCCATCAGCCACGCTCAGTCGGGGACCGCGATCCCCTCGGTCGTGCAGCGCTTCCGGTACCCCTCGATGACGGCCTCGAACGCGGCGACCACCGCCGGATCGAACTGGCTGCCGGCGCACCGGCGCATCTCCTGCATGGCCACGGCATGGTGCATCGCCGTACGGTACGCGCGGCTGGAAGTCATCGCATCGTAGGTGTCGGCCACGGCGAGGATCCTCGCCTGCAGCGGGATATCCTCCCCCACCAGCCCCATGGGGTACCCCTTGCCGTCCCATCGCTCGTGGTGCAGGTGCACCCCGGGCAGGATCGCCTGCAGGAACGTGATCGGCTCGATGATCTCCTTGCCGAACCGCGGGTGCGCGCGGAAGACCTCGTACTCCTCGGAGGAAAGCGTCCCCGGCTTGTTGAGATTGGCATGACAGCCGATCTTGCCGATGTCGTGCATCAACGCCGCCTGCATGAGCAGATCCACGTCCGCGCCCGACAGGCCGAGCTGCTCGGCCATGAGGCGCGCGTACTTGGCGACGCGGTCCGAGTGGCCCGCGGTGTAGGGGTCCATCGCCTCCAGCGCCCGGACGAGGCTCTGGACCGTCTGGCGGAACGTGCGCTCCAGTTCCTCGTACAGCCGCGCGTTGACGATCGCGGCGGCGGCCCTGCCCGCCAGCACCGACAGCAGCTTCCGCTGCCCTTCGGAGAACCGGCCGCCCTGGGTCGTCGAGACGGCGGTGACGAACCCGACGAGGTCATGCTGCACCCGCAGCGGCACCGACAGCAGCGACACGACGGCCTGCACGTCGGGCACCAGGTAGACGGCGGTGCGCTCGCCGTGCGCCAGCACCGGCTGTCCCTGCTCGTGGGCGTGGAACAGCTCCACGAGGTCGAGCCATCCGGCGCCGAAAGGCCGCTTGACCCGCGATATCTCGGTGCGAAGCTCGTACGAGCCTCCACCGCCGTCCAGGTGCAGCAGCACGTGGTCGGCGTTGACTTCGCGAAGGGCGGTATCGACGACCTGCCTGAGCACGGCGTCGAGCGACGTGGAGGACGCGATCTGCTCGCAGGCGCGATACAGAGCGATCGTCTCGCGCAGGAGCATGTTCTCCCGCGCGAGCCGGCGGTTCTCCAGGCCCCGCTGGACGACGCGGATCACCTCCTCCATCTTGAAGGGCTTGAGCAGGTAGTCGTAGGCGCCCTTCTTCATCGCATCGATGGCGGTCTCGACGGTGCCGTAGGCCGTCATCATCACGACCAGCACGTCCATCCCGCGCTTCTGCACCGACTCGATCAACTCGATGCCGTTCATGCGCGGCATCTTCATGTCGGAGATCACGATGTCGTAGGTGGCCGCCTCCAGCTTCTTCAGCGCGGCCTCGCCGTCCTCCGCGGTGTCGACGGTGAACCCCTCCATCGAAAGGAAGTCGGCCAGGATCTGGCGTATCACCACCTCGTCGTCGACGACCAGGATCTGGAAGACATCCTCCTGCTCCAGCGGTGTGGGAACGGACGCCATGCGACCGGTCCCCTCCTGGCGGGACCGGCGCGACTATAGCCCCGTTCGGCCGCCCGTCGCCAGACCCTCGCCGGCGCGGGTGCATCTGAGCCCCCGAACTTGGTCGCACGGCACGACGATATTGGTCACCGCGGAGCACGCAGAGAACACAGAGACCATTCTCTGCGCCCTCTGCGGTCTCTGCGGTGATTCATCGCTTGGTTGCGGCGCCTGCCTGCCCTGCCTGCCGGCAGGCAGGCGGCAGGCAGGCCGCCGCGCCATGACTCCATGGAGTCTCGGATGGCGCCGGGTCATTCCTGGGCATCTTCGCCCGCGAGATGAGGCTTCGCGGATCAGGGAGCGGCCGGAGAAGCCGGGCCGCCCGCGGGCTCGGCCGGCGCGAGCCGCAGCGTGAACAGCCCGCCGGCGCCGACGACGATCATGATCCCCGCCTGGATCGCCGTCTTGGCCGGCACGTAGCCCTTGGCCGCGGCGACCCAGGCAAGCATCCCGGCCGCGCCGAGTACGAGCACGGCGTAGACGGCGAGCAGCACGCGGCGGGCGCGGCGGCGCGTCGCCGCGGTGTCTTCGCCGAAGAAGCGATTGTAAACGATGAGCAGCAGCATCGTCGCCACGCCGAGCGCGGCGAAGACGAGCCAGAAGGCGCGCAGCGTCGGGGCCGCGCCGGGGTCGCCCTTCAGGGGCTCGAGGAGCGCGTGGTAGGCCTCGCCGCCCGCGTTCGACCCGACCAGCGAGCCCACCACGCCGTAGAGGAAGGCGTAGCCCATGTACACCGCCTTGCGATCCGGCGGCGCGACCAGGCCGATATAGCTGTAGTACTTTGGGTGGCAGGTCATCTCGCCGATGGAGAAGACGGCGATGCCGAGCACGAAGACCCAGACGTGCTGGGAGAGGGCGAGGCAGAGGAAGCCGAGCGAGCCGATCAGGATCCCGCCGACCATCGTCGGCAGCGGCCGCAGGTTCTTGACGATCCGCGAGACGACGATCTGCAGCAGCACGATCGTCCCGGCGTTGATCACCGTCACGTGCTCGGCGTCGAAGCTGAACGCGATCCCCAGCCGGCCGAAGAACTCGTTGATCGGCGTCGGGTCGACGAAATCGCGCAGGTACCAGAGCACCGAACCGAAGTTCTGGAAGTAGAGAATCCAGAAACAGGAGTAGACGAAGATCAGCAGCATGAAGCGGGCGTCGGAGAGGACCGTCGCGGCGCCGGCCAGCACCTCCCTGAGCGTCTTGGTGCTCTGCGGGCGCGGCGGGTCGCGGTAGAGGAAGAACGTCGGCAGCAGCATCAGCGCGCAGTAGAGCGAGCTGGCGGTGAAGACGGCGCTCCAGTCGAAGCGCCCCTTGAGCCAGCCGGCGACGAGCGGGGCGACGAGCGCGCCGAGGTTGATCATCCAGTAGTAGAGGCCGAAGCCGAAGCCGGAGGTCCGCTCGTCGGTCGTCCGGGCGATCGTGCCCGAAATGATCGGCTTGAACAGGCCCGCGCCGGTGGCCATCACCAGCAGCGTGGCGAAGATCATCCCGTAGCCGTCGGCCCGGCCGGTGAAGAAGTAGCCCGCCGAGAGCAGCGAGAAGGCGAAGACCAGCATCCGCCGGTAGCCGTAGCGATCGGCCAGGGCGCCGCCCAGGATCGGCACGACGTAGGTCGCCGCGTAGACCACGCTCTGCAGCAGCCCGACCTGATCCTCGGCGAACCCCAGCCCCCCGTCGGCAACCTCGTCGGCGAGGTAGCGGGCGAGCAAGGCGTTCATCCCGTAGTACGCCCCGCGCTCGAACAGCTCCATCACGTTGGCGACCCAGAACGCGGGGGGAAACGAACGCAGGAAGCCCTTGCGCTCCGCGGCGCCGGATGTCTCGTTCATGCGACCGGTCCCTCCTCCCGGACGGACACCCTACCATCAACCCCGCGCCGGAACACAGCCCTCCGGCCGGCGGGTGGCGTCGCTCGCCGGTTCGAGTTGCCTGGACGCGGCGCGGCACCGCGCTCCATCGGCGCTTGAAGCAGGCCCTCGCGACGTGTAGCTTGCCGCGCATGACATCGTGCCGGGTGACGCCGCACACGTTCCGGAATCATTGCCGGCGCCCGTAGCTCAACCGGATAGAGCGGCGGCCTTCTAAGCCGCGGGTTGCAGGTTCGAGTCCTGCCGGGCGCGCCGAGTGCTTGCAAGCGACGCCGGAGGCGGCTAACGATCGCACCGCCCGCCGCTGCTGTCGAGCGCGGTCGGGTTGCGGTGAGCGTAGCTCAAGGGTGGAGCACTGGACTGTGGCTCCAGAGGCTGCGGGTTCGAATCCCGTCGCTCACCCCGATCGGAACGTCGGTCCGCGCCCGTAGCTCAGCTGGATAGAGCATTGGACTTCGAATCCAAGGGTCGCGTGTTCGAATCACGCCGGGCGCACAACGATTTCAAGCAGTTACGCGATCGGCTTTCCGCCGGGGCACCAAGCGGGGCACCAAGCGCGTACGCTTTGCGGATCACACCTACATCGCCCGACACGGATTCCTGGGCGCCGTTCCCGGTCACTTCGCCGCCCCTTGTCGGCTCGCCGCAGCCCGCCGACGCCGCTCGGCCAGAAGCCCCGTCACCTCCGCCGGGCGCAAGGTGAAGTCGAGCCGGTCAACGTCCGGCTGCGCCCACTCCGGGGCGTGGTGCGAGTACCTCTCGGTCAACGCGATCGTGCTATGCCCCAAGATCGCCTTCAACCGATAGACGTTCCCGCCGGTCCGCATGAAGTGCGTTGCGAAGGTGTGCCGCAGGTCGTGCAGGCGCAGCAGCCGCACGCCGGCGCGTCGGCACGCTTCGCGGAACTCGTGCCGTCGCGTTTTCGGATCAAGCATGCCCCCCGTGCCGGGGTTCGGAAACACCAGGCCGCCGGGGCTCGCCGGGGCGTTCGCCTTCCACGCCACCAGGAGCGGACGCAAGGCCGCCCCGATCGGCACCTTGCGCGGCTTGCCGCTCTTCGTCGTCGGCTTGTCGTAGGAACGCGCCACCGAGAGCAGCCCGGCGTCGAGGTCCAGGTCCGTCCACCGTAGGCCGCACAGTTCCCCGTGCCGAAGGCCGGTGTAGGCCGCCGTCGCGTAGAACGCGCGAGCATCGACGGGCGCCGCCTCGATGAGCTTGCCCACCTCTTCCGCCGTGAACCAGTCGTATTCCTGCCCCTTCGGCTCGGCCGGAAGCTGGCCTCGCTTGATCCGCATGAACGGCGACTCGGCCAGCAGCCCGTCTTGAACCGCGGCGTTGATGATCACGCGCAGCAGGGCGAGCACCCGGCGCACCGACGCAGGCGCGAGTCCCTCGCGGAGCTTCCGCGACGCGAAAGCCTTGATCGCCGCGGCGTTCACGTCCCGCAGCCGCAGCGCCCCGAACGGCTCGGCCAAGTGCTTGCCGTAGCGATGCACGTTGAAGGCGTGGGAGCGCAGCCGAACGGCCGAGTAGTCGCGCAACCATCGCTCGGCCGCATCGCCGAAGAGCACGTTCCGGCCGGGAGTCGCGCCGCGGGCCGCGGCGTCCTCGCGTCGGCGCAGCAGATCCTCCGCGGCCTCCCGGCTCGCCGTCTTCGCGCACTCGCGCACCCAGCGCCCGTCGGCCGTCCGAAACTTCACGTAGTAGGCGCCCTTCCGAAGATGCCGTGCCGATCGCCCGCGCACGCGCTTGAACACCGAACCCATGCCGCACCTCGCCCCAATCTCACGGTCAGCGGCTAACGCAGCGCACGTAGGCCGAAAAGCTGCGGTAGTCGTCGGTGTAACTCACGTGGCCGTTGCTGAAGGCAACGTACCACGTCCATGCAGGCGCAGGGATCCAGATCTCATCAACACGGAGAACGCGCGCGGTAATGGTCCGCGACCAGTACATGCCGCACTCACCCTTCAACGCCGTCGCCCAGTAGCACCCAGCGTCGGGACCGGCCCGCACCTGGCAACCCCCGCATGCTTCATTCCGACAACAGATGTCCCCCGTGCAGGTATCGGTCATCCCGCTGTCCCCCGTGCGGGTATCGGTCATCCCGCTGTCACCCCTGCAGGTGTCGGTCATCCCGCACGGGCCGCCGGTCTCGGTGTTCGCGCAACCACGGATGATCGACCGGAGTTCACCAACCGTCGGCCGGTCCCAATCCGCGAAGCCACACCGGTCCAAGCTGTCGCAGTATGCCTGAGCCTCGCTCGCGTCCATAACCGAGGCCGCGGGGTTTACCTGCCACACCAGCCCGCTGCCCGGGTCCCTCCAGCACTCGGCGTCACCAGCACCGCACTCGCACGCCCCCCAGCGGCTGCCATCGTCGGCGCACACCTGGGCGCCAGCGCCGCCCGAGATGCAGGCGCATCCCTGGCTCGCACCGGGATCGCAGACGCGCCGCCTGTCTCCGCACGCCGACCACGAGCCGAATGCCGTGCCGAGTAGCGCAGCCGCCACGAACGCCACCCGAAGCAACCTCATCGCATCACCTCCTGCGGCCCCGCCGCTACGCCGCGTCGCCCCCGCCGCTTCGGCGCCGCCTCGCGCAACAGGCCGAGCACGGCGCCGGGGACCAGCGATCGCAATGCTTCGGATAGCGTCAGGCCCCGCGCCGCCGCGACGGCCTGCAACGCCTTCCACTCCGATTCTGTCAGCCGCGCCGAGACGTGGTACGCCCGCGGATCGGCACTCGGCGGGCGGCCCAGCGGCCGTCGTACCTTCCTCCCCGCCCTCGTCGTCGCCCTTGCCATGCTGTACCTCCTGCCCAGGGTTCAAGCAAGCATCGTGCCGCTTATCTGTCAGACAGAAAGAGCAACGATTTCGCGACAGCCCCAAGCTACTCTCGGGCCGATGTATCCAAGAATGCACTGTCCGGGTTGCAGGAGGGGAACGCCCCCCGGCCGCGCCGCGCCGAACCGTCCGGCCCGGGAGCGTCGCGGGGCGGGCGCTCTGCCTCGACGTTCGCGCGGGCCGCTCGACGCAACCCGTTGACGGCCTGGACTGCCTCGCGCGCAAACCACCAGACCCAGCGCTCTACCTGCCGGGCCGCGGCGTCCGCATCCGGGCAGAACACCACGGGGAGATCGTAGCGCACCTCCCACGCCGCCAGGCTGTGCAGGACCGAAGCCGGACGGATCGCGCTCCGGTAGTCGCCGCGGGCGATGCACTGGCGCGAACCGACGATCAGGAGCCGCTTGAATCGGAAGCCCCGCAGCCGGTGAAGCTCGCGCTCGAAGCGCTCCCGGTTCTGGCCACAGCAGCACGCCACCAGGTCCGCCGTGCTCTTGCGCTCCACCGCGAAGGCTTCCTCGCACCCGGCCAGCGAGTAGTCGCCGGTCGGCAACGTCGCCCGGACCACCGGGAGCCGGCGGATCGGCAACGGCTCCTGCTCGCGGGTATCCACCACCACCGCCGGGCGCTCGACGGCCAGGTCGCCCAGCGATCGCAGCGCCGGGAGCGCGGGAAGCGGGGGCGTCATCCGTCGCCGCGGACGATCGCCTGCATACGGGCCAACGCACGGCGAACCGATGCAGCCGAATGCGGGTTGTATGTCACCTCGCGGACCCTCCGGGCCACCTCCGGGGGCAGGGTATCGCCGTTGCCGTCGGGGGGGCCCAGCAGCAGCCGCCGGAAAAGCTCTATCGTCCGCACGAGCCCGGCCAGATCGGGCCGCTCGCACCGCTTCGCAACCTGCAGCACGCGGTCCGCCGGATCGCCCGACGGCAGCCCCAGCGCGCGTTCAAGCTCTCCGATGCGCTTCATGCGTCACCTCCAATCCGGTCTGCAAGCCGCCGCACGTTGCCCAACTCGGCGGCCGCGGACTCCGCTTCGGCCTCCGGCAACGACGCGACGGCACTCTCCAGCCGCTCCAACCGCGCCAGCACCTCGACGCTCGCCAGCCCGCGCAGCATGACGCCCGCCATGTATGCCGCTGTGTTTCCGATCTTGGCGTCTATCTCGCCACGCACCACCCAATGGATCGCCTCGCCCAGGAACGCCACCACGTCGCGGGTTGTCGCGAGCGGCGGCAGGGGGGAACCGGCAGGCAGCGTCACCCGCCGCCGTTGCCCCCCCGTCGTCGCACCCGCCCGCCGTCTGGCGTCCGCACGCTTCCGGGCCAGGGCCGGATCGTGGAAGGCGCAGAAGGCACTCCCCGCCCGAGGGCGGATCGGGCAACGCCCGCCCGAGCGCGTCCGACTGGCGCATACGACCATCCCCCCCGGTCGAGCATGCTGCTTCATGACGCGTCCAGGGGGCCCCACAGGCCGGGCCCCAGCAGCGGCACTTGCGCCGGAGGCGCGGACGCAACACGGACGCCGCCGCCGAACTGGCGCGTCGGCGCGCAACGCGGGCGCAACGCCTCGGAGGCTACAACCGGCGGGGGCGGGGACGGGGACAAGGACACGGACGGGGACGGGGCGCCCGAACTCGGAGCACGCCCGGACAAGAGCAGGACGGGAACCCCCCTCTGATCCCCCGCGACATGCCCTTTCCTGTGCGGAAAACCGGGGTTCTTTCCGCGCGCGAGCACCCCCCTTTCCGCGGGCGAGCACCCCCCTGCCGGGGCGGCACCGGGCCTCGATAGGCACACGTTCAGCGAGCCGTCCGCTTCCTCGATCTGGACGGCCGCCAGCCCGAGCCGCTCGAGCTCGGCCAGCCGGTTCCGCCACGTCGAGAGGTAGCGCGCGCGGTCATGGGCGAACCGCGACGGGTTCCAGACGCCCGCCTTGTGTGCGAGGTGCTCGAGGGGCCCCGCGAGGTCGCGGCGCCTATCCGACCAATCCCATGCTGCCGCGAGGTAGAGCGCCAGCGTTTCCCCGTCGCACCGGAGCGCCGCCGGGTTCCACGGGGCCCAACCCTTGGCCGCCGCGACCTGCGCCCACACGCCCGGGTGCAGGTGGCAAAGCGTTCCCCCGCGGCCGTGCTCCGCGAGCATCCGCAGCAACGGCCCGTCGAACCAATCGCGGCATCGGCTCGAGAGGCGGAATCGCACGCGCGTGCACGCGAGCCCGCGCACGGCCGCGTTGACACGGCGCCGGGCCCGTGACGGCACCTTGCCGTCCGCGCCGGGCTTCACGCCGAGCAACGCCGCGACGGCCGCCGCCGAGTAGGGGAACTTCCCGCCGCCCCGCAGGTCACGGTCGGCGCGTTGAGCCAGCGCGATGCATGCCCAGAAGACCCGCGGCCCGAGCACGCCCACAACCTCGTGGACGCGAGCCGCGATGTCGGCCAGATCGTCCGTCACAACCGGATCGCCGCAGCCGTCGAACAGGCCCCACACGTCCCGGCGCCGGGCGATACCGCCCAGGTCGGGACGCTCGGGCGCGAGCAGTCCGGCCGTCACGTTGCGGATCGCCGTGCGGGGCGCGCGCAGCAGTCCCGTGCCAACCTCGCGCGACGGTGCCGAGCCAACGAGCGGCGACGCCCACGCGGCCTTGGGCCAGCGGGCCCAGGTGAACGGACCCCAAGTGCGACGGCCGCCCGGATGCGAGTAGCAGGTCAGCGAGCCGTCAACGTGAAGGTGAGCCGAAGGATTCGCGTCGGCGTGATCCGTGTGCGGACACCGGAGCAGCACGCTGCCATCCGCGAGCCGCCTGCCCTCCGCCATGCGGATCGCCGCGTCGAGCAGCGCGGGCCGCGGCGGGAAGGCGGTCAGCACCGGAGCCGGAGCATCTCCGTCCATGATCCAGCCCGCCGCGCGGAGCAACGAAAGGATCGGCGCCGGAATCTCTGGCACGTCTTCCGGGGCGGGCGGTTCCGTCGAGCCGTCCGCCCACCGCCGACCGCCGCTTGGCGGAGAAACCGCCTGCCCGCGCCATCCCCTCACGTCGAGCCGTCGTCCGTCGAGCTTCGCGTCCGTCTTGATCCAAGTGCCGGCCGGCGCCGTGAACCAAAAGTGCGCTCCGCCGGAGGGCGTCCGCGCCGCGGGCACGTAGAGCACTTCGTCCGCGAGCCGCCGCACGGCTTCCACCTCCTGCGGCGAGTCGGCGTCGAGCACGACCAGACGGCGCGAACCGCCGCAGACAACGCCAACGTCGGCGTCGGGCCAGCGTTGCCACCACCCGCGGATCTTCCGGTCGCTCGCAGGTTCTTCGGCCAGACGTGTCCATCCCCGGACGAGCGGGCGCCTGCCGGCGACCGGAACCACGGGCCAGCCCCTCGCCGCGTAGTCGAGCGCCGCGGCGAGCACGCCGCCGGCCTCGATGGTGGGGGCGGTCATCGCCCACCTCCCGCTGCGCGGAGCCGCGGCGGTTCATCGCGGGCCGCGATGCGCCGCCGAGCGAGCCACTTGTCCAGATCCGCGACGGCCAGGCGCACGCTCCGCGTTCCGAGTCGCACGACGGCAACCTCGCCTCGGGCAGCCGCTCGTCGGATGGCAGACACCGGCAGTCCGCAGCGATGCGCGGCGGCGCGGTAGTCAAGGTGCGTCGCGGTCGCGTCCACCGTCTGCTGCGCCCCGAGCCGTTCGGCGAGCCGTTCGGCGATGGCGTCGGCGAAGGCGTCGAAGATCGGCCGGAGCGCCTCGACGATGGCCGACTCGGCCGCCGCAGTGTCAACAGTTACAAGTTTGGTCGTGCCCAAGATGCCCACCGTTCGCCCACCGTCGGGAAGGGGACGGACTCCGGCGAACCGGACGGTGGGCAAACCAAACGATTCGCCGGAGTCATCGGCCTGGAGCATGACGGCGGCGGGGTTGTCCGCGAAGGGACACAGGTTCGATTATCTGCGGGTAGGCTGTGACCGGGTCGGAGCGGCTACGTCCGGGACTTCGCGCGCCGGAGCACCATCCGCGCACGTTCTGCAAGCGTATCGTCCGGGTCGTTGAACAGCGCAGCCCACACCAACACGTCGCGGATGCCCGCCGCGGTCAACGGCTTGCGGGTCTTCGGCGCGATGATGCGCGCCAGTGCACGGACGCAGGCGCCGAAGGCATGCTCCGCTTGATGTTGCCCGCGTCCTCTCGCCTGCGGCCAACCGTCAGGCTTGGCGGCCTTTGCCAGCCGCTCACGGCAAACGGACAGGTCGTACACCGCGCGCTTGCCACCGACGGCCTGTAGCCGGTCGCAGCACTCAGGACTCGACAGCAGCGCGGCGAGCAGGTCGGCGGCCGACGTGAGGGTTCTGCGGCACGCGCCGCGATTCGCCGTGCGCCTGTAGGTGGTCACGATGCTGTGCGCCTCCCGCTTGGCGTCCTTCGCCGTCCACTCGTGACGCTGTAGAAACTCCGCCCATCCGGCTTCGTCGAGTTGCCGATCATGCGCCGTCAAGTCATACCGGCGCAGGGCCGCCGCGATCTGCGGGTCGCAGGCGGGCGGGTGCGGCCCCTCGTAGTAGCAGGGCGGCCTGTGCCGCGGTGCGTGGCAAAGCTGGTAGTCGTTCGACCAGAGCAGCGCGGGGTCGCCGAGCGGCAGGCCGGTATCGCGCTCGAAGCGCCTCCGCGCCGCGTCGATCTCCTCACGCTTCACGAATCGGGAGCGGCGCACGGACTCCAGGCCTGCGTCGTCCGGATACCTTGCGAGCAACTCGCGCTGCTCGCCCTTCGACAGATCGTCGAAAGTCAGCCGCCGATCCTCGCCGCGCTTCGTCCTGTCGCCCATCGCCGCACCGTCACGCCGCACCGTCGAGGGAGCCGGGCAGGGCGTCAGGGTGCGGCGGCGACGCCCCCGGCCGGGTAGCTACTCCCGGCCGTTGCCCGACAGATCGTGCGTCCCGCTACGTCACGGCGTCAACCTCCGGCGCCACCGGGAGCCGCGTTCGGTTCGGAGACGACCGCCAACACCGGCAGGAAGCCGAACCCCCTGCACGTCGCGCACTCGCCGCCTTGGCCGGTGCAAGCGCCGCAGGCACGCACGCGCCCGCGGCCGTCGCAAACCCGACACGGGCCGACGTAGCGGCGGCCGTCAACCGTGCGGCCGGGCGTTCGCCGAACGCCGAGACAGGCAGGGCAGCGGTTCGCCCCGGGGTTCATCGTCGCCCCGCAGAACGGCCGATCATCGCCGGGACGCAGGGGAGCCCCAGCCGGTCGCCGATCGGCGGTTTGGCGGGCGAAACGGCCCACCAATGCCCAGTCCCGCGACAGCCCAGCGGCGACTTGCAACCTCGGCGACCGCCACCAGGACGCCCGCCAGGATGCCCCGGCGCCACGCTGGACGCCTCGCGCGCGCAGGTTGGATCTCGGCCCCATCGGGGCACCAAGCGGGGCACCAAGCGGGGCACCAAGCGCGTACGGATCACCGTACACCATCGGGAACGCGGATCCCGAAAACGCCTTCACGTATGCACAACCGTGGAGCATGGGAAACCACGGGAAACCACGGAGTTTGCACTTCGAATCCAAGGGTCGCGTGTTCGAATCACGCCGGGCGCACCAGCAGCAGGACACCGCCGGATCGGACGGACGCCGGTGGCGGGCCAAGGCCGACGCCTGCGTTCCGGGTTGCGGAACCCGCCGGGCGCCTGTATGGTCGCGGCCGTTCGGAGGAGGATGAGAATGCGCTACCGGTTCGTGGCGATCGTGCTGCCGGCGGTCCTTGCGGCGCCGGCGTGCGGCCCCGATGACGGGCAGAGCGGCGACGACGGCGGCGGTCAGCCGTGTCCCCCCGGCGTCCCCGCCGGGTCGTACCGCTGTTCCGGCTTCGAGTGGCAGCGATGCGTGCGCGGCGCGTGGGCGCCGGCCGAGGACTGCAGGGCCTCCGGGCGGACGTGCGCCGAGGGCCTGGGCTGCGTCTCCTGCTACCCGGGGCGCACGTTCTGCGACGGGCTCGACGTGCGGACGTGCAACCCGGACGGCGAGTCGTCCACCGTGACCCGCACGTGCGACGTCGATGCCGGGGAGGCGTGCGAGCCGGGCGCCGGGACGTGCGTGGGCCTCTGCGCCGAGGCGCGGCGGAACCGGTCGAACATCGGCTGCGAATACTGGGCGGTCGATCTGGACAACGCCGAGAACTTCGTCGACTTCGCCGCCTACGCGCAGTTCGCCGTGGCCGTGGCGAACCTGACCACGTCCTACACGGCGGAGGTGACGGTCGAGATCGACGAGGGGGTCCCCGGCGGGGAGCACCTGCCGCGCGTCCTCGAATCCGCGCCGCTCGGCCCGGGCGACCTGCACGTCTTCGACCTGCCGCGCTGGGACGCGGACGGCGACAGCTCCGGCGGACGGGACGACGATCCGCAGACGACGCTGACGCGCCGCGTATACCGCATCAGCAGCACCATCCCGGTCGTGGCCTACCAGTTCAACCCGATCGACCAGGCGTTCTCCAACGGATCGTCGCTCCTGCTGCCGACCTCGGGCCTCGACAACGAGCATCACGTCGTCGTCTGGCCGCCTGCGAACCCGCTGCCCGACCCGGTGCTGCTCCCCTTCCCGAACCGGAACTACGTCACCGTCGTCGGCGTCGAGGACGGCACGACGGTCATGGTCACGCCGACGTACGACATCTTCGAAGGCGCCGGCGATCCGCCGATCCCCGCGATCCCGGCCGGCACGACCGCCGAGTTCCGGCTCGACCGGTTCGACGTGCTCAACCTGGAGACGCGCGGCATGAGGGGCCTGCGCGACACGATCCCCGACTTGACGGGCACGAAGGTGCTGTCGTCCGCGCCGGTCGCCGTGTTCACGGGCGTGGATCTGGCCGTGGTCGGCGACGCAAGCCGCGCGCCGTCCGGAGGCGGGAGCCAGTTCTGCTGCGCCGAACACCTCGAGTCCCAGATCCCGCCCGTATCCTCGATGGGGACCCGGTTTGTCGTCACCAGATCCCCGGTGCGCTCGACCGGGGGATGGGAGGAGTACGACTACTACCGCGTCATGGCGGTTCGCGACGGCACGACGGTCGCCACCAGCGTCGCGGAGCCCGGCCTCGACTCGTTCACGCTCGGCGAGGGCGAGGTCAGGGAGTTCTCGGTGCGCACCGGGTTCACGCTCACGTCGGATCTCCCGGTGCACGTCGTCCAGTTCCTGGTCGTGCGCGACATGACCTACAACTGGCGGGTCGGCGGCGACTCGGAAATGATCTACTTCCCGCCCGTCGAGCAGCGTCGCGGCACGTACATCTTCACGACGGGGCGAGGCTTCGCCGAGAATTGGGCCGTCGTGTCCATGCCGCTCGGATCGGCGGCGACGATCGACGGCGCCGACGTCGCCTCCACGTGCGGAGCGCCGCGCACGGACGGCGAGATGGACGGGCTCACGTACGTCTCGTACTTCTGCCGCATCGCCGACGGACGGCACGAGGTGGTCGGCGTGGACGGCGAGGTCGGCGTGATCGTGTACGGCTACTACAACGCCGGGTCGTACGGGTACCCGGCGGGTTCAGATCTCGAGAGGATCTTCTTCGGATAGGGGATCGCGGAACGAAACGAGAAGAGGAGAACATGAAGAACGTGGAGATGAAGGTGGACGGCGACAAGTTGACCATCGTGGTCGATCTATCGAAGGAGTTCGGCCCGTCGTCCTCGGGGAAGACGATCATCATCGCCACCACCGAGGGGAACCAGCCGGTTCCGGAGAAGGACGGCGTCCGAATCGGCCTCAACGTGTACAAGAGGAAGTAGCCGCGGCGGGCGGGCGGAGGTCCGCCGTGCCGCTCGTGGGCATCGACGAGAACGGCCTGGGCCCAAGGATGGGCCCGCTGGTCGTGACCGGAGTGCGCCTTGCCGGGCCGGCGCACCCGATGGAGCGGCTCCGTGCCGCCGCCGGCCTCGACGACTCGAAGAGCGTCTTCTCGGGCGGGCGGCGCGCCCGCGGCGAGGCGCTGGCGCTCGCGATCCTCGGCCTGCGGTCCGATCCCGGCGGCCTGCCGGGTCTCCTGTCCGGAATCGGCGTGCGCGCCCCGTGGGGGCGCCCGCCGGCCTGCCCGTTCGATGCAGCGGCGGCCGATCTCGGAGTCTGTCCCGCCGTCGCTTCCCACGGTCCGCTGCCGCGATGGGGAGCCTCGGGTCCTTCCGCCGCGCGCGATGCGCTCGATGCGCTCGGGGTCGTCGTCGAGCGGGTCTCCTCGGTCGTCCTCTGTCCCGGCGCGCTCAACGCGAGGCTGGAACGGGGCGTCTCGAAGCTCGCGGTCGACCTGGCGCTCTTCGAGACGGTCGGCGACGTGTCGGCCGGCGGCGATGCCCGCGTGGTGTGCGGCAAGGTCGGCGCCACGGACCGTTACGCGTCGCGCTTCTCGATCTGGTCCGGGCGCGTCGCCGGAGTGCTGGAGGAATCGCGCTCGGCCTCGCGCTACCTCATCGACGGCGTGGGCGAGGTGACGTTCGCGCTCGACGCCGACGCGACCGAGCCGGCCGTCGCGATGGCCTCGGTGGTCGGCAAGTACGTGCGCGAGCTGTGGATGGACGGCATGGCCGCGTCGTTCGACTGGCGCGGTCCGCATCCGAGCGGCTACCACGACCGCGTGACCGCGTCGTTTCTCGAACACTGCGCCGCCGCCGTGGCCGCGGGCCGGTCGGCCCTGCCGGCGTACTGCCTGCTCCGGTTGCGGTAGCCGCGCGGCGCTACGGCCCGCCCGCCTCCTCGACGTACAGGACCAACGGCTCCGCCGCGGGCAGATCCACGCTGCGGGTCACGGCCCGCAGGCGGTCTCCCTGCTTGAGTTCGATCCGGAGCCGGTACGTCCCCGGGGCGAGTTCGTAGCGGTCGCGGAAGCGCGAGGCGTCCTTCGGGACGGCCTCGCGCCGCCACCTGACCGTCGTGCCGGTCGCGTCGCGGTACGACACGCCGACCCACTCGGGGGCGTCCTCCGTCCACCGCACCTCGACGAACCCGACCGACGGCAGGGACCGCGTGAAGCGCCAGGCGAGCACGACCGTCGAGGCGAGCAGCGCGACGACAAGCAGCCTGCGGCCGAGGCGCCCGCGCAGGAACGGGAAGGCTCCGCCGCCCGCCTCGTTGCCGGGACCGGGATCCGACATCGGCGGCGAGGGTAGGCGACCGCGATGCGGCCGCGCAACGGGCCACACCCCTCGATGTCGCACGACCAGGTCCAGGTCCGGGAGTGGTCACCAGCTTCCGGGGGGCTGTGTTTGGCGGAGGCCGGCGCGGCGGACGATGTCGGAAACCTTGGACTCCCACTCGATCGCCATGACGTGGACGCCGCGCACGCCCGGGATCTCCCGCACCTGCGCGATCGTCTCGACGGCGATCTTCGTCCCCTCCTCCTTGCCGTCCTTGACGCCTTCCATCCTCTTGATGACGTCGTCGGGGATTGCGATGCCGGCGACGTTGCGGCGCATGAACTTCGCCATGCCGGCGCCCTTGAGCGGGATGATGCCGGCGAGGACGGCGACCTTGTCGAGCAGTCCGGCGTCGCCGGCCTGCTTCATCACGTCGCGGAACGCCGCCACGTCGTAGATCCCCTGCGTCTGTATGAACTGGGCGCCGGCGCGCACCTTCTTGGCCAGCCGCGGGACGCGCACCTCGCGGGGCTCGCCGTCGGGCGACCATGCCGCGCCGAGGAAGAAGCCGGGCCTGCCCTCGACCGGCGTGCCGCCTGCGAACTTCCCGTCGTCCCGCATGCCGCGGAGGATCGCCAGCATCTGGATCGAGTCGATGTCGTAGACGTTGGCGGAGCCGGGCTCGTTCCCGAACGTCTGGTGGTCGCCGGAGAGGCAGAGGACGTTGCGGATGCCGAGCGTCGCGGCGCCGAGCATGTCGCTCTGGATCGCGATCCTGTTGCGGTCGCGGGCGACCATCTGCATCACGGGTTCGAGGCCCTCGCGCAGCATGAGCGCGGAGGCGGCGATGCTGGAGACGCGCACGACGGCGGTCTGGTTGTCGGTGACGTTGGCGGCGTCGATCCACCCCTTGAGGAGGGCTATCTTCCTGGAGATCGCCTCGATGTCGACGCCCTTGGGCGGCCCCAACTCGGCCGTGACGGCGAAGCCGCCGCTGTGCAGGACCTGCTCCAGGCGGCCGGGGCCCGGATGCCCGCCGACCTCGGTTTGCGGGCAAGATGCCCGCGCTACGGAAACGGCTGCCTCCATGATTCACCCCTTGTGGGCCGGCGCGTCGGGCCCGGGCTCCTTGAGGTCCTCGCGCTCGGACTTCCTCTGCCCGCCGTCGCGGTTGGCCCGCCAGTCACGCGGCGGGACGATGTCGTCGTAGTCGGCCATGCGGCCGAGCGCCTCGAGGCGCCGGACGATGAGCGCCCAGGCGCAGTCGCGCTCGCCCGCCACCTCGCACTTGCCGCCGTGGGATCCGCCGCACGGGCCGTTGTGGATTCGCTTGGCGCACCGGGCCACGGGACAGACCCCGGCGGTACGGTCGAGCACGCAGTCGCCGCACGCCGCGCACCGTTCGAGCCACTCGCCCTGCTCGCGCGTGATCCCGATGAACCTGGTGTTCACGCCCGGCAGCACCGGCTTGCCGGGGAACCGCTCGGCCAGGTACTGGATCCCCGCGCCGCACCCGATCGACAGCACGGCGTCGACGCCTTCGACCTTGGGCGCGAGCTCGTCGATGAACTCGGCGTCGCACTGGCGCTTGATCGTCGCCTCCCGGACGTCGAGTTCCTTCCCCTCCTTGCGGGCGTGCATGCGGAGCATCGAGGCCAGTATGCCGACCTCCTTCTCGCCGCCCGCGAAGCAGACGGACATGCACGTGCCGCACCCGGCCACGAGCACGGCGGCGCGGCCGGAGATCATCCGCCGGATCTCATCGAACGGTTTCTGTTCGCCGACGATCATCCGTTTACTCCCGGCGCCTCAGGGGACTGGGCCCGAGCGCCCCGACCTTCTCGATCATTTCCCTGGCGAACTGGGCGAAGCGCGGGCCCTGTGAACTGGACAGGTTGTACATGTGGAGCCGCTCGGGCTCGATGCCGATCCTCTCCAGCAGCCTCTTGGCGTGCGCCACGCGCCGCTTGGCTATCAGGTTCCCCTTGACGTAGTGGCAGCTCCCCTCCTCGCAACCGGCGACCATCACGCCGTCCGCGCCGGCCTCGAACGCGCGCATGATGTGCAGCACGTCGAGCTTGCCGGTGCACGGGAACCTGATGATGCGCAGGTTCGGCGGATACTGCAGGCGCATCACGCCCGCCATGTCCGCGGCGGCGAACGCGCAGTAGTGGCAGAGGAACGTGACTATTCGCGGGTGGGGGTCGGGGGTCGGCGGTCGGGGGTCGGCGGTCGGGGGTCGGCGGTCGGCGATGGCAGGCGTGGTCATATCCCTGTCCTTTGCACCGGGGTCGCGTCGTCGCGGCGCACGATCTCGCCGAACGCCTCGACCATCGCGAGGATCTGGTCGTCGCGGAACTTGCCGAGCTGTATCGCCTTGGCGGGGCACGCGGCGGCGCAGATGCCGCACCCCTGGCACGACACCGCCGGGATCTCGACGATTCCGTCGGACGGCCGGGGCGCGGGGGCGCCGACCGGGCACATCCGCACGCACGTCAGGCACGAGACGCACTTGTCGGGGTCGACGTGCGAGACCACCGCGTTGGCCTCCAGCGACGTCCTGCACAGCAGCGTGCCGGCGCGGCCGGCGGCGGCGAGCGCCTGCGCGATCGCCTCCTCGACGTTCTTGGGTCCGTGCGCCATGCCGGCCAGGAAGATCCCCTCGCTGGCGAAATCGACCGGGCGCAGCTTGGCGTGGGCCTCCATGAAGAAGCCGTCGTCGGCGACGGGGACCTTGAGCGCCTCGCCGGTGGCGCGGTTGTCGCCGAGCGCCTCGATGCCGGCCGAGAGCACCACCCAGTCGGCGTCGAGCGCCACGTCCCGGCGCATTTCCGCGTCGTGGTGGACGACGCGCAGGCCGCCATCGTCGCGCGGCTCCACCTCGGGCCCGCGGCCCTCCTCAAACCGCAGGAACGCGACGCCGGCCTCGCGCGCCTTGCGGTAGGCGTCCTCGGCCATGCCGTAGGTCCTGATGTCGCGATAGAGCACGAAGACCCGCGCGCCGGGGTGCTTCGCGCGCAGCACCAGCGAGTTGCGGACCGCCTGGGCGCAGCAGACGCGCGAGCAGTACGGGTGCGTTTCGTCGCGGGACCCGACGCACTGGATCATCACCACCGTTGCACCGCCGCCGTCGCCCAGCGGAAGGTCCCCGCGATCCTCCAGATCGAGCTGCGTGAGCACGCGGTCGTGGCGGCCGTAGAGGTGGATGCCCGGCCGGTGCTCGGCGGCGCCCGTGGCGACGATCACAGCGCCGCCCTCGACGCGCGTCCCGTCCGACAGATCCAGCGTGAAATGGCCGACGTGCCCGCTCGACGAGACGGCGCGCGTCCCCACGTGCAGGCGGATCTTCTCGTTGCGTCCGATCGCCTCGATCAGCATCCGCACGTGTTCGCGGACGTCTGCATCGCCGCCGCGGAGCGTTCCCGAGAGCCTGGGGGCGAGGCCGCCGAGGCGTTCCTCTTTCTCGACGAGGTGGACGCCGTAGCCCTGCCCGGCGATCGACAGGGCGGCGGTCATGCCGGCCACGCCGCCGCCCAGGACGACGGCGGTCTGGTGCACCGGGATGAACGTGGAGGACAGGGGGGCGAGGCGCGCGGCCTTGGCGACCGTCATGGCGACGATCTCCTTGGCCTTCTCGGTCGCCTCCCGCGGCGTCGCCTTGTGGACCCACGAGCAGTGCTCGCGGATGTTGGCCAGCTCGAAGAGGTGCGGGTTGAGGCCGGCCTCGCGCATCGTCTCCTGGAAGATCGGCTCGTGCGTGCGCGGCGTGCACGAGGCGACGACGACGCGGTTGAGGCGCTTCTCCTCGATGCGTCGCTTGATGTTCCGCTGGCTGTCCTGCGAGCAGGTGAACAGGGACCGTTCGACGTGGGCCACGCCCGGCAGGGTCGCCGCGTGGTTCTGGACGTCCTCGACGCGGATCGTCCCGGCGATGTTGATCCCGCAGTGGCAGACGAAGACGCCGATGCGCGGTTCCTCCAGGGAGACGTCGCGCTCGGGCGGATACGTCCTCGGGATCACCTCGGTCCCGCGCGCCTCGGCGAGGTACGCCGCGACGCGGCCGGCCGCGGCGCCGGCCTGCGCCACGGTCTCCGGGATGTCCTTCGGCCCGGAGAACATGCCCGTGACGAAGACGCCCTCGACGTTGGTATCCACGGGTCCGAACGGCACGCCGCGGCAGAACCCGTGCTCGTCCAGGTCGACGCCGAACTTCTTCGCCACGGCCATCCCCTCGGCGGAAGGCTCGGCGCCCACCGACAGCACCAGCAGGTCGAACTCGTCCTCCTTGCGGCGGCCGGTCTCGGGGTCGACGTAGCCGAGTGTGAGGTTGCGGCTGCCGGGGACCTCGCGGACCGCGGAGATCTGGCTCCGCACGTACCGCACGCCGACCTCGGACCTGGCGCGCTCCCAGAACGACTCGAAGTTCTTGCCGAACGCCCGCAGGTCCATGAAGAAGATCGTCGTCTCGACGCCGGGGTCGTGCTCCCGCGCGACCATCGCCTCCTTGGTGGCCTGCATGCAGCAGAAGGCCGAGCAGTAGGTGTGGGCGCGGCGGTCGCGGGAGCCGACGCACTGGAGGAAGGCGATGCGCCGCGGGTGCGACCCGTCCGACGGGCGCTCGATGACGCCCTGCGTCGGCCCCGAGGCCGACAGGAGACGCTCGAACTGGATGCTCGTCACGACGTTGGGGAACCGGCCGAAGCCGAGCTCGCCGAGGCGGGACGGGTCGAATCGGTCGAAGCCCGGCGCCAGCACGACGGCGCCGACCGGCAGCGTCCGCTCGGTCGCCTCCTGGTCGTAGTCGATCGCCCCCGCCGGGCAGACGGCGGAACAGACGCCGCACTTCCCCGTCTTGAAGTGGACGCAGTTCGATCTGTCCAGGGCCGGCGTGGCCGGCACCGCCGACGGGAACGGCCTGTGGATCGTCGGCCGCCGCCCGAGCCCCTCCTCGAAGGCGGAACGGAGCGGGCCGGGCTTGCGGCCCCAGAGGTTCGCGGGATCGATCGCGCCGGTCGGGCAGACGAAGGCGCACGCGCCGCACTCCTGGCACACCGGCGAACACTCGTCGTAGGGCGTCCGCACCGAGCGATCCGCGCCGCGCCCGACGAAGTCGATCGCGCCGATCCCCATCACCTCGCGGCACATCTGCACGCACCGCCCGCAGAGGATGCAGTCCTTGGCGCGATCGGGCACGCCGCCGCCGTACGCCGTCTCCGCGGCCCCGACCTGGGCCGCGATCTCGCGCACCGCGGGGATCTCCGGGCAGCGCGCCAGCAGCAGCTCGCCGATCGTCCTGCGCGCGTCGAGGACCTCCGGCGAGTCGGTCCGCACTCGCATGCCGTCCGAGACCGGGAAGACGCACGACGCAACCAACCTGCCGCCGGCCGGACCCTCGACCTCCACCATGCAGATCCGGCACGACCCCGTCGGAGTCATGGCGCGGTGGCGGCACAGCGTGGGGATCTTGACCCCGGCCTTCTCGGCGGCGACGAGGATCGTGGAACCGGCCGGGACGCGCACCTCGATGCCGTCGAGGACGACGAGGACCTCGGGAACCGCCGGCGCCGCCTGTGCCGTGGCGTTCATGCCCCCGCCTCCATTCCGCTTGCCGTAGTCGTGGTCGTGGTCGTAATCGTCGTCGCGGTCCCGCCCTTCCCCGCCGTCGTCATCGCGCACTTCCCCGCCGGACACCGCCGGCGCCGCACGTGCGCATCGAACTCGTCGGGGAAGTGGCGGAGGATCGACAGCAGCGGCGCCGCGGCGGTCTGGCCGAGGCCGCACAGCGAGGCGGCGCCCATCACGCGGGCCAGGCGTTGCATCGCCGGCAGGTCGTCCGGCTTCCCGCGCCCCTCGCAGATCGCCGTCAGGATGCCGCGCATCCGGACCGTCCCCTCCCGGCACGGCGTGCACTTGCCGCACGACTCGTCCGCCGAGAACTCGAGGAAGTGCCGCGCGAGGTCGACCATGCAGGTCGCGTCGTCCAGTACGATGATGCCGCCGGAGCCCATGGCCGATCCGGCCTGGGCGAGGCGTTCGTAGTCCAGGGGCAGGTCCATCATCGGCTCGGGAATCACGCCGCCGCCCGGCCCGCCGGTCTGCGCGGCCTTGAGGCGCCCGCCTGCGGGAACGCCGCCGCCGTGGGCGACGATCAGGTCGCGCAACGTCGTCCCCAGCGGGACTTCGTACACGCCCGGCCTGGCGACGTGGCCGCAGAGCGAGAAGGCGTTGGTGCCGCGGCTCCTGTCGTGCCCGATCGCGGCGTACCAATCGGCCCCCCGCAACACGATCTGAGGGATCGTCGCCCACGTCTTGACGTTGTTGACGTTCGTGGGCCTCCCCCACAGGCCGCTCTCGGCCGGGAACGGCGGGCGCGTGCGCGGCTCGCCCGGGTGCCCCTCGATGCTGGCCAGCAGCGCCGTCTCCTCGCCGCAAACGTAGGCGCCGGCGCCGACCCGCACGTGCAGGTCGAACGCGAAAGGAACCCCGAGGATCCTCTCGCCGAGGAAGCCGCGCTCGCGAGCGGCGCTGATGGCGTCCTCCAGGATCCCGGCCGCGCCGGGATACTCGGCGCGCACGTAGAAGTACCCGTGCCGGGCGCCGATCGCCCAGGCGCCGATCGTCATCCCCTCGATGACGGCGAACGGGTCGTTCTCGAGGACGACGCGGTCCATGAACGCCCCCGGGTTGCCCTCGTCGGCGTTGCAGACGAGGTACTTCGGCGAGCCCTTCGCGGCCCGGCAGAAGGCCCATTTCCGCCCGGTGGGGAAGCCGGCGCCGCCGCGTCCGCGGAGGCCGGATCGATTGACGGCGTCGATCACCTTGTCGGGGTGGACGAGCGGGATCGTCTGCTTGAGCGCCTTGAAGCCGTCGCGGGCGAGGTACTCGTCGATGCCGCGGGGTATCCGTTCACCGGCGCCGCAGCCGCGCAGGGTGATCCTGTGCTCGGGTGGTCCGCCGACGTGGTCCCTGGAGGGGCGTGCAGCGGGGGCCCACGGCACGGGCCCGCCGTCGTGCATCACGCGGGAGACGATCTCCTCGGCCTTGTCCGGGGTCATCCGGACCATCGGCTCGCCGTCGAGGCGAATCACGGGCGCCTCGGCGCAGTAGCCGATGTGGTGGACCATCCGCAGCGTGAAGAGGCCGTCGGGCGTGGTGCCGCCCGCCTTGATGCCGAGCACGCCCTCGAGACGCTCGACGACGGCGCCCGCGCCCATCGCGTGGCACGCGGCGCCGCGGCACACATCGATGACGTGGCGACCGGTCGGGAGCACGCTCAGCGCGTGGTAGAAGGTGGCCACGCGGAGGACCTCGGCGAGCGGCAGGCCGAGCCGCACGGCGGTGTGCTCCAGAACCGGGCGCGGCAGGCTGCCGTACCGCGCGTTGATCCGCTGGAGGATCGGCAACAGCGCGCCCTCCTGCACGGTCATCTCCCGCACCAGCGGCCCGAGAAACGCCTCGTCGTCGGCCTGCAGCGCCGCCGGCGCCGCCGGCGCGGCCGGCGCCTGCACGACGCAGCGCACGGGACACTCGTCCATGCACACGCCGCACCCGGTGCACTTCTCCATGTCCACCGAGCGCGGCTCCAGGCGCACGCCGACGTCGAACCGGCCCGCGCCTCCGGAAACCGTCTGCACGTCGGCAAGCGTGAGGATCTCGATGTTCGGGTGTCGCGCGCAGGCGACGAGTTTCGGCGAGATCATGCACATGGCGCAGTCGTTCGTCGGGAACGTCTTGTCGAGCTGCACCATCTTCCCGCCGATCGACGCGCCGCGCTCGACGAGGTACACCTTGAAGCCCTGGTCCGCGATGTCGAGCGACGTCTGGATGCCGCCGATGCCGCCGCCGACGACGAGAACGGAACCGCGCGGTGCAGCGGAGTCCGTGGATTGCAGGGGCGTTCGGTTCGCCATGCGAGAGACCCGCCGCCCCCCCGAACCCCCACGCAGGAGGAAACCGTCCTCCACGGGGCGGCCGCCGTCCAGAGGGCCGACGGCGCCTGCCGCGCTGCGGCATCTAGCGCCGTCGCCGGTGCTTGTCAACGAGATCGGCGGGCGGCTACGGCGGGCGGCTACCGGGGCGCCGGAGCGGAGGCGGGAACCACCGTCGGGGCCTCCCCCGGCGGCGGCAGCAGGTCGATTTCCACGTCCGAGGCGGCCCGGACGGAGTGCGTCAGGACGAGTCTCCCGTCCAGAAGCACCTCCACCGTGTGCCGCGCCTCGGACCTGGGCAACAGGAACTCCGGGGCGGCCTCGCGCCCGTCGACCCGGACCTCGGCGCCCTCGGGGACGTTGTGCAGCCGCACCCGTACCGTCTGCGGCGCACGGACCGGCGCGGTCGCCGCCGCCGGCGACGGTGCCCCGGCCTCCTTCCGCAGCGACAACCCGACGAACACGCCGCCGGCGATCAGCGCCGCCGAGAGCGCGCTGCCGGCCACCAGCAGGCCGACCTGCCTGCCTATGCTCGCCGGCGGAGCCCAAGAGGCGACTCCACGAGGCGAACTGGTCCGGCGCGGCGGCCTCGGAGGCGTCGTGCGCGGCGTGCCGAACGGAGGCGACAGCCGGGGCCCGGATCCGGCCGAGGGGACGGGCGACGGGATCGCCGAAGGCGCCGAACCCGGCACGGATGCGATTCCGGGCTGCGATGGCTCGTCCCCCAGTATCGTGACGGCCAGGTGCTGGGTCCGGAACGCCTGCAGCGCCGCGGCGAACTCCCG
>CAMTWF010000024.1:0-20878 GCA_947085355.1 uncultured delta proteobacterium
CGGGGGTTTCCCGCCGCACAGGTTTCGCCAGTCCGAAAACTTGCCCCCGAATGGAGTGCCGTGCGAGGCTCGCCTCGGCCTGACGTGCCCCGCAGGTGCGGTGTGCGCGGTGCGCAGGGTTCTCGGCGGGCGATCCTGCCCGGCGTTGATGAGCAGCAACTCCTTGATGTTCCGCACGGTTGAGCCAGAACCCCCGTTCGTGCAACGCACCCCTGGGTTACCTATGCGTGGCGGCCCTCCCCCACTTGCGCTAGATTGCCCCGGCGCCGGCGCGGAGATCGAGCATCGGAACCGTGCCGATGTCGGAGGTGGCCACATGGAACGTATTGCCGCACGACTCGTATGGACGCTCTCGATCGCCGTCGCCCTGGCAACGCCCGGATGCGCCGACGATGCGGCCGGGCCCCAGGACGTCTGGGACGGCGCCGACATCGTGGAGGCGGCCGACGAGGCCCAGCCCCCGGATGTCGATGCCGAGGAACCCGACGAAATCGAACCGGAGGCCGAGGCCGAGGTGTCTCCGGATGTCCCGCCGGATGTCCGGCCCGAGACGTGCGTCAACATGTGCGGTCCCGGCGCCAGGATCTGCTCGGGCGCCGGCTACCGCGAGTGCGTGCGCCGGCCGGACGGGTGCTACGACTTCGACGACGCGGCGCCGTGCCCGGAGCTCCAAGTCTGCTCCGGCGGCGCCTGCGTGGCGGCGTGCCGCGACGTCTGCTCGCCCGGCGACCGGGTCTGCACCGGAGCGGGGTACTCCGAGTGCTCCGTTTCGTCGGCGGGGTGCCTCGACTGGAACGACGTCGTCGCGTGCCCCGTGGGCGAGACGTGCTCCGGTGGGACGTGCTCGCCGGGGGCCTGCTTCGACCGCTGCACCGTTGGGGCGCGCCAGTGCTACGGCCCCGGATGGCAGGAGTGTATCGTGGGCGCCTCCGGGTGCGCCGACTGGGCCCTGCCGGTCGCCTGCGGCGACCGCGAGTTCTGCATCGGCGGCACGTGCGTCGCCGGGTGCCGCGACCTGTGCGGGCCCGAGGGGGTGTGGCGGTGTCAGGGTCCGGGGACGGCCGGGTGCGAGCGCCAGGCTTCCGGGTGCCTCGATTGGGGCGTCGTGACGCCGTGCCCGCCGGGACAGGTCTGCTCGGGCGGTACGTGCCAGGCGCGGTGCTTCGACGAGTGCACCGAAGGCGCGTCGATCTGTTCGGGCCTCGGGACGCGCACCTGCCGGCGGCAGCTCTCGGGCTGCCTCGACTGGGGCGACGTCGTTCCCTGCCCCGGCGGTCAGATCTGCTCGGGCGGCCGGTGCGTCGCCACCTGCGCCGACATGTGCTCGATCGGCGAGCGGCGCTGCAACGGCTCCGGGTACCAGGAGTGCGCCGTGCAGGCGTCCGGGTGCCGCGACTGGGGAGACATCACGCGCTGCCCGGCCGGCGAGACGTGCTCCGGCGGCGTCTGCCGCGTCGTGTGCGTGAACATGTGCACCGAGGGGGCGCGGGTGTGCGTGACGGGCGGGTACCGCGTCTGCGCGGTCCAGCCGTCCGGATGCACCGACTGGGGCGTCCCGGTCCCGTGCGCCTCGGGCGAAGTCTGCTCCGGCGGCGCCTGCGTCCCGACCTGCTTCGACCGCTGCACGAGCGGCGAGCGGCGCTGCAACGGCTCCGGCTACCAGGTCTGCTCGCTCCAGGCATCGGGCTGCCTCGATTGGGGGATCGTGGAGTCCTGCCCGGTGGGCGAGACGTGCCGCGCCGCGGGGACCTGCGGGCCGATCTGCACCGACATCTGCACGGAGGGGACCCGCCGGTGCGCGCCGGCCCCCGCGGTCGGCTACCAGACGTGCGTCCGCGGTTTCGACGGGTGCACCACGTGGTCCGCGACGGTCAACTGCTCCGCCGTGGCCAACGGAACCCCGATCTGCTCCGGCGGCGCCTGCTCGGCCTCGTGCAACGTCGGATACGTGCTGTGCGGGACCGAGTGCCGCCGCTCGTGCCGCCCGTGGCTGTGGCAGCAACCGCTTCCGCCCTGGCAGGACATCCGCGGCCTCGACTCGGTCGGGAACACCGTGTGGGCGGTCGGCGCCGCCGGCGTCGTGCTGCGGTCCGATGACGCCGGCGCGACCTGGTACAACGTCGGCACGGGACCCACCAGAACGCTGCGCGGCGTCTCGTTCGTCGACTCGCTGCGCGGCTGGGCCGTCGGCGACAACGGGACGATCATCGTCACGGCCGACGGCGGCGCGACGTGGAGTTCGCAGCCGAGCGGCACGACGCAGATCCTCTACGACGTCTCGTTCGTCGACGGCTCGCGGGGCTGGGTCGCCGGCGCCGGCGGAGTCATCCTTGCCACGACGGACGGCGGCACGACGTGGACGGCGCAATCCAGCGGCGCGACGACCGACCTCTTCGGCGTCCACTTCATCAACGCCTCGAGCGGATGGGCCGTCGGCGCCTCCGGGCGCATCGTCCGGACGGCCAACGGCGGCGTCGTCTGGCTGCCGCAGACCAGCGGCTCGACCTACAACATCTTCGACGTCCGGTTCGTCGACGCCAACGTCGGCTGGGCTGTCGGCTACTACTACGGCTACCGGACGACGAACGGCGGGGCCAACTGGACCATCTTCACACGCGCGCTCCAGGACTACTTCGCGGTCCATGCCGTGTCCGACCAGATCGTCACGATCGCCGGCAACGTCGGCCGTGTGGAATACACCTCCAACGGCGGAGGCGCGTGGGCGGTGCGGACCACCGGCACGACGTCCAACCTGCTCGCTCTGGCCTTCCTCGACACCGACCGGGGCGTGGCCGCCGGCCAGAACGGCATCGTCCTGACGACGCCCAACGCGGGCGTCACGTGGGTCGAGCGCCGTACGCCGCTCGCGTCCGCCGTGCGGAACATGCGCGATGTGGAGGCCGTGGGGCCCGCGAGCGCCTGGGCGGTAGGCTTCTCCGGCCAGATCGTCGCGACCGCCGACGGCGGGGCGACATGGACGAACCAGACCAGCGGAGTCGCCCAGAACCTCTGGTCGGTGGACTTCGTCGATGCGAGTCGCGGCTGGGCCGTCGGCGAGGCCGGCGTCATCGTCGCCACGACGGACGGAGGCTCGACCTGGGCGCCGCAGTCGAGCACCACGACCAGCGCGCTGTACGGCGTGCACTTCGTCGACGCGAATAACGGCTGGACCGTCGGCGCCGCGGGGACCGTCCGGTTCACCGGGAACGGCGGCGCCGTGTGGCAGACGCAGACCAGCGGCGTGGCCGTCGTGCTGCGTTCGGTCTACTTCGTCAGCACCACCCGCGGCTGGGCCGTCGGCGACTCCGGGACGATCCGCACGACGAGCGACGCGGGTGTGAGCTGGTCCGGCCAGACCAGCGGCACGGCGAACGCGCTGTTCGCGGTGCGGATGCTGAGCGCCACCGAGGGGTGGATCGCGGGCGCCGCCGGCACGCTGCTGCGCACGACCAACGGCACGACGTGGACGAGCACCGGCACACCATCGACCCAGACGTTCTACGCAATCTCGTTCGTCGACTCCACGCGCGGGTGGATCGCTGGCGCCGCCGGAACCGTGCTCCGCACGACCGACGGCCTGACATGGAACGCCCAGTCCGTGCCGACGACGCTGCCGCTGTACGGCATCTCCTTCGCCAACGCCACGCACGGATGGGTCGCAGGCGACTCCGGATCGATCCTCGCCACGATCACCGGCGGCGAGTAGCCCCCCGGAGAAACGCGGAGAACCGCCATGCCTCGAACATTGCCATCCGCCCATCATGCCCAGACCATCGTTCTGGCCGTCGCGCTCGCCGCGGCCGGTTGCGCGTCCGTGCAGGACCAGCCGGATGCGACGACGCCGCCGGACGACGGCGGGATCGCGGAGGACGGCGCGGACAACAACGACGGCGGCGAGGCGGATGGCGAGACCGACGGGCCCGAGGCGTGCCTGCCGCAGTGCACGCCTGGCGAGCGGGTCTGCGTGGACCCGGCGTCGGGCGACACGCGGTTCCGCCTGTGCGTCACCGCCTCGGACGGCTGCCCCGTGTGGGGGCCGCCGACCGAATGCACCCCAGGCACGTTCTGCGAGGAGGGCCGGTGCGTCGAGACGTGCACGGACACGTGCGATCCCGAGGGCGCCGTGCGCTGCGGGTCGGTCGCCGAGCGGCAGACGTGCGTTCGGGGCCCGCAGGGCTGCCTGGTGTGGGGAACCCCCGAGCCGTGGTGCGGCTCGGGGCTGCGGTGCACCGGCGCGGCCGAGTGCGTGCCGTGCGAGCACGAGTGTTCCGAGGGCGAGATCAGGTGCGCCTCGTCGCGCGACATTCGAGCATGCGCGGCCGACGCGGCCGGCTGCCGCCTGTGGGCGGCGCCCGTACGCTGCCCTGGAACCGAGGTCTGCTGGGACTCCAGGTGCACGGCGGCCTGCTACGACCTGTGCGCCGCCGGCGCCCGCCGCTGCCTGGGGGCCGAGTACCAGACCTGCCAGCGTTTCTCGGCCCCCACGCCCTGCCTCGCGTGGACGGGCCCGTTCCCCTGCCCGTCGGGACGCTCGTGCGTCGGCGAGGGGATCTGCCCCACCTGCACGGACGCCTGCACCGAGGGCGCCGCGCGGTGCGCGACGGCGACATCGCACCAGCGGTGCGAGCGCAGCCCGGCTACCGGGTGCACGGCCTGGACCACGGCCGTCTCCTGCGACGCCCGGGAGCGTTGCGAGGGCGACGGCACGTGCGTCCCGATCTGCACCGACGCCTGCCCGACGCCCGGTGCGCGCGAGTGCGGGCCGGACGGCGCGCCGCGACGGTGTGTCGTTGGCGCGCTGGGGTGTACGGAATGGGTCTCGGATGCGGCTTGCGCGCCCGTCGCCAACGGCTCCAACGTCTGCGTGGACGGCGCGTGCAGCCTGACCTGCGACGGCGGTTTTCTGCGCTGCGGACCGGCCGCGTGCCGGACGTCGTGCACGCCGTGGGCCCAGCAAAACCCCGCGCCGCCGGTGGAGGACCTGGCCGCGATCGACTTTGCCGGCAACACCGTCTGGGCGGTCGGGAACTACGGCGTCGTGGCCCGCAGCGACGACGCCGGCGCCGCGTGGCGCAACGTCGGCTTCGCCCCCGATGCGACCCACTTGAGAGGCGTGGAATTCGTCGATGCCGACCTCGGCTGGGCAGTCGGCGACGGCGGAGTCGTGCTCCGCAGCGTCGACGGCGGCCGGAACTGGGCGGCGCAGGCCGCCGGCACGACGGCCAACCTGCGATCGGTGTCGTTCGCGGACGCCTCGCGCGGCTGGGCAGTCGGCGACGGCGGCACGATCATCGCCACCACGGACGGCGGCGCCACGTGGACCCCGCAGTCCAGCGGTGTCGCGTCGAACCTCCTCTCGGTGCACTTCGTCTCCGCCTCCACGGGCTGGGCCGCCGGCGCCGGAGGCAGGATCCTCAGGACGTCCAACGGGGGCGTCGTGTGGGTGCCGCAGACCAGCGGCACGACCGCCGACATCCAGTCGGTGCGCTTCGTCGACGCCAACGTGGGCTGGGCCGCCGGCGGCAACTACGTGCTGCGCACGACGAACGGCGGGGCCGCGTGGACCGCCTTCTACCGATCGACGATCTGGTGCCTGGGAGTCCGGGGCGTGTCCGACTCGACCGCCACCGTGGTCGGCCAGAGCGGCCGCATCGAGGCCACGACCGACGGCGGGGCGATCTGGACGGCCCGCACGACCGGCGTCACCTCGCACCTCAACGCGATCGCCTTCCTCGACGCATCGCGCGCCGTCGTCGTCGGCCAGGCCGGCACAGCGATCACCTCGCCCAACAGCGGCGTGACCTGGGTCGACCGGCGCTCCGGCATCCTGGACGGCATCCGCGCGATCCGCTTCGTCGGCCCGCTCCGCGGATGGGCGGCAGGCCTCTCGGGCCGCATCCTGGCGACGTCCGACGGCGGCGCCGCGTGGACGCCCCAGACGTCCGGCACCACGCGCAACCTCGCCGGGACATGGTTCGTGGACGCGAACCGCGGGTGGGCCGTCGGCGACGCCGGAACGATCGTCGCCACCTCCAACGGCGGCGCCGCCTGGTCGGTCCAGGCGTCGGCGACGGTCTCCAACCTGGCCGGCGTGCATTTCCCGGACGCGAGCAACGGCTGGGCGGTCGGATCCGTCGCCGGCGGCACGCCCGTCTTCTACACGCCGGACGGAGGCGGCACGTGGCAGGCGATGGTCGTTCCGGGCGTGCCTGCCGTGACGATGTCCGGCGTCTGGTTCAACCCGTGCTCCGGGGCGATCTGCCGGGGTTGGATCGTCGGTACGGGTGGCACGATCAGGTACACGACGAACTACGGGACGAGCTGGCAGACGCCGACCGCCACCGGTACGACCCAGACCCTGTACGGCGTCCAGTTCGTGAACGACACGACCGGATTCGCCGTCGGCGCCGGCGGAACGGTCGTCGCGACGACCAACGGAGGCGCGACGTGGACCGTCCGCGGCACGGCCGTCACGGCCACGTTGTTCGACATCGAGTTCGCCAGCGTCACGGTCGGCTACGCCGTCGGCTCCGGCGCCACGCTCCTCAAGACGACCGACGGGGGGACATCGTGGAACGCGCGCCCAGTGCCGACCGGCCGCGCCCTCCGCGGCGTCGCCTTCGCCGACGCGTCGGTCGGCTGGGTCGCGGGCGACTCCGGGACGATCCTCGCGACGCGCAGCGGCGGCGAATGACCGCTACGAACACCCTACCGCGGGGTGACCTCGGCCTTGATCTTGAAGGATCCGGACTGACCGCCGGCGCCGTAGCCGTCGACGAAGACGTAGTAGGTGCCGGGGTCGAGCGTGAGATCGAGGGCGGAGTGCCTCTCATCGCCGGCGTCGTCGTTGCAGTCGACGACCGTGCCGGGGTCGACGCAGTCGCGCCGCACGTAGAGCACCGAGTCGAACTCGGCCTCGACGTCGATGCGCACCTGCGACCGCTGCCGGACGCGCAGCGAGTAGACGACCTCCGGGTTGCGCGCCCGCTCGCCGCACGTCGCCTCGAAACGACCCTCTCCCGACGTCCTGCCGCGGACCTCGCGGCCCGACTCCAGCGACGCGGCATCCGAGCAGAACGCCTCCAGGCCGGACACGTCGGTGCGGTTCCAGCGCACGGTCACGCGGCCCAGCGCGTCGCGCCGGGCGCCGTCCACGACGAGGTAGTAGACGCCCGGCCCCAGGACGGCGGACAGCGACCTGGTCCCGCAGGCCGCCTCGGAGGCGCGATCGCCGCACGTCCGCTGGATGTAGAGGACCGTATCGGGAAGGTCGCCGCCCGCCTCGGCCGTCACCAGGCTGCGGGCCGGCAGGTCGATCCGGTAGACGACGTCGGCCCCTCCCGGCTCGGAAGCGCACGAGCCGCGCAGGTCGTCGGCCGCCAGGAAGGTGTCGGCGCTCGCTTCCTCGTCCGCCGCCAACGTCACCGCGCCGCCGCACGCGTCCCCGGGCGCCGACGACTCCCCTTCCGGCGCCACCGTGGCCAGCAGCCGGAACGTGCCGTGCGCGCCCTCGTAGCCGTCCACGATCACCGTGTACGTGCCGGGATCGAGTCGCGCAACGACCTGGGAGGACCTGCGGCTTTCCTCGCCCTCGCCGAAGTCGTCGTTGCACGCGACCACGGACGACTGGGCCGTGCAGTCGGACCTGATCGACGCGGCGCCGTCGTAGTCGGCATCGAGGCGCAGTCGGACGCGCGAGGGGCGATCGATCGCCAGGCGGAAGGCCGTGTCCGGCGCCCGGCTCCCCGCGGCGCAGTCCTCGCTCGTCTGGAAATCGTCGGTCCGGCCCGTCGTCGTGCCGGTCGTCTCCACGCCCGGCTCCAGCGCCGGCAGGTCGGCGCACACCTCGGCGAGCGGCCGCATCGGGCGGAACTGCGTCGAGAGCGAGTAGGCGCCCGATTCCTGGCCGTAGCCGTCCACGACGAGGTAGTAGACGCCGGGATCCAGGATGGCGCGGATGCTCGACCGCAAGGTGTCCCCGCGATCGGCGTCGTCGTTGCACGCCAGAGTCTCGTGCTCGCCGCCGGGACACCCGGCCAGCAACGACAGGACGCCGTCGTAGCGGGCGCTCAGCGTCGCCTCGAACGAGCCGCGGGCCTCGACCTCGAAGCGGTATACCCTTTCCGGCGCGCTGCTGCCGCCGGGATCGACGCAGGCCGGCGCCATCTCGTCGGCCGCGCCCTGGGTCGTCCCCCGCGCGCCGGCGCCGGGCCGAAGCGGCAGCGGATCGTCGCACGTGCCGCCTCCGCCTCCGCCGGCAGCGAACATCGCGCCCGCCTCGCCCGCGGGGGCCCACGTGAAGACGGCGAAGTCGCCGGCGCCGGCCGCCATGGCCACGTGCACGGAGTGCGCGCCGCCGCGGTCGGGGCAGACGTGGATGGAGCCTTGCGGACTGCGCGCCGACTCGGAAGCCAGGGCCGCGCCGTCACGGTCGAGCAGCGAGACGGCGAGATCCCGCACGCCCGGGCCGCCTATCGCGGAGACGATGTAGCACCGCCCTCCCGCGAGCTGCAGGTCGATCCTCGCCGACTCGCCCTCGGCCAACTCCCCTTCCGACACCGGCCCAAGCTGGGCCCAACCGGCCGGCGCGACCGCGTTGTGGACCGCCGCAAACCGCTGCGAGATCGAGAGCGACCCGCCCACGCACGAGACGGACAGAACGAGCACGACCGCGACCAGCCTCCGGCCTTTCTGGGATCTGGACATCTCGACCTTCCTTCCTTGAGTCGGCTTCGGGACTCCCCCGAAACCGGCGGACCATAGACCCCGGCGCACCGGAGCGTCAACCGGCGGGGCCGACACTTCGCGATCGCCTGCTTGGCAGCCTCGACTCTCGGCGGCGCCGCTCCGGGCCGCGCCGGAGCAGGTCCTCGCCGACCGGCACGGCGCAGGATGTCGGCGCCGCCACGAGCGGTCCCTTTTTCGCCTTGACAAGGGGATGCGATGGCGGTAGCACGTCTGTCGTGTTCGTAGCATCGCCGGACGGCGGGAGAGAGGAGGAATCGAGATGAAGTTGATGGCGGGATTGGGGCAGGTGCTCGTGCTGGCGTTCTTCGCCGGATCGTGGGCTTGCGGCGAGGACGAGGGGACTGCGCGGGTGCAGATCGGCAACGACTTCGACAACCCGGAGGCGCCCCGCCGGCCGCCCTGGACGATCTGCAAGTCGTCGTACCTCGGCGTCGAGTTCGGCAGGATCGGCTGGGGCGAGACGAGCGCAGTCCGGGAGGTCGCTCCGGGCCTGGACTACGTCCTGATGGTGGCCGCGTGGGACGATCCGGACTGCCGCGCCGAGAACTGCCTCCCGATCGCCAGCAGGGACGAGGAGGAGGTGGTCGACGGCCAGACGCGGACCATCACCATCGGCCTGGCGAACCACCAGGGCCCCTGCCCTCCGGAGGGCATCGTCCCGATCCCCGAGGCTGTGTACGAGCGCATCCGAAGGCTGTGGCCCGAGTACGGCTTCCAGCCCTACGCGCAGCGGACGCAGAACCCCCAGTGCTTGCCGTAGCCGGCCGCGGGGTGATGCCGTTTCTCCTGGCGGTCCTCGCCGGCTGCGACCTGGCGTACCCCGAGGTTGTCATCGTCAACCGGACCGCCGAGCACGTGCTGCTGAGGGATCCGAGCTTCAACGGCTGCGTCTGGAACACGGTCCTGGCCTACGGCAAGGCGACATCGCCCGGCCGGTGCCTGCCGGGCGCGGACCGGATCCACTTCCGGAAGTTCGATGCCCGGGCGTACTGCCGGGACCAGGCCGAGGACGGCACGATTCCGGGGATCTGCCTCTGCGACGGCGACGGACCGACGGAAGGCGGGACGGATCCGGGCCTCGTCAATGTGGCGCCCGGCTGGTTCAACTACCAGACGCTTTCGGTGAAGCGGATCGACTACGGCGAGTTCCATGTGTTCGAGGTCACGCTCGATGACATGGAACAGGACTTCTCCGTGCCGGGGCCGTACGGACACTGAGCGGGCGCGTCCGTGAGGGTCTTCGGCATGCCGGTGCTGGCGATGCTGATTGTGCCGATCGTGGCGCGCGCGCAGGACGACGCGACGCAGCCCGATCCGGAAGAGGCGGAAGACGACGGGGCCGGGACTCCATCGGCGCCCCCGGTGGACGATGCGTTTGCGGCAGGGGCGCCGGTCTTCGAGACGGTGGTCGTGGGCCGCCGACCGGCGTCGAGGGACGCGACGCAGGCCGCGACGCAGGTCGGTGGGCAGGATCTGCGCGACAGCCCCCGCGGAAGCGTGCTGGAGGCGCTGTCGCAGGAGACGGCGGACGTCTATGTGCCCGGCCGCGGGGCGATGCACGGGGTGGCGAGCGGCGCGTCCGGCGGCATCCACGTCCGGGGCCTCGGCGGCAGCCCGAACTCGCAGGTGCTCGTCGTCGAGGACGGCGTGCCCGACTACCAGGGCATCTTCGGCCACCCGATCCCGGACGCCTACGTCCCCTTCCTCCTCGAGGATGCGCTGATCGTGAAGGGCGGCGACTCCGTCCTGTACGGCACCAACGCCATGGGCGGCGTCGTCGTGCTGCGCAGCCGCCGGCTGGGCCGCGAGGGCCACGAGATCTCGAACGACGCGGCCTACGGCAGCTACTCGACCCTGCGCGAAGCGGCCGCAGCGCTCGGCCGGTTCGGCGACTGGGACGTCGCGGGGGCGTTTCTCGGTCTCCAGACCGACGGACATCGGGACGGCGCCGGCGGCAACGCACTGGTCGGCCAGGCGGCGGTGCGCCGGCGGCTCGCGCGGAACCTCGAACTCGCGCTGCGGAACAAGGTGGTCCACCTCGAGGGTGCCGACCCGGGACCGGTGACGCATCCCACGCCGGACCACTGGTACGACGTCTGGCGCAACAACACCTCCGTCCAACTCGCCTGGAACAACGACGACCTGGCCTTGACCGTCACCCCCTTCTTCAACGTCGGCGTCCATCGGCTGTACGACGGGTTCGAGTCGTTCGACCACGTGGGCGGAGGGATCGCCACACTCGATCTGCCGCTCCTCCGCACGGCCGATCTGCTCGTCGGACTCGCCGCGCAGCACGTGGGCGGCGAGGTGGACAACCGCATCACCGGCGAACGGCCCCACGTGCAGGGCCTCACCGACGTCTCGTTCTACGGCCAGCTCACGCTCCGCCCCGTGGAAGCGTTGACCCTCGTCTTCGGCACGCGCGAGCTGTTCAGTACGACCTGCGGCGCCGTCACGCTGTACAAGGCAGGCGCCCGCTGGACGATCTTCGACGACCTGTACGTCCGCACGCGGGTGACGCGCAACTTCCGGCAACCGACGATCCGCGAGCTGTACCTTCCGTTCCCTACCGCGAACCCCGACCTCCGTCCGGAATACGCGCGCGCATGGGACGTCACCGTCGGCTACGACACGGAGCGATTTGCGGTTTCCTGCACGGCGTACCACACCGAGGCCGACGACTTGATCAAGTACTTCGGCGCCTGGCCCGCGGCCGAGGTGGTCAACATCGACCACGTCGCGATCTGGGGCGTCGAGGGGCGTATCGGCCTGACGGACCTGGGTCCCGTGTCGCTGCTGGCGACGGCCGACTGGCGGGACGTGGGGCGCTACACCCGCCAGAACCCGGAGGCCAAACTCAACTTCACGCTCGAGGCCGGGCACGAATTCGGCGCGCACTTCGTCGGCGGCAGCCTCACCGGCGAGTGGGTCCACGGCCTCTACATGGCCAACTACGGCCGCCGGCCGATCCCCGACGTGTTCGCGGCGGACCTCGCCCTGCGGTATCGCTACTCGTCGCCCGACCGGGGCTTCACGCTGGAGCCGTACGTGTTCCTGCGCAACTTCCTCGACCGGCGGTACGCCTACATCGCGCACTACCCGATGCCGGGGTTCAACGTCCTCGTCGGGTTGAAGGTGGGCCTCTGACATGAGCGGCGACCGTATCTTGCCGCGGGAGCTCGCGTACTGCGGCCTGCTCGGCGCAGCGGCCCTGCTGCTCCCGCCGCTGTTTCACCTCGTGCGCCTCGGGCACGTGTTCATGCCGATGTACCTGCCGCTGGTCGCGCTGGCGTTCTTCGTCCGTCCCCTGCCGGCCGCCGCCACCGCCCTGCTCCCGCCGCTGCTCTCCGGCGCCGTGACCGGCATGCCGCCCTTCTATCCGCCGGTTGCGGTCTTCATGGCGATCGAACTGGCGATGATGGGGCTGCTGATCGCGTCCGTCCGGCGACGTTGGCCGCATGCCAACGAGATGTTTGTGCTGGTCCCGGTGCTGCTTCTCGGCCGCGTGCTGTACGTCGGCCTGGTCTACGGCTTCTCGCGACTCATCGAGTTGCCGGCCGGGGTCATGGCCGGGCTCTCGCTGCTTGCCGGTTGGCCGGGTCTGGTCCTGATGACGGTGGTGATTCCCCCTGTCGTGCGGCTCGCGGGACGCGCGGCGAGCGGCTCCCGTGCGGGAAGGCGTCCCCAGTGAACGGAAACCCGCGAGTGGCGTTCTTCGACGCCATCGCCGCGAAGTGGGACGACTGGGAGGACCTCCCGACCCTCGACGCCAGGCTGGCCGCCGGCCTCGTGGAGATCGGCCTCGGCCCGGATGAGACGGTGCTCGACGTCGGCTGCGGCACCGGCAACCTGACGCGGGCGCTGCTGGCGAAGCTCTCGCCCACCGGACGCGTCGTCGCCGTTGACATCGCTCCCCGGATGATCGAGGCGGCTCGACGCAAGGTGACCGACCCGCGGGTCGAGTGGCATACTGCGGACGCGAGCCGTCCGGCGCTCGCCGATGCGTCCGTGGACCGGGCCATCTGCTATTCGGTCTGGCCGCACTTCGACGATCCGGCCGCCGCGGCGAGCGAGCTGCGGCGGGTGTTGCGGATCGGCGGCCGCCTCCACGTCTGGCATTCGATCCCGCGCGTGCGGGTCAACGAGATCCACGCCTCCGCCGGGGAGCCCGTGCGCCGCGACGTACTGCCGCCCGCCGCCGAGACCGCCGGCCTGCTCGCGGTGCAAGGGTTCCGCGTGGTCGCGGCGATCGACGACGCGGACCGCTACCTCGTATCGGCGGTCAAGGCCGCGCCGTAGTCGATCATGCGCAACGCCTGGCACGATCTTTGGGGTTGTGCGCGCGGACCGGTCCGGCTCCTCGCCCCGCACGCCCGCATGACGGCCGGCGCGATGGTGTTCGCCGCCTGCATGACGGCGCCGCCGGCCACGGCGCCCGGCGCCGCCGTCTGCGTCGCGGGCGCCGTCGCGTGGGGGATCGCCTGCCGCCCTCCCGGCAAGGTCGTCCGCGCCGTCGTGCTCGCGGGTCTCGCGCTGTTCCTCCCGTATTTCCTCCTCGCGCCGCTGATCCACGGCGATCCGTCCGCGGCGACGCCCGGCCGGGTGCAAGCGCTGGCCGTCCCCTGGAGCGTCTTCCTGCGCGGCATGGCCGGGATGTTCGTGTCGATCGCGACCGTCACCACGCTCACCGCCGCCGACCTCCACGAGGCGCTCGTCCGCCTCCCCGTTCCCCGCATGGTGTCGGCGATCCTCGTGCAGGTCGTGCACCAGACCGGCGTCCTCGTCCACGAGACCCGACAGGTCGCGTCGGCCATGGCCGTGCGCGGGGCATCGACCGGAGGACGCACGACGTGGCGCGTGTTGTCGTCGCTGCCGCGGGTGTGGCTGCCGCGGGTGCTGCGGCGCGCCGAGCGTGTGGGCGCGGCGATGGATCTGCGCGGCTACGGCCCGGACGCCGTCGTCGCGATCCGCGTGCGGGCGCTCCGTCCCGTCGACGGTCTCGCTCTGGCGCCGGCCGGGGCGTGGTTGGCATTCGCCTCCGCGGTGCGCTGGTGGGGAGGCCCATGAACGGGCCGGTGCTCGAGCTCGAGAATGTCGTCGTCCGCTACGAGGCCGCCGCCGACCCGGCCGTCGCCGGCGCATCGTTCGCGATCGCGAGGGGCGAGCGCACGGCCCTGGTGGGGCTCAACGGTTCGGGCAAGACGACCCTGCTCGCGGCCGCCGTGGGCCTCGTGCCGCACGAGGGCGAGATCCGCGTCTGCGGGACGGTCCTTTCGCCCCGCACGGCGTCGGCGGTCCGCGACCTGGTCGGCTTCCTGTTCAACGTCCCGGAGGACCAACTGCTCTTCCCCCGCGTGGTCGACGACGTCGCCTTCGGCCTCCTGCGCCGCCGCGTGTCGGCGGGCGAGGCGCGGGCGAAGGCCGCACGGGCGCTGGACGCCCTCGGCGTGGCGGACCTCGCGGAGTCGCCGGTGCACCACCTGTCCCACGGACAGAAGCAGCGCGTGGCGCTGGCCGGCGCCCTCGTAGCCGACCCGCCGCTCCTTCTGCTCGACGAGCCGTCGGCGGGCCTCGACCCGCCGGGCAGGCGACGCCTGGCGCGACTGCTCGCGGGCCTCGACGCGGCGATGCTCGTCGCAACGCACGATCTCGACCTCGCGGCGCGGACGTGCTCGCGGTTCATCCTGCTCGACCGCGGGCGCGTGGCGTTCGACGGCACGGACGTCGCTCGGGTGCTCGATCGGTGGGAGATGGACGAAGCGCCGTCGAAGCGTCCGTGATCGCGACCGGCGGATCGCCGCAGGCGATCGAGGACGCGAAGGCGGCGTCCGTTGGCTTCGACAAACATCGTATCGGCCTAGGGGACGGGAATCTCGCGCAGAGGCGCAAAAGCGCAGGTAGGGGGTGCACCCCCGCGCGAGCTGCGGCTTGCACCGACTCATCCGCGGCCGTAGCATTCTGGTAGGAGGTGCGTCCGATGGGGATCTATCGTGTCAACATCCTCCGGGACGAGGACGGCAGCCTCGTGGCGACGTTCCCCGCGCTGCCGGGATGCATCACGCACGCCGCGACGCTGGACGAGTTGCTCCGCCGGGCCCATGAAGCCGCCGAGGGATGGATCGAGTGCGCAGCGGCCAACGGGGAGCCTGTCCCCGCCGGCGACGGGGACGGCGCGGCCACGGCGGTGGCGGTATCGGTTCCGCCCGCTGCCGCGTGAGCGCGGAGCGTGGCCCGCCTTCCGCGACCGACCGGTCTGGAGATGGTGGCCGCCCTGCGGCGTGCAGGATGGCACATGGATCGAACGCGCGGCTCGCACGCACAAATGAAGAAGGAAGGGCGGACGGGGACCGTCACGATCCCCATCCACGGCCACGAGATCCTCCCGCCGTTCGTGCTGCGTTCCATCCTCACCCAGACAGGCCTCTGTGTCGACGACCTGGAGCGCCTGCGCTGAGCGCGCCACGTCTCTCTCGGCCGTGGCTCCGGTTTCCGGGTGTCTCGCCACGCGGAGTGCGGCACGGGACACCTCCGGGGCGCCGCCGTCCTACGGCAGGAACGCTTCGGTGTGCGCGAGCTTCCGTGGGAGGTACTCGTCGATGACGTAGTTGAGGCCGTGCTTGGCCAGCGCCTGCTGTTCGGCGCGGACGCCCATCTTGACGAGCTGCTCGAACGCCTTCCGCCAGGCCGGGTGGTGCTGGATGAAGGGATCGTTCTTGACGGCGTCGGCCGCGCGCTTGACGTCCACGTCCTTGAGCGGGTGCGTGGGGAGCTTGTAGTCGATGATGTCCTGCGGGGTGATCCCGAGGAACCTGGCCTGTGGAACGCAGAAGAACTCGTTGACGTGTGCGGCGTTGCCGGAGCCGACCTTGAGCGTGCGGTAGATGTTGGCGATGCCGTACGGGTCGCAGTCCACGAAGACGTACACCGGGAGCTTGTGGGTATCGGCCAGCCGGCGCACGAAGCGCCTGCAGGCCCTGGTCGGCACGCCCCCCATCGACACGAGGATGCAGTTCGCCTGCTTCCAGTAGTTGTGCTTGACGAGCCGCTGGAACATGCCGGCGGTCTCGATCGCCAGGATGAACTTCGCATCGGTCTCGAACCGGAGGTCCTCGACGGAGATCGGGATCGAGTAGGCGCCGGAGCCGAACTTCGTGCAGTCGATCCGGAGCGGCTTGCCGGTGTCGCGGTCGCGATCCACGACGACGAGCCGCCCGGCCACCTCGCCCCCCTTCTCCTCGGGGATGAAGCCGATCTGCTCGCGGTTGACGCGGAACAGCGCCTCGATGTCCTCCATCACCGCGTCGCTCTCGGGCTGCTCGTCGAACCGCGCGTCGCCCCAGTTCTTGGAGACGTAGTAGGCCTCCCTCTTGGTGGCGATGTCGTCGGTGTCGACGAGGTTCTTGGACAGCGCCATCATCCGCAGCGTCTGGGCGAACGTCTTGACCGTGCCGACCGTCAGCGTGCGCTCCTTCGTCTTCCCGAGCAGCTCGAAGAAGCCGATCGACGGGCGGTAGCGGACGTTCTGGAGCGACCGCAGGGGGAACCGCAGGCCCGGCTTGCGGCGCGCGAGAATCTTCGCGTGGACGCCTGATGCGACGTTGCGGATCGCACGGAGAACGGCGGCGTCAGGCATCGGCAATTTCCTCCGCCACGGCCCCGAGACCCTCGGCGCGGGAGCGTTCGAGCACGTACGCCAGGCACTCGACCGTCTCGCGCTCCTTGGCCTCGGAGTAGCCCAGGATCTCGCGCAGCGCGCCGGCCATGTGCGGGATGAACTTCTCGATGTACGCGCGCTTCTTGCCCGCGTCGACGTCGCGGCGCCTGGCGTTCAGGAACTGCGACAGCCGGCGCCCGCACTCCTGCAAGGCCAGCTTCAGCTCGCGGAGGATCTCCGGGTAGTGCGCCACCGCCTCCTTCGACTCGCTGGTGAACGGCACCCACGCGGACGCGACGTGCACCGCCAGCACCATCGGCGCGATCGGCAGCGACCCGCGCGGCTGCGTGACGCCGTAGTTGCGCCAGGCGACGTCGGTCACGGCCTCGGTGACGGCGCAGGCGCCCTTCTGGTACTGCAGCGGCACCCGGTTGGCGAAGCGCATCAGATCGACCGGCTCCTCGGCGGGTATGTCGCCGCCGTAGGCCAGACCGACCTCCACGACGAACGGGTTGCCGCGGTACACGGCGGGAGGACGGGTCGCGGACGTGAAGAAGTCGGCCCGGAAGCGCCGCTCAAGGCTGCGCCGCAGCAGTTCCTCGCCGACCGGCACGACGCAGGAGGTCGGCGGCGCCATGATCTTCACCTTCGACATCGTCCGGTGGATCGCCTCGACCTCCTCGGGCGCCAGCTTGCCCGTGCGGGTCTCGGGCTTCACGCCGGCCAGGGCGCAGATCTCGTCGGCCAGCCTGTCGGAGACGCGCGAGAAGTCCTGCGCGAGCGCCGCGCGGATCGCGCGGCTCCGGGTCGCCTGGAGCATCTTGAGCAGCATGCCCAGCTCGACGCCGTACGGGTGCGGCTTCATCTCCTTCGGCTCGGGAGGCAGTTCCTGCGAGACGCGCTCCAGCCGCGTCTCCTGTCCGTTGCCCTCGGGCGGCCGGAAGACGATCGTCGCATGCGGGTTCGCGATCCCCACCTGCTCGAGGTACTCGTCCACGGATCTCACGCCGCGGCGGTACTGGGCGACGAGTTCGATCTCGATCTGCGTGCCGTGGTCCCACGGCACGTCGACCTGCTCGTCGGAGAGGATCTCCGGCTGGTTGCGCTGGGTGTCGACGCGCACGGCGAGGCGGAACGCCGGCTTCCCGGGGCCGGTGCGCGAGACGATCGTCATGGGACGGCCGGTCGTGAGCTGGCCGTACATGCCCGCGGCGCTGATGCCGATCCCCTGCTGGCCGCGGGCCTGCCTGAGCGTGTGGAACTTGGACCCGTAGAGGAGCTTGCCGAAGATCCTCGGGATCTGCGCCTTGACGATTCCAGGGCCGTTGTCGCGCACGACCACCACGAAGCGGTCGTCGCCGTTGAGTTGTCGGATCGTCACCTCGAGGTCGGGGAGAATCCCGGCCTCCTCGCAGGCGTCCAGCGCGTTGTCGACGGCCTCCTTGACCGTCGTCAGCAGCGCCTTCGCCGGGTTGTCGAAGCCGAGCAGGTGGCGGTTCTTCGTGAAGAACTCCGCCACCGAGATGTCGCGCTGGCGCGCCGCCAGCGTCTCGGCCGACGCGCGGCGACGCGGCGCGGCGACCGGGGTCGGGGGTCGGGGGTCGGAGACCACCGAAGAGGCGGAGGGGCGTGGCGCGGCGGACTCGACGGGACCCAGCGCCGGGACCTGCAGCGGCTCCATCCCTCCGGCCCCGGTCGCCTCGGCCGGCGCGGCGCGCCGCACGGGGGCGCGCCTCCTTTGCGCCGGGGGGCAGTCCGCCGCTTCGCGGCTTGACGCTCCCCGGACCCCAGCGGACCCTCGCGGCAAAGCCGCTCGGCACGTTTGCACCGGGGGGCTGTTCGGCGCTTCGCGCCTCACCGCCCCCCGGACCCCCGCGGACCCTCTCGGCAAAGCCGCTCGGGTCCTCTCCTCCTCCTCCGGCGCGGCGCCCCTGTCCGGCGCGGCGTCGTCCGCCACCAGCGACAACTGGCCCGAGTCGTTCGCGCGCTTCCTCGCCATCGCCCGCACCGCCGCCCTCCGCCCGCTCCCGCAACCGGAGCGCCCCGGCGCTCTCGTATGCCCTCCACTGCACGGGTGTCAAGTAATCGGCCGAGGCGGGGTGCATCCACGATGTCGGGATCTGTTTTCGTCCTGTAGGGGCGGCCGAGACAGCTCGCCCCGGACCGCTCCGGCGCCCTTCGTGAACGGGTACACCCGCCGGCGGCCGCGCAACCAGCGGGTCATGTGGGACACACCCGGAATTCGGAGCATGCTCCGCCGTCCTCGGATCCGCCGCCGGATGCGTACTCCGAGTTTCAGCATGGCGGCCGTCAGGCCGCGGCCTTCCCGCGCGCCCTCGCGATCCGGCGTCGGCCGGCGAAGCCGAACGCCGAGAAGACGATGCCGATCGCCGCCCCGGCCGCCACGTCGAGCGGGAAGTGCACGCCGAGGTAGATGCGCGACAGGCCGACCAGCGCCGCCAGTCCGAGGAGAAGCGGGGAGAGAACGGGGTACACGAGCGACAGATAGGCCGCCGTGCCGAACGCGGCCTGCGTGTGGCCGGAGGGAAACGATCGATCGTCGTACAGCGGCCCCGACGGCATCCGGACCTCGACCTCGCCGGCCTCGATCCGCGCCGCGAAGCGCCGCGCCGGCCTGTCGCGGTCCACGGCGGACTTCACGGCCTCGACCGGAAGCGCCCCGACCGCCACGGAAAGCACCATCGCCAGCGCGTGCGCCCGCAGGCGCCTGCGGTCGAGAATCGCCATGCCGCCCAGCACGAGCGCCGCGAGGACGACGCCGTCGCCGAGCCATGTCGCGGCGCCGAACAAGGCGTCCAACCCGGGCGACCCCCACCCGTTGACCGCCAGGAAGAGCCGCTCGTCAAACGCGATCAGCCGCTCCACCATGCGTCCCTTCCAACCTGGTTCGTGGTCGTGGTCGCATCAGGCATGTGGTCGCGCACCGGCGCGGATCGGTCCTGCGCCCGCCGGCCCGGGAAGGCGATGAACCCCGCGGCGCGCGCCCGCCACGCCCCGATCCGGCGCAGATCGTCGGCCGACCGGATCGTCGCGGCCCGGCGGGCCTCGACGATGCGCCTCGCCGCCCGCGGACCGAGCCCCGGCACGCGCAGCAGATCGGCCGGATCCGCGGCGTTCACGTCCACGGGGAAGAACTCCGGATGCAGCGCCGCCCACGCCGATTTCGGATCGCGGTCCCCCGGCAGCGCGCCGGCGGCGTCGAACGGAAGCTCCCGCAGCGAGAAGCCGTAGAACCGCAGCAGCCAGTCGGCCTGGTACAGCCGGCGCGAGCGCCCGTCCGGCGTCGCCGGCTCGCCATCGAGCGGCGTTCCGGGAACCGGCTCGAACGGCGAGTAGTACGCCCGCCCCAGGCCGCGTTGCCGGTACAGCCGATCCGCCGCCGCCAGCAGCTCGACGTCCGGCTCGCCCGCGGGACCGACGACGAACTGCGTCGTCCACGACGAGGCGCGTCCGGACCGCGTGGCGACGGCGCGCGCGACCCGGTCCACCTGCGCCAGCAGCTCGCCGCGAAACGACTTGCGCGCCGCGATGCGCGCCAGCCGCTCGGCCGTCGGCGCCTCCAGGTTCACCGACAGCCGGCTCGCCAGCGCCGCGGCGCGCTCGACCTGCCCCTCGTCGGCCCCGGGCATCACCTTGAGGTGCAGGTAGCCGCGGTACCCCCGCCGCCGGAGCAGATCCGCAGTCGCCAGCATCCGGTCCATCGCGGCGCGGCCGGGATCGCCCCCGCCGGCCGAGAACTGCCCCGACGAGAGGAAGAGTCCGCGCACCGCCCCGGCCGAGAACATCGACTCGAACCGGCCCGCCATCTCCTCCGGCGACACCGACGCCCTCGCGACGTCCCGCCCCGCACGGAAAGCGCAGTACCCGCAGTCACGCTCGCAGAACGACGTCTGCAACACCTTCAGCAGCGGGAACGGCCGGCCGCCCGGCCCGGCGGCCACGTACACGCACCCGGACGAGCGCCCCGGCGGGTGCGCCTCGCTGGCGCCGCACGCCCCCGACGCCTCGTGAGCGGCGCCCTGGCCCAGCAGCGCAAGCCTCCGGTCGAGATCCACGGCGCCGAGACTACCACGTGCCGGAGCAGCTTCCAGCAAGTGGCGGCGGATGCGGGATGCTCTGGTGATGTTGAGGGAATGCACCCCGGAGTTTGGAGCAGCTTGAAACCCGAAACTCTAAACTCGAAACTCGAACATGCGCCCCGAGGCGGTGAACAGCAGGAACGCACGCACGGAGCCGCGAGGGTCCTTGATCGGCGCCAGCAGATCCACGTAGCCGCGAAGCTGCGCCGCATACGCGGGATATGCCTGCTCCGGATCGCCGTCGGGCGGCGGATCCGTCTTGAAGTCCACGACGACGAAGCCGAACGGACCGGCGGCGAGAAGGTCGACGTATCCCGACAACAGCGTGCCGTCCGGACCGGGCCCGGACACCGGATACTCGATCATCAACTCCACG
>CAMTWF010000025.1:0-5160 GCA_947085355.1 uncultured delta proteobacterium
CGTCGATCACGTCCACGTCCACGATCTTCGAGATGCCGGAAGGCTGCGCCGCTGCCACCAGTTCTTGAGAAGCTGCCTATGTTCTACCTCGCGGCGCGCCCGGTGGTGCTCGTGCACCTGGTGCACGAAGGCGTCCAGCCTGGTGCGCATCGCGGGCGACTCGCCGGCGGCGTAGACCAGGCTGACCGTGGGCACGCCGTAGTCGCGGCGCAGCCGCCCGAGGAGCGCGGCCGCGGCCGTGCCGAGCATGCAGTTCAGGCAGATGGCGTGCGCGATGCCGTCGGCGCCGCGGTCGGCGAACTCGGCCATCTTGCCGACGTCGAGGATCAGCATCTCGACCGAGCGGTTGCCGACGTAGGGCGCCGTGAGGCGCAGGATCTCGCCGTAGGTCGGCTCCTCGGCGCGGGTCACCTGCGCCGACAGCCTGCGTCGAATGCGCCACGACTCGATGTCCTTGCGCAGCGTGAGCGCGAAGGCCGCCGCGACCTCGTGGTACGCCTTCTCGCGCCAGCCCCGCATGATGGCGTTGGACATGCCGAAGTCGATGGAGTCGACGAGGAACGACGCCGGCCACACCTCGCACCCCATGGCCTCGAGCGTGCGGAAGAGATGCAGGTTGGCGGCCGGGTTGATGCGCGTGTAGATGTCGCCGGCCACGCCGACCAGGGGCCGCGGCGTGCCGTGGTCGACATCCACGGAGGTCATCCGCTCGATCGTGCGGTCGATGAAGCCTCTCATGTCGTCGGCGGCGAGCGAGTCGGCGAGGTCGCGGAGGTTGGCGGCGTGGGCCGCGTCCGCGGCGCCGGCCCGCGTCTCGTAGGGCCGGTGCTCGCACAGCCACCGCACCAGCAGATCAGCGGCCACGAAGCCCCGCCAGAGTTGGACCGCGCCGCGCATGCCGAAGAGATCGATCGTGTTCTTGCCGCCTCGCGTGTCGAGGACGCGCAGGTGGTGGAAGCCGTGCTCGGCCAGCATCCTGCGGTACCCCTCGCCGAACTGCGTGAGCAGGCAGGGGGCCGTCGTGCTCGGGAACATGAAGGCGCCGGACCGGGCCGGGTCGAGTCGCTTCGCCAACCGGAGCAGGTCGCCGGCGATCATGGCGTAGGCGTGGCACTCCTTGCCGGTGGCCGCGGCCTCGCCCAGTGCGATGCTCTCCGCGTCGGGAGGCGGGAGCACCTCGGCGCGGGCGCCGAGGAAGCGGAGCGCTCCCTCGAAGGCGAAGGCGTGGTCCGCGAAGTATGGGATGTAGAACGGCCCCTGGTCGATGTGGGCCGGCGGCTTCGGCATGCACTCCGGGCGCCGGGGGCGGGCCGGGGCCTGCTCCTTGATCTGGTCGAGGTAGGCCTCGATGCGCGTGACCATGCCCGCCTCGCCGCGGTGCTCGTCGAACTCGAGGACCAGAGGCGATCGGTCGGAGAGCGCGTCGGCCATGTACTTCTGCACGAACGAGTCGGGGCCGCACCCGAAGTTGGTGACCAGGACCGTGTGCAGGCGCGGGTCGCGCAGCGACCAGACCGCGGCGCGCATGGCGTCGCGCGGGAAGCGCCACGGCAGCGCCTCCCCGTGGTCGGCGAGGCTCACGTCGTCGGCCGGGAGAAACCCCTGCGGGAGCGCGAGCATGCCGAGACGCCGCAGGTGGCGCCCCAGGTTGAGGTTGAGGTAGCGGTCGAAGAGGTTGTACGGCCGCCCCACCACGACGATCGCGTGGTCGAAGTCCGATTCGAGGATCGCCTCGCCTCGTAGGCGGAGCGTCCGGCGGAAGGCGGTCTGGGCCGCCATGGCCTGGTCGTAGGCGGCGCGCAACCCGGCGGCGGGCACGCCCAGCGCATCGAGGACCGGCGTCATCTCCTCGGCGAAGTGGCCGAACTCCTTGCCGAGCACCAGCGCCGGCGTCAGGATGCCGGTGTCGATCGCGGCTCGCGCCATGAACGGCACCGCACTGGTGAACGGGCAGACCTGGCCCGTCTCGCGGGTCGGATCGTCGAGCGTGACCACCGACGGGACGAGGATGTGGTCGACGCCCGCGTCGCGCAGCGCCGCCACGTGACCGAAGACCATCTTGATGGGCAGGCAGGTCTCGGCGGGCAGGTGGCGGTTCCCCAACTCCATGGTGCGCGACGTGCTGGGCGGCGACAGCACCGCCCGGAAGCCCAGTTCCCGGAGCAGCGTCGCCCAGAAGGGGAGGTACTCGATCATTATCGAGGCGCGCGGCAGGCCGACCGAGCGGCGGCGGTCGTCGCCGTCGGCCTCCGCGTCCGCGCCCGGCCGTGGCCGCTGCGCCTCGTCGACGAACGTCTGCAGCAGCGCCTCGCGCTCCTCGAAGAGGTCGGGCGCCGGAGCGGCCAGAGGAACCGAGCGGCTTTGCCGCGAGGTTCCGCGGGGGTCCGGGGGGCGGTGAGGCGCCCGGCGCCGAACAGCCCCCCGGTGCAGCGGATCGCGGCCGGCGTCGCGGACGGTGTAGCGCTCGCACGTGTCGCCGAAGTGGGCGCTCGTCCCGCCCACGTGCACCACGGCGACCTCGCAGCGGTTCTCGCAGTGCCGGCACTCGAAGGTCTTCGTCTCGTGCCGCGAGCCGATGGCGTCGAGCCCCTTGAAACTCGTTGGGCGTTGCCCTTGCGCGTCGCGGGCCAGCAGCGCCACCCCGATGGCGCCCGAGAGCCCCGCGTGGGGGTGGACCGCCACGGGTCGGCCCAGAAGACGCTCGAAGGCGTCGCGCACCGCGGCGTTGTCGGCAACGCCGCCCTGGAACACGACCCGCTTGCCGATGGGGCGACGGGCGACGACCTTCTGCAGGTAGTTGCGCGCCACCGCCAGGGCCAGCCCCGCGGCGAGGTCCGCCGGATCGGCGCCGGCGCGACGCGCGTTGACCATCTCCGTCTCCATGAAGACGGTGCAGCGCGAGCCGAGTTCGGCGGGCGCGGCGCTGCGCGCTGCCAGCGGCGCGAACTCGGTCTTCACGTCGAGCCCGAGGTGCTCGCACTGTTCCTCGAGGAAGGAGCCGGTGCCGGCTGCGCATACCTTGTTCATCGCGAAGTCGGCCGGCCGGCCGTGCTCCACGCGGATGTACTTCGAGTCCTGGCCGCCGATCTCGATGATGCTCTCGACGTCGGGGAAATAGTGCAGGGCGCCGCGAAGCTGCGCGGTGATCTCGTTCCGCACCAGGTCGGCGCCGAGCAGGCGGGCGGCGAGGTGGCGACCGCTGCCGGTGGTGCCGAGGCACCGGACGCGCAGTCGTGCGCCGTAGCGCTCGCGCAGCATCCCGAGCCCCTCGCCCAGGACCTCGATGGGGCGGCCGCGCGTCGGGAGGTAGATCCCGTCGATGAGGGCGCCGTCGGGGCGCAGCAGCACGAGGTCGGTGCTGACGGAGCCCAGGTCGATGCCGAGGATCGCGTCAATCGCGGAACGGCCGTCGTCCACGCTGCCGGCCACGGCGCTCGCACGGGACGGCGGGTGCACGGCGCACCCGTCGAGCGCTCCACGGGCGGCTCGGCGATCGGCGCCGTTCGAACGCAGTCGATCGAACACGCTGCCGATGGGCACGGCTTGCCCACGCCGGGCCGCCAGAGCGGCGGCGCCGATGGCGCCCACGAAGACCGGCTCGGGCAGCACCGAGACCTCGTCCGCGCCGAGGATCTCGCGGAAGGCGCGCACCAGCCCCGCGTTGAGGGCGCCGCCGCCGGCCAGCGCCACCGGCGGCCGAGCCTCGCGGCCGCGCAGGACGGTGCCCACGAAGTTGCGCGCCAGCGCCAGGCAGATGCCGTAGGCGATCTCCTGCACGCCCACGCCCTTCTGCTGGAGGTGAACCATGTCGGACTTGGCGAAGACCGCGCACCGACCTGCGATGGCGGCGCCGGTCGATGCGGCCGCGGCCGCCTCGGCGAATTCGGAAACATCCATCTTGAGGCGGCTCGCCTGCTGGGTCAGGAAGGCGCCCGCCCCGGCGGCGCACTGGTCGTTGAGTGCGAAGTCCACCAGCGTCGGGATCTCGCCCGGCGCCCCAGGCTCGATCCGGATCCAGCGGGAGATCTGACCGCCGATCTCGATGATCGAACGCGCCCACGACTCGATCGCACCCGCGCCGGCGAGCAGGCTCAGGATCTCGTTGCTCGCGACGGCGCCGTCGAGGCCGCCGAGAAGCTCTCGTCCCTGGCCGGTGACGCCCACGCGCAGCCGCGCGTCGGCCGGCAGGTTCAGTTCGTCGAGGACCTCGCGCACCGTGACGCGCATCTCGCCGAGGAGCGGCCGGTGCGCGCGGGCGAGCACCCGCCCGTGCCGGTCGATCACCACCGCCTTCACGGTCGTGGAGCCGATGTCGAGGCCCGCCGCCCGGGTTCCGCCTTCACCATCCGGCCGAGTCGCGTCCTTCATCGGACCATTATCGCATGGAACGAAACGCTCTTGGCATCTACGCCGCGCGCCGTAGACACCCGCTTTCGGGTTTGGGGTTTGGGGTTTGGGGTTTGGGGTTTGGGGTTTGGGGTTTGGGGTTTGGGGTTTCGGGTTTCAAGCTGTTCCAAACTCCAAACTCCAAACCCCAAACTCCCCGTTCGGTTGCGGCGCCGCCGCGCTGTGAACGAATCCGCCCGATCTGCTAGCGTCGTGCGGTCGTGAAGGACTCCAGGCCCCGGCAGCCGACGCCGATGTTCCGCCAGTACGATGCGGCGAAGCGGAAGCATCCCGACGCGCTCCTGCTGTTCCGGATGGGCGACTTCTACGAGATGTTCTTCGAGGACGCCGTCCTGTGCGCCCCGCTGCTGGACATCGCGCTCACCACGCGCAGCAAGGCGGGTGAGGAGCGCATCCCGATGTGCGGCGTGCCGCACCACGCGATCGACTCGTACGTGACGCGGCTGGTCGAGGCCGGCCACAAGGTGGCGATCTGCGACCAGATGGCCGATCCGGCGACGGTGAAGGGGCTGGTGCCGCGGGAAGTGATCCGCGTCGTGACGCCCGGCACGAATCTCGACCCCGACGCCGTCGACTCGCGCTGCGGCCAGTACCTCGTGGCGATGGCGCCCCCGCCGGGCTGCGCCGGCGGGCCGTGGGGCGTCGCGGCCGCCGACCTCACCACCGGCGAGTTGCGGTGCGCGGCGCTGGACGGCCCGGCCGCCGTGCGGACGGAGCTGGCGCGGCTGGAGCCCAAGGAGTGGCTCGTGCCGC
>CAMTWF010000026.1:0-21718 GCA_947085355.1 uncultured delta proteobacterium
CGGTCGGCACGCACCACCGCCGTCTGTCGCCCCCGCGCCGCTCGATCCGCGAATCACGAAAGAGCAGTTGTTCCGCGGGGATGCAGCCTTGCTCCCAGCGGAACTCCGATGGGGTTCCCCGTCTCCACCCCTGCTCGTCGCAGCGTTGAAACAGGGTTTGCCGTCCACCTTCTTGGCGGTCGCACCGTTGGGACTGCCTCCACCGTCCACCTTCTCCGCGGTTGCAGCGTTGCGACTGCCTGCGCCGTCCACCTTCTCCGCGGTTGCAGCGTTGCGACTGCCTGCGCCGTCCACCTTCTCCGCGATCGCACCGTTGCAACTCGCTTCACCGTGCACCCTTTGGGCAGTCGCAGCGCTGCAACTCGCTTCACCGTGCACCCTTTGGGCAGTCGCAGCGCTGCAACTCGCTTCACCGTGCACCCTTTGGGCAGTCGCAGCGCTGCAACTCGGGGTGTCGGCCGGCCTTCCGGCAGTCGCGGCGCTGCAACTCGGGGTGTCGGCCGGGCTTCCGGCAGCCGCACCGCTGCAACTTGCTTCACCATCCAACCTCCCGGCAGTCGCGGCGCTGCGAGTCGGGTTGCCGGCCGCGCTCTTCGCCGCTCCGCGGCCGCCACGACGGCGAGATGTTCGTGGGGCAGGCGTTCAGCGGGCCTTGGCCTTGCGGGGAGCGCCGGCGGCCGGCTTGCTGGATCCGCGGGCGGCCGAGCGTTTGGGCGAGGCTGCGCGCGGGGCCGCGCCGCGCAGCAGGTTCAGCCTGGGGGCCTTGCCGAGCGGCTTCTTGCCTGTCGTGCGGCGTGCGGCGGCGGGCCCGTGGCGCAGCGCCGCCTGGGCCGCGGCGAGCCGCGCGATCGGGACGCGGAAGGGCGAGCACGAGACGTAGTCGAGCCCGATCGAATGGCAGAACTCCACCGACGAGGGTTCCCCGCCGTGCTCGCCGCAGATGCCGATCTTGAGGCCGGGCCGCACGGCCCTCCCCTTCTCGACCGCCATCCTCATCAGCGCGCCGACCCCGGCCCGGTCGATCGCCTCGAACGGGTCCCGCCCGTGGATGCGGAGTTCGCCGTAGGCCGGCAGGAACGATCCGGAGTCGTCGCGGCTCATCCCGAGCGTCATCTGCGTCAGGTCGTTCGTGCCGAACGAGAAGAACTCGGCCTCGGAGGCGACCTCGTCGGCCGTCAGCGCGCCGCGCGGCACCTCGATCATCGTCCCCACCCTCACCCGGATGCGCTCGCCACGCTCGGCGAACACCGCCTCCGCCTCGGAGCGGACGACCTTGGCCTGCAGCCGCAGCTCCTCGACGTGGCCCACCAGGGGGATCATGATCTCGGGTTGCGGATCGGCGCCGTCCCTGCGTGCGTCCAGCGCCGCCTCGACGACGGCGCGGGCCTGCATCGCCGTCACTTCCGGGTACGAGATCCCCAGCCTGCACCCGCGGTGTCCCAGCATCGGGTTGAACTCGTGGAGCGCCGCCACCTTCGCCCGGACGCGCTCGGCGGGGACTCCCATGCGGGCCGCGAGCTCGGAGATCGCCTTGTCGTCGTGCGGGAGGAACTCGTGCAGCGGCGGGTCGAGCGTCCTGATCACGACGGGGCGGCCGCTCATGGCGGCGAAGATGCCGTGGAAGTCCTTCCGCTGGAGCGGCAGGAGTTTCGCCAGCGCCCTTTTCCGCTCCTCCATCGTGTCGGCGAGGATCATCTCGCGCATCGGGCCGATCTTCCCCTCGCCGAAGAACATGTGCTCCGTGCGGCACAGGCCGATCCCCTGCGCCCCGAAGGCGAGTCCCTGCTCCGCCTGGTCGGGCTGGTCGGCGTTGGTCCAGACCTGCAGCCGCCGCGCCTCGTCGGCCCAGCTCATCAGTTCGGCGAACATCCGGAACACCGGCGCGTCCCCGGGCGCCAACGACTTCTCCAGCACCACGCGCTTGACCTCGGAGGATGCGGTGCGGATCGCGCCGACGAACACCTCGCCGGTCGAGCCGTCGATCGATATCTCGTCGCCCTCGCGGACGACGGCGCCGCCGCGGGCGGTGAACCGCGACCCCGCGTAGTCGACCTCGATGTCGCCGCAGCCGGTGACGCAGACCTTGCCCATCTGGCGGGCCACGAGCGCCGCGTGGGAGGTCATGCCGCCGCGAGCCGTGAGAATCCCCTCGGCGGCCATCATGCCGCGGATGTCTTCGGGGCTCGTCTCGATGCGCACGAGGACCACCTTGTCCCCTCGCGCGGCCCGCTCGACCGCCTTCGCGGCGCCGAAGACGGCCTTTCCCGACGCGGCGCCTGGGCCGGCCGCCAGGCCCCTGGCCGCGAGGCGCTTGTCGGCCGCGGCGCGCTTCTTGTCCGCCGGGTCGAAGACGGGCTGGAGGAGCTGGTTGAGCTGTTCGGCGTCGATCCGCAGCAGCGCCTCTCGCCGGTCGATCAGGCCCTCGTGCACCATGTCCACGGCGATCCGGACCGCGGCGAAGCCGGTGCGCTTGCCGTTGCGGGTCTGGAGCATCCACAGGCGGCCCCGCTCGACCGTGAACTCGATGTCCTGCATGTCGCGGTAGCGCCGTTCGAGGACGTCGCGGATCCGCAGCAGCTCCCGGTGGCAGTCGGGCATCATCGCCTCGAGCGACCTCTCGCCGCCGGCGGCGCGGTCGAGCGACAGGGGCGTGCGGATGCCCGCGACGACATCCTCGCCCTGCGCGTTCGGCAGCCACTCGCCGAAGAAGCGGTTCTCGCCGCCGGCCGGGTCGCGCGTGAACGCCACGCCGGTGGCGCACCCGTCGCCCATGTTGCCGAACACCATCGCCTGCACGTTCACCGCCGTGCCCCAATGTTCGGGAATGCCGTACCGGCGCCGGTAGACGACGGCGCGATCGTTGTTCCACGAGCGGAACACGGCCGCGATCGCGCCCCATAGCTGTTCTTTCGGGTCGTCCGGGAACGGCTTGCCGGTCTCGCCCGGCACGATCCCCTTGTACGTCGCCACCAGCTTTCTCAGGTCGCCGGCGGGGACCTCCGTGTCCAGCTTCGCGCCGCACTCCTTCTTGACGCGCTCCAGCTCGCGCTCGAACTTCCCGCGATCGATATCCAGCACGACGTCCCCGTACATCGTGACGAAGCGCCGGTATGCGTCGTACACGAACCGCGGGTCGCCGGACGCGCGAACGAGGCCGTCGGCGATCGCGTCGTTGAGCCCGAGGTTGAGGATGGTGTCCATCATCCCCGGCATCGACGCGGGGGCGCCGGACCTCACGGAGAGGAGCAGCGGGTTCGCCGGGTCGCCGAACCGCTTCCCGGCAAGACGCTCCATGGCGCCGAGCGCCGCGTCGACCTGGGCGGCCAGCGTGGCCGGGTACCCGCCGCCCGTCCTGAAGAAATGCCCGCACACCGCCGTGCCGATCGTGAATCCCGGCGGCACGGGGAGCCCCAATCTCGCCATCTCGGCCAGGTTGGCGCCCTTGCCGCCGAGCAGCTCCTTCATTTCGGCCCGCCCGTCGGCCTTGCCGCCTCCGAACGAGTAGACGAGGCGCGTCCGCCGGGGGTCGGCGGTCGGCGGTCGGCGGCCGGGGGGGCGTGGGGCGGCGGGCCGCGGCCGTTTCTTTCCTGGCGTCTTCATTCCTCCTCCTCCTCCTCCTCTTCGTCGTGGTCGTGGGCGGAGTCGGGAGCCGACTCTGTTGACTGCTGACTGCTGACCACCGACTCCTGACCGCCGACTACTGATTGCCCTTCCTCCGGCATGACCTCGACGCCGGCGGGCAGGTCGCCGATGTCGTCGCCGAGCGCCTCGACGAGGCCGTCCCAGCGGCGGGTGGGGCTGCGGCGCAGATCGTCGATCTCCGGCGGCGGCGACGGCGCGGGCGCGAACAGGTCGCGTTCGAGCTGCCGCCGGCTTTCCTCGGTCAGATCGGCGAAGTCGCGCAGCGTCGGCAGGTCACGCAGGCTCGTCAGGCCGAAGAACTCCAGGAAGGCCGCCGTCGTGCCGTACAGCAGCGGTCGGCCGGGTTCTTCCTTTCGCCCGAGGATCCTCACGAGGCCGCGGTCCAGCAGCAGCTTGACGGCGCTGCCCGAGTCGACGCCGCGGATCTCGTCCACATCCGGCTTGGTCGCCGGCTGACGGTAGGCGACGATGGCCAGCGTCTCGATCGCGGCCTTCGACAGCCTCACGGGCCGGACATCGAGGAACCTCTGCACCGCGGCGGCGGCCTCGGGGGCGGTGCGGATCTGCCAGGCGCCGGCGATCTCCGCGAGCCGCACGCCGTGGTCCGACAGGCGGCCTTCCAGGACGCGCAGTCCCCGTCGCACCGCGGCGTAGGTGGTCCGCAGGGCCCGAGCGAGACGGCTCAAGGGGACCGGCTTCTGCGAAACGAACAGCAGCGCCTCCAGGAGCCGCGAAAGCGTCTCGTCGTCGTACTCGATGCGCGCCGGAGCAGGCTCCGCCGCCGCCGTACTCTCGTGCTCGTGCTCGCGCTCGTGCTCGCGCTCGTGCTCGTGCTCGTGCTCGTGCTCGTCTTCGTGGTCGTGGTCGCCGTTGTCCCTCACGGGGGCTTCTCCTTCCCGCCCGTTCCGCCGGCCTCTTCTTCCGCACCGGGGGGCTGTTCGGCGCTTCGCGCCTCACCGCCCCCCGGACCCCCGCGGAACCTCGCGGCAAAGCCGCCAGGTTCCTTCGGTTCCGCCGCGTCGCCGATGAAGTCGACGTACAGTGGTCCGTCGGCGTCGGCCTGCAGGAGGCGGGTCATGTGCAGCCTGGTCATCTCCAGCAGGGCCAGCAGGGTGACGACGATGTCCACGCGACTCGCCTGGCCGTCGAAGAGCCGTTCGAACAGGATCCGCTTCCGCTCCCGCAGGAGATCGACGAGTTCCTGGATCCGCTGGGCCACCGAGATCCGTTCGATGGTGACCTGGTGGGCGATGTCGACCTGCGCCCGGCGCGCGAGCCCGGCGAAGGCGTCGAGCAGCGCGCCGATGCCGACCTCATCGAGCGGCCTGTCGGCGTCGTCCTTCGGCTCGGGACGCGCCCGGAGGAAGACGTCGCGTTGCAGGATGTCGCGTTCGAGCAGTCGATCGGCTGCGTCGCGGTACCTCTGGTATTCGAGCAGCCGCTTGACCAGTTCCGCCCGCGGGTCCTCCGGCTCCTCGCCCGGTTGCGCCTCCGGCTCGTCCGCTCCCGCCGGGAGGAGCATCCGCGACTTGATGCGCACCAGCGTCGCGGCCATCTCGAGGTACTCGGCGGCGACGTCGAGGTTCAGTACGAGCATCGTGTCCAGGTACTCGATGTACTTCTCCGTGACGAACGACATGGGGATGTCGAGGATGTCGAGCTTGTGCTTGCGGATGAGGTGGAGCAGCAGTTCGAGCGGCCCCGAGAAGCCCGGGACGTCCACCTCGCAGGGGACGTGCCGCGGCGCATCGTCCAGCGGGATCCCGGCGCCGTGGTCCTCCATCGCGGCGGCCGCCGAGGCTACAGCCCCTCGGTGGGGAACCCGGTCGCCCACAGCGCTCCCCTGACCAGGAACGCCACGGGCACGCGGATGACGGGCGATGCGAACATCACGATCGCCATCAGGATCAGGTAGGAGAACGACTGGATCGGCGCGACGAACTCCTGCATGCGTCGCGGGAGCAGCCGGCTTCCGTCGAGCGGCGGGAGCGGCAGCAGGTTGAACACGGCCAGCCCGGCGTTCATGAAGGCGAGGATCACGAGCAGGCGCGCGCCGGTCTGCATCGCCGTCATCCGAACGCCTTCCTCGGGGAGACGGAACGCCTCCGGGCCGACCTCGAGCATGATCTTCATTCCCGCGGCGGCGAGGAACATCAGGACGAGGTTGGACAGCGGCCCCGCCACGGCCGTCAACAGCATCCCCGTGTGCATCGTGACGCGCCGGTCGAACCTGTGCGGCGACACCGGCACCGGCTTGGCCCAGCCGATCAGCGGCAGACCGCCGCCCAGGTGCGCCACCACGGGCATCAGGAACGTCCCGATCGGATCGGCGTGGGCCAGCGGGTTGAGCGTCAGCCTCCCCTGCATCGAGGCGGTGTCGTCCCCGAGCGCATGGGCGACGCGGGCGTGGGCGTACTCGTGCACCGTGAGCGACAGCAGCATCGGGACGATGTACGTGGCGATGCCGAAGATCTGGTCCAGGACCTGCTCCACGGCGGGTCACATATCACGAGCGGGGCCGGCTGTGAAAGGGGCGATTGGGCGGCTTCTCAAACGCTGGTGGCAGCGGCGCAGCCTTCCGGCATCTCGAAGATCGTGGACGTGGACGTCCACGTCCACGTCCACGTCCACGTCCACGTCCACGTGGGACAATCGCCACCACTTCTTGAGAAGCTACGGCGATTGGAACGCAAGGACGCAGGGAAGGAGGGGGGAATTCCTCCACCTGGCGCCTTCGCGTCCTTGCGCCTTTGCGTCTATAGTCCGGGCCGTGCGGGAAGACTCGAAACCGGCGGACGAACGACCCCGGCGCGGCCTCGGGCGGCGGGCGCGCCCCTGGCTGATCGGCGCGGGCATCGTGTTCCTGACGGTCGCGATCGCCGCCGCCGCGATCGTCGCCGTGCTGCTCGACCGCTATGCGGCCGACCTGCCCTCGGTGGACGACCTGGGCAAGCGCTACAAGCCGCCCCAGGTGACCCGGATCTACGCCCGCGACGGCCGCACGGTCATCGGCGAGATGCACGCGGACGAGGGATTCCGCACGATCGTGCCGCTGGAGGCCATCCCGCCGGTCCTCGTCAACGCGGTGATCGCCGCCGAGGACGCGCAGTTCCGGACCCACGCCGGCCTCGACTGGCTCGGCATGGTCCGCGCGCTGGCCGTGAACATGTGGAAGGGCTACTACGCCCAGGGCGGCTCCACCATCACGCAGCAGGTCGTCCGCACCTTCTACCTCGGCCGCGAGAAGACGCTCGAACGCAAGATGAAGGAGGTGCTGCTGGCCCGCCGGGTGGAGCAGCACCTGACGAAGGACCAGATACTCTTCCTGTACCTCAATCAGATCTGCTTCGGACACGCCCGGTACGGCGTCGAGGAGGCGGCCAGGTACTACTTCGGCAAGGCCGCCTCGGACGTGACGCTGGCGGAGGCCGCGCTGCTGGCCGCGCTGCCGAAGGGCCCGGCCGTGTATTCGCCGCGGGTCGATGCCGACAAGGCGCTCGCGCGGCGCCGGTACGTGCTTTCCAGAATGGCGGCGCTCGGGATGATCGCGGATGCCGAGCGCGCGGCGGCGGACGCGGAGCCGATCGGGCTCGTGCCGGAGCCCCGCGCGTCGGCGCCGTGGGCGGCCGAGTTCGTCGAGGCGGTCGAGGCCGAGCTGCGGGAGCGTCTCGGGGAGGACGCGCTGCGGCGCGGCGGGTACGCCGTGATCACGACCATGAACCCGGACCTGCAGCGTGCGGTCCGCAGGGCCGCGTCGGCGGGGCTGGCGGCCATCGACGAGCGGCACGGCTACCGCGGCCCGGTGGTGCGGCGCGAGGGGGACGCCGCGCCGTCCCCCGGGGGCGTCGAGCCGGGACCCGACGAGGTTCCCGATCCGAACCGGATCCATCTGGGCCGGGTCATCGCGGTCGACGACCGGGCGGGGACGATCCGCTTCCGCGTGGGCGCCGCGACGGGCGACGTGCGTCTGGCGGAGTTCGCGCGGTACAACCCCGAGGGGTTGGCGCCGTCGCGGTTCGCGGAGATCGGGGGCCTGGCGCGGGTGCGGTTCGCCGTGCCCCCGCGGGCGGGCCACGTCGGCCGGCTGCGGCTGGAGATGGGGCCCGAGGTCGCCGTCGTCGTGCTGGATCCGCGCACCGGCGAGGTCGCGGCTATGGTCGGCGGTTCGGTCGAGGCCCGCGGGCAGTTCAACCGCGCGCTGCGGTCGCGCCGCCAGCCCGGCAGCGCGTTCAAGCCGATCGTGTACCTCGCGGCGATCGAGAGCCGCCGGTTCACGCCGGCAACCGTGGTGAACGACGCTCCCGAGGTGTACGGCGCCTGGAGGCCGGAGAACGCGACGCGCGGGCGCTTCGCCGGCCCGGTATCGCTGCGGGTCGCGCTGGCCCGTTCGATCAACCTGGTGGCGGTCAAGATCCTCGAACGCACCGGCGTCGACGCCGCGATCGCTCTGGCGCGCCGCCTGGGGATCTCCTCCGAACTGCGCCGGGAACTGTCGCTGGCCCTGGGCGCCTCCGAGGTCACGCCGATCGAACTGACCGCGGCGATGGCGGCCGTCGCCGCGGGAGGCATGCGCGTGACGCCGACCGTGCTGCGCGAGATCCGCGGCCCGGACGGCGCGGCGCTGCCCGTCCCCCGGCCGCAGCCGACGCGGGCCACCGACGCCGCCTCGGCGTACGTCCTGACCGACATGCTCCGCAGCGCGATCGAGGACCGCGACGGCACCGCGCACGCCGCCGCCGGCGCCCTCGGCCGCCCCGCCGCCGGCAAGACCGGCACCTCGACCGACGTCCGCGACTGCTGGTTCGTCGGCTTCACGCCCCAGTGGGCCGCGGGGGTCTGGGTCGGGTTCGACGACAACCTCCCGGTCGGTGCGCCGGGGCCGGAGGGCACGCGCAGCGGAAGGGGCCGCCCCGGCGGCGTGGCGGAGTCGGGGGCCCGCGCCGCGCTGCCGATATGGGTGGAAGCGATGCGGGCGGCTCACGCCGGGCTGCCGATCGCGCCGTTCGAGCGGCCCGAGGGCGCCACGACCGCGCTGGTCGATCCGGCGACCGGCCTGCTCGCCCAGGGCGGGATGGCGGGAGCGCGGGAGGAGGTATTCGTCGAGGGGACCGCGCCCACGGGGCGAGCGCCGCGGCCGGGTTTGCGAACGCCCGCCGATTTCGCGATCGGCGAGGCCGAGTGGGTGACCGACGCCGGGACCCTCGCCCTCCGGGAAGCGCCATGAGGGCGAACGCGATCCACGACGGCGGATTCCATCTGACCGGCACGTCCGTGTGGCTGGACCCCCGGCGGCACGCGGAGTTCGGAATCGTGTCGGACGCGCTCGGCGAGGCGCGGCCCGCCCGCGCGGTGACGACCCCCACCACGGCCCTCCTCCTCCGGCGCCGAGGCGGGGGGGCCTCGGTCGTGGCCGCCCCCGTGCATCGTCCGTTCAGCGTCGGCGACGTCGACGTGGAGCTGGTCCCCTCGGGCGCCATGCCGGGCGGAGCCCAGGTGCTGTTGCGGCGCCGCGGCGCCACGATCCTGTACCTGCGCCGGGTGCTGCCGGAACCTCTCGGCGCGGCCGAGCCGCTCGAATCGCCCCGCGCGGACGCCGTGCTGGTCGACGCCCCGGGCGGCTTCCCCCCGGAAGCGTGCTCGCGCAGGGCGGAGACGGTCGCCGCGATGGTTTCGTGGGCCGAGCGCGCGATGGGGCGCAACGAGATCCCGGTGATCCTGGCCGAGCCGGTGGCCGTGGCCCCCGTCCTGGTCGGCGCGCTGGGACCGCTGGGCTGCGAGATCCGCCTGCACCGGGCGGTCCACCTGTCGATCCGGGCGCTCGCCGGGACCGGCGTCGCCTTCGCCAAGGCCTGGCCGCTCGTGGGCCAACCCAGGCTCGGACAGATCGTGATCCTGCCGCACGCCCTCGGCACCGCCGCCGCGCTCGAACGAATCCCCGGCCGCGCCGTGGCGATCGTGCACGACGGCGCCACGGCGCTTCCCGACGTCCTGCGGTCCGCCGAGTCGTTCCTGCTGGCCGCCGCCGCCGGCATCCCGGAGCTGCTGGCGCACGTGCAGCGCACCGGCGCCTCCGAGGTCCACCTTTCCCCGGAGACGCCCGCGGCCCTCGGCGCCGTCCTTCACGATCTCGGCGTCGCCACCGTCGTGCGCGCCGGGCCGCCCGAGCAGATCCCGCTGGGAGCGTAGAGGCCTACAGCCCCGACACGTTCACGCGGTAGGTTCCCGAAGCGCCCGAGTACCCGTCGACGATGAGGAAGCTCAGGCCCTGCGGGAGCGTGCCGGAGACGATGGCGTAGTTCATGGAGAGCGCGCAGCTCGACTGATCGTTGCAGGCGATGGTCGTCCCCGTGCAGCTTCCGCTTCGGAGGTACAGGACGTTGTCGTAGTTCGTCTGCGAGTAGCAGCTACTGGCGGTGACCGATCGGCCGGCGCAGAGCGCCATGTAGTACTCGACATCGGGGGCCGTCGAGCCGCCGCACGTGCCGGAGAGGTCGTTCGACTGCCCGACCGTGGTGCCGTCGTAGTTGCCGTTGGCGGAGATGCGGGTCGCCCACGTGCAGCCGGACTGCTGGAACAGCAGCGTGAACGGCCCCGCCTCGCCCGCGGCTGCGCCGTCCACCACGACGTAGTACGTGCCGGGGTCGAGCACTCCGAACCATTGCGAGCGCCGGCCGGCGCACGCATCGTTCGAGCACGCGACGGGCGTTGCAGGCGCGGGGCACGAGCCCTGCCGGACGTCGATGACGCTGTCCCACGCCCCGCCGTCGACCGTGTCGAGGTAGACGATCTGGCGCGAGGTCAGCGTGAACGAGTACCAGACGTCGGGCGCGCCGGTCCCTGTCGCGCATGGCGCGGCGTGGTCGTCCAGCGCGAACTCCGTCGATGCCGTCCGCGGTCCGACCGTCAGCGCGATCGCGCCGGCGCACGTGTCGTTCGCCGGCGGGGGCGGCACGACGACCGAGACGCTCAGCACCCAGTTCCCCCTGTTGCCGGCGCCCGCGCCGTCGAGGATCACCCAGTACGTGCCGCGCGGCATGCCCGCCCACAGGATGCGCGCCTGGGCAGGCAAGCCGCCGGCCGAGTTGTCGTCGCACCGGCTCGCGGTCGTGCCCGGACAGGGGTCCCCCGCGCGGACGAACAGCATCGCGTCGAACGACGTGCCGGTCGTCTCGATGACGACGTCGCGGGTGCCGGTCAGGACGAGGCGGAAAACCACGTCCGGCGAGGCGGCGATCATGGGGCCGCAGGCGTCGTTGAAGTCGTTGATCGCGGCGCAGGTGCTGCCCGTGAAGACGCCCCCGGCCGAGATGTCGATGACGCCGCTGCCGCATGCGTCGTTGGCCGGCGGCGCGCCGAAGAAGCAGGCGCCGGGGTTGCACGAGGCGTCGCACGACTGGATCCCGTTGCAGGCGCCTACCGAGCAGGGCCCGGAGGTCCCCGCGACGCACGCGAACGTCTCGTCCGTCAGGTCGTTGCAGTTGTCGTCGATCGCGTTGCACGACTCGGGCGGCGGGTTGCACGCCGCGTCGGCCGGCACGTCGCACGCATCGGTGCATCTGCCGGATCCGATCGTGCGACACGAAGTCCGGCACTCGACGGTCGCGCCGCGAACGCACGGGAAGGTCTCGTCGGTCATGTCGTCGCAGTCGTCGTCCAGGCCGTTGCACGACTCGATGGGCGGGGCGCATGCCGTCCCGGTCGGCACGGCGCAATCGTCGCCGCACGTCCCGACGCCCGTGGATCCGCACGTCGTCCCGCAGGAAACGGGGGCGCGGCGCACGCACGGGAAGCCGTTGTCCGGCCGGTCGTCGCAGTCGTCGTCCAGGCCGTTGCACGATTCGAGGGGCGCGGCGCATGCCGTCCCGGTCGGCGGCTCGCAGGCCGTCGTGCAGGGGCCGGATCCGGTGGAGCCGCACCTGGTCGTGCAGAGGGCCGGCCTGCCCGCGATGCACATGAAGTCCTCGTCGGTGCGTCCGTCGCAGTCGTCGTCGACCGAGTTGCACGCCTCGGGAGGGGGCGTGCAGCCGGACTCCCAGTTGCAGGCGACGCAGGATCGGGTTCCGGTCGTCGAGCACGAGGTGAAGCAGGGGAGCGGGGCGCCGCCGTCGCACACCTCGCGACCCCGATGGACCAACCCGTCGCCGCAGCGCGCGTTGCGGCAGGTCGTCGGGCAGTCGTCCCCGTCGTCCAGGTTTCCGTCGTCGCACTCCTCGGTGGCGTCCACGACGCCGTTGCCGCAGGTCTCCGACCGGCAGGCCGGCGAGCATCCGTCGCCGGCCTCGGTGTTGCCGTCGTCGCACCCCTCGTCCGAGTCGACCACGCCGTCCCCGCAGTACGCCGCTCGGCACGTCGTGCGGCACCCGTCCGGCTCGGTGTCGCTGTTGCCTTCGTCGCCGCGGTCGCATTCCTCCCGGCCGCTCCGGACGAACCCGTCGCCGCAGCGCGCGTTGCGGCAGGTCGTCGGGCAGTCGTCCGTGTTCACGCGGTTTCCGTCGTCGCAGTCCTCGCCGGGGTCCGGCACGCCGTTTCCGCAGTTCCCCGTCACGTCGCCGCCGTCGGTCTCCTCGACCGTCTCGGCGTCCCGGCCATCCGCCTCGTCGTCCGCGTCGCCGGACGTTCCATCCCCGTCGCCGCACCCGGCGAGCAGGATCGCCGCCACGGCCGCCGGCCACCACGCCAAGCATTTCGCATTCCGGATACGACAGATACTCATCGTGCCACCTCCATGGTCTTGAACAAGCGCAACCGCGCAGCCGAAGCTAAGCACGCCGCCGGACCGTCGGCAAGGCGGCGCGAGCTTCCCGAATCCCGACGGTGCTATTCTCCCGCGATGTTCGGCCGGGCGACCGGCCGCGGCGGCCGCGGGCGGCGCGGCGTCGGGGAGGCGACGATGAATCGACCGGTGATGGTGGGGATCCTGGCCGCGGCGGCCACGTGCGGCGGTAGAGTCGGCCCGAGCTCGCCGCGCGGCGGAGGCGGGCCGCCGGGCGCCGAGCAGGCTGCCATGAACGCGCGGGCGCGCCTCGGCGCCGTGGTCGAGACCGTCCACGGGCGCGACGTGGCCGACCCGTACCGGGCGCTCGAGGAGGACTCGCCGGACACGTGGGAGTGGATCGACGCCCAGACCGCCGTCACCCGGAGGTACATCGACGAGCGTACCGACGCCGGGCGCGTCGAGCGCCTCGCGGCGTTGATGTCGATAGGCTCGATCCGCGACCCGGCCGTGGCCGGCGGGCGCGTGTTCTACCGGAAGCGCGAGGGCGATGCGGACCAGGCCGTGCTGTTCGTGGCGGTTCCGGGAGCCGAACCCCGCCCGCTCGTGGACCCCAACATTCTCGGCAGCCGCATCGCCATCGACTGGCACCATCCGTCGCCGTCGGGGAGGTACGTCGCCTACGGCCTGTCGCGCGACGGGGACGAGCGGTCAACGCTGCACGTGATCGACGTCGACTCGGGAGAGGGCCTCGACGAGGCGATACCGCACGCGAAGTGGTGCCGCCTGTCGTGGCTGGCCGACGAGACGGGCTTCTACTACACGCGCTACCCGCGCCCCGGCGAGCCGGACCACGATCCGACCGACGCGGACGCGTACTTCGCCCACCTGTTCTTCCACCGGCTGGGCGCCGGCCCCGACGGCGCCGCCGACCCGCTCGCGTTCCGGCTCGCCCTGAAGACCGACTTCGTGATGCCGTCCGTGTCGCCGGACGACCGCTGGGTCGTTCTCAACCACTTCCGCGGCTGGTCGCGCAGCGAGGTGCTGCTGCTCGACCGCGCCGCGCCCGGATCGGCGCCGATCCCCGTCGACGTCGGCGGCGACCACCTGGTCGTGGGCGAGATCCACCGCGATCGCCTCTACCTCCTGACCAACCAGGACCGGCCGAAATACCGGATCGTCGCCGCCCCGCTCGCCTCGCCGGCCGACCGCACGGCGTGGCGGGAGATCGTCCCCGAGGGGCAGTGGGCCATCGAGGAGTTCGGCGTTGCACGCGATGCGCTGGTCGTCGAGTACCTGGAGAACGTCGCGTCCGCCGTGCGGCTGTTCGACCTCGACGGCCGGCCGGCGGGGGAGATCGATCTGCCCGTGCCGGGCTTCGTCGACGGGCCGGCCGTGGAGCGACGCGGCGACGACGTGGCGTTCGTGTTCGAGTCGTTCTTCCACCCGCCCGCATTGTACCTCCACACCGGGGGGCGGTTCGGCGCTGCGCGCCTCACGCCCCCCGGACCCCCGCGGGCGCTCGCGGCAGAGCCGCTCGCGCCCTCCATCCGCGACGCGTCGTCGGCGTCGCCGCGGAGGCTGGACGCCGTCGCGTCCGAGGTCGATCCGTCGGAGTACGAGATGCGGCGCGAAACGGCCCGTTCGGCCGACGGCACGCCGATCAACGTGTACCTGGCGCACCGGGCCGACCTGCCGCGCGACGGGGCGCGGCCCGTGCTGGCACAGGCATACGGCGGGTTCAACGTGCCCGTCCTGCCGCGCTTCCGGAGCCACACGCTGTACTGGCTCGAGCGCGGCGGCGTGCTGGCGACGGCGAACCTGCGCGGCGGGTCGGAGTTCGGCGAGGAGTGGCACCGCGCGGGGATGCTCGGGAACAAGCCGCGCGTCTTCGAGGACTTCGAGGCGGTGCTGCGCCTGCTGCCGACGACCGGCCTGACGTCGCCGGAGCGTATCGCGATCCACGGAGCATCCAACGGCGGGCTCCTGATGGGCGCCATGGTCGTCCGCTGCCCGGACGCATTCCGCGCGGCGGTCGCCTACGTCGGCCTGTACGACATGGTGCGGTTCGACCGCTTCCCGCCCGCCGAGATCTGGACCACGGAGTACGGCGACCCCGACGACCCATCGGCCTTCGAGTACCTGCACGCCTACTCGCCGTACCACTCCGTGATCGACGGGACCGCGTACCCGGCAGTCCTCATCGAGACGGCCGACCGCGACACCCGCGTCTCGTGGAAGCACTCGACCAAGTTCGCCGCGCGGCTGCAGGAAGCCACCTCCTCCGATCGCCCGATCCTGTTCTACATGGACCGCTCGGTCGGCCACGGCGCCGGCACCGGCCTGTCGGACGCCATCCGCGAGCGCGCCCGCATGTACGCCTTCCTGGAGGCCGAACTCGGGATGTAGCCCGCCCCGCCATCCCCACGGTTCTTGCCATGTCGGACTCCGCGTCCTATTATCCGGGCGCTGGTGGGAAGCGGGGGTTGAAGGTTGACGCCCTTGCCGCAGGATTCCGAAGATCGACGACGGCACCCCAGACTGCCGATGAGCCGGCCCTGCTGGTGCGAGACCGAGGAAGTCACGCTGTACGTCAAGATCCTCAACGTCAGCGAAGGCGGGGTGTTCATTCGCACGGCCACGCCGCTGGAGGTGGGCCGGCGCGCCAAGGTCGTGTTCCATTGTCCGGGCGGCAACGAGGAAGTGGTCGCGGTCGGGGAGGTGATCCGCAGCGTCGGCGATCGGCCCGGGCCGCCCGGCATGGGGCTGAGGTTCGTCTCCTTCGAGAAGAACGGCGATCGGTTCCTCGATCTGCTGCGCATGACGCCGCCGCCGGGCGCCATCGTCTCCTGATTGGCCCGTCGTGACCGGATCTCCCGAACACCGCAACCCGCGAGTTCGAGCCGCACTGGCGCTCGGCGCACTGGCGCTCGTCGGCCTCGCCGTGTACCTGGCCCTGGACGCCTTCTCCACCGGCTCGGTCTACTTCCGCCACGTGGACGAGCTTGTCGCGGAACGCGGGCGGATCGGCGACCGCAAGGTCAAGGTCTCCGGCGCGCTGGTGGCGGGTTCGGTGGAGACGTTCGAGCGCGGGGGGCGGAGGTTCGACCTCGAGCGCAACGGCGTGCGGCTGACGATCGTGACCGACGTCGCGAAGCTGCCGGACGGCTTCGGCGCGCCGGGCCAGGACGTCATCGCCGACGGAACGCTCGACCCGCAGGGCGTCTTCCATGCGACGCTGATCACCACCGGCTGCCCGTCGAAATACGAGGCGCGCCGTGATGCCGCCCCTCCCTGATGCGGCGTCTCATCTCGATGGGTCGTCCGGCGCGGCGCCCGTCGCCATGCGCGCCGCCTCCTCCAGGGATTCCAGCGTCCCGAGGAGGATCGCCTCGCGCAGCGTCGCCATCCAGCGCCCGTAGAACCACAGGTTGTGGATCGTGAGCAGCCGGGCGGACAGGATCTCGCCGGCCGTGAAGAGGTGCCGCAGGTAGGCCCTCGAGAAGCGGGCGCAGGCCGGGCAGGGGCAGCCGTCCTCGATCGGCCCCGCGTCTCGCCGGAAGCGGGCCTGCTTGATCGACAGCTTCCCCGCCGCGGTGAACGCCTGGCCGTTGCGCCCGTTGCGGGTCGGCAGCACGCAGTCGAACATGTCGATGCCGGCGCGCACGGCGTGGAACAGGTCGAGCGGCGTTCCGACGCCCATGAGGTAGCGCGGGCGGTCGGCGGGCATGCGCGGCGCCACTTCGGCCACCACCGGCCGGCGCCGCTCGGGAGCCTCGCCCACCGAGAACCCGCCCAGCGCGATGCCGTCGAAGCCGAGCGCCGCGATCTCGTCGAGGTGCGCGAGGCGGAGGCGGACGTCGAGCGCCCCCTGCACGATGCCGAACAGCGCCTGCCCCGGCCCGCGCGGCTCGGCCGCCGATCGGCGGGCCCATTCCGTCGTGCGCCGCACGGCGCGCTCGACGTCGTCCGCCGGCGCCGTCGAGGGCGGGCACTCGTCCAGCACCATCGCGATGTCCGACCCGAGCCGGCGCTGGGCCTCGACCACGCCTGCCGGCGTCAGCCGCACGCGCTCGCCGTCCACGGGCGACGCGAACTCCACCCCGTCGTCGTCCACTGCAGCGGCGGGCTGTTCGGCGCTACGCGCCTCACCGCCCCCCGGACCCCCGCGGACCCTCGCGGCGAAGCCGCTCGGGTCCTTTGCACCGGGGGGCTGTTCGGCGCTACGCGCCTCACCGCCCCCCGGACCCCCGCGGACCCTCGCGGCGAAGCCGCTCGGGTCCTTGCGCCGCCGCGCCGCCAGCGAGAAGACCTGGAACCCGCCCGAGTCGGTGAGTATCCCGCCGTCCCAGCCCATGAAGCGATGCAACCCGCCGTGGCCCTCGACGACGTCGAGCCCCGGCCGCAGCATGAGGTGGTAGGCGTTCGCCAGCAGGACGCGGGCGCCCGCGGCGGCCGCCTCGTCCGGCCCCAGCGCCTTGACCGCGCCCAGCGTCCCGACCGGCATGAAGAGCGGCGTCGGGACCTGCAGGTTCCGCACGAACAGGCGGCCCGCCCGCGCCTCGCCGCAGCGGGCATCCACCACGATCCGCGCCGGCGGCGGCGTTCCCTGCACGTCAGCCCTCCCGGCCCGCGCCGCCCGCGGGGAGGATCAGCATCGCGTCGCCGTACGAGTAGAACCGGTACCCGGCGCGGATCGCCTCCTCGTACGCCGCCCGCGTCGGGTCGACGCCGTGGAACGCCATCACGAGCGCCAGCAGCGTGCTCCGCGGCAGGTGGAAGTTCGTCAGCAGCGCGTCGATCGCGGCGAACCGATGGCCGGGCAGGATGTACAGCGACGTGTCGCCGCGCAGCGGCGAGACCGCCGTCCGCGGGTCCGTCGCGGCGCGCGCCGCCGATTCCAGCGCGCGCACGACCGTCGTGCCGACGGCCAGGATCGCGCGACCCGCGGCGCGCGCCCGATCGATCGCCTCGGCCGTCTCGCGTGACACGTCGATCCACTCGCCGTCCATCACGTGCGCATCGATCCGGTCGCCCCCGATCCGCCGGAACGTCCCGGGCCCCACGTGGAGCGTCACGAACGCCGTCTCGTGCCCGGCCGCCCGGAGATCGCCGAGCAGATCGGCGTCGAGGTGCAGGCCCGCCGTGGGCGCCGCGACGGAACCCGGAACGCGCGCGTACACCGTCTGGTACCGCTCGGCGTCGCGCGGTCCGGGCGCCCTGCGGATGTACGGGGGCAGGGGGACGAGCCCGACGCGCCGGATCTCCTCGTCGACGTCGCCCGAACCGCCGACCGCGCGCAGGTCGACCACCGCCTCGCCCTTGGCGCCTCGTTCCCGCAGCACCGCCTCGATCGTGTCGAACCGGAACACCTCGCCCGCCCGCGGCCGACCGCGGGTCCGCAGCAGGACCCGCCAGGCGCCCGCACCGTCCGCGCGCCGCACCAGCAGCACTTCCGCCCGTCCTCCCGTCGCGGCGCGCCGGCCGACCAGCCTGGCCGGGATGACCTTCGTGTCGTTGAGGACGACCAGCGTCGCCGGAGGGAGCAACCGGGGAAGATCGCGGACCGTCGCGTGGACCGCTGGGGCCGAGCCCCTGCGGACCACCAGCAGCCGCGCGGCTGCACGGTCGGCGAGCGGCTCCTGCGCGATGCGCTCGGGAGGGAGGGCGTAGTCGAGGTCCGCGATGGACGGGACGTCCTTCAACGCGCGACACCTGGTCGTACGATCTCGATGCGGTACGCCTCCGCGGCGCCGATCGCGCCGGTCTTGCCGGCGTCCGCCGAACGGACGACGAGGCACCTGTCGCCGTGCATCGGGACCGTCTCGGCCTCGCCCGGCCCGCGTTCGTCGACCACGCGGCCGGCGACATCGATCGCGACGTCGAGTGCCGCGGGCGGAGCGACCCGGACCTCCGCCGGGGTCGCGCCGACCTCGATGCAGTACGTGTCGCGGTCCCAGTGGACATCGATGTATCCGCGTAACGCGGGCATCTTGCCCGCGATTGCCCGCAACTCGATCGCCGTCGCCGGATCGTCGTTCGGCTCGCCCTCGAACTCCGACGGCGACAGAACGGTCGCCGTCAACGAGTACCTGTCCGACAGCCGTTCGGTCGGGACCGCCCCGGGATCGAGCCGCTCGGACACGCGCACGAAGTAGTCGAGGCCGTCCACGAGCAGCCCCGGGAGGGCCTCGCCGCCACCCGGGCCCGCGCGGTCGGTCGTGGCCAGCGGCTCTCCTCCGGCGATCGAGTAGACGTCCAGCCGCAGATCCACGGCCGGGATGCCGGTCACCTCGACCCGGAGCACCCGTTGCCGCAAGGGTCGCAGCGTCACGCGGAAGTGGTCGAGATCGCCCTGGGCCGCCGAGAGACGGCGGCCGATCGTGCCGGAGACGGGGACGCCGAGCGGGATGCGGTTGGCGTGCGTCGGATCGTCGTTCGGCTCGAACTCCTCGGTGACCGGCCCCGGCGGGGGGCGGAGGAGGGACGGCGCCGCGATCGCCGCGGCGGCGCCGCCGACGAGCAGCACGACGGCCGTCGCGCCGCCGATCCACCTGCGACGCTTGAGCCTCCGCACGTACCGCTCGAACTCGCCGCGGGAGAGATCGACCTGGTCCGCGGCCGGCGGGGCGAGCGAAGCCGACGGCGCGGCCGCGTCCACGGGCGCGGACGGTCGCGACAACCGGGCCGGCGTCCCGGCCGCGAGGCCTTCGGCCTCCAGCGCCGCGGCGTCGGCCAGCGTCCGGCGCATCTCGCGGGCGCTCTGGAAGCGATCGCCGGGATCCTTGGCCATCGCCCGCATGACGATCGCCTCTACGGCGGGCGGCACGTCCCTGCCCGGCGCGCGGGCGCTCGGCGGCGTCAGGTTCTCCGAGAGGTGCTTCGTCAGCACGGCGAACGGCGTCGGCGCCTCGAACGGCACCAGCCCCGTCAGGCAGCGGTACAGCAGGCCGCCGATGGCGTAGATGTCGGTGCGGGCGTCGACCGGCTCCCCCCGAATCTGCTCGGGCGCCATGTAGAACGGCGTGCCGAGCATCGATCCGTCGCCGGTGATGTCCATCGCCGAGCGGTCGTCGCGGATTTTGGCCATGCCGAAATCGACCACCTTGACGAAGTCCGGGTGGCCGGCGCGAGGCGCCAGGAGGACGTTCTCGGGCTTGACGTCGCGGTGAACGATGCCGAGTTGGTGGGCTTCGTCGAGCGAGTCGCAGATCTGGATCGCGACAGGCACGATCCGCCGCCAGGGGAGGGGGCCGTCGCGGCGCACGACGGTGCCGAGGTCGGCGCCGCGGAGGTACTCCATCACGAGGTACGTCAGGCCCCGCCAATGCCCGTAGTCGAAGACCTGTACGGTATGGATGTGCGTCAGCTTCGAGGCCGCCTCGGCCTCCCGCCGGAACCTCTGGATCACGTCCTTGCGGTGCCCGAGGTTGCCGTGGAGCACCTTCAGCGCGACCGGCTTGCCGATCGCCGTATGCTCGGCGCGATAGACGGCCCCGATTCCGCCGCGCCCCAGGAGCGAGACGATCCGGTAGCGATCGGAGACGACCATCCCGACGAGCGGGTCCGGGTACGTCTGGATCGTCTCCTCGGTCCCGGGGATCTCCGCCCCGCAGAGGCCGCAGAACTGCGCCCTGTGAGGGAACGACGCAAGGCAACGTGGGCAGGCGACGGGCATCCGGCCATCACCCGCCCGGCAGCACGAACTCGGCGCGAACCGCCGGCAGCTCCGGAAAATCCGCCGACGTCGTGACGCGCGCGCCGGCAATCTCCCCCAGCACCCGCACGACCGACCGCTCCGCAATCGGAACGGCCGTGGCCGCCTGAACGAGCACCGCGCAGACCGCCCGCCGCGGACACCCCGACGCAGTGTCGACGAAGAGCACGAACGTCACCGTCCCGCCGCGCATCTCGGGAGTCGATCGCACCGTCCCCTTCAGCCGAACGCGACGACCCACGAAGCTGGATGCGGCCGCCGCGAAGTCGGAGTATCCCAGCCGATCGGCGATGCCGGCCTCGTACTCGCGCGCCCGCGCCAGCAGATCCTCCGGCGCAAGCCTGGTTACCGTCACCGTCGCGCGACGCTCCAGCGAACCCGGCAGTCGGGCGGCCAGAGTGATCGCCCTCGGGGTCGCGCCCTCCACGAGCGGCACCTCCACCGCGAACGTGCCGTTGGGATTGACCGCGATCGGAGCGCCGTCCAACGCGAGCGCGGCGCCCGGGGCCGTTTCCCCCCGCACCCACACGGTCGCCTCCGTCGTGAGCGCCTCGCGCGGCGGGAAGTCGACGCGCAGCTTCGTGATCGGGACCTGCAGGGCCGCCGAGCCGTCGGCCCGCTCCCCTCCGGGACCGATCGCCGCGAACGCCACCGAAACGTCCACGTGGTTCTCGGACTCCTTCCAGGCCCCCTCCCGGTCCCGGAGGCTCTCGACCGGAACCTCGTACGCCGCCGATCCGTCGGCCGAAACCTCGACGGGCGCGCCGGCCGCCTCCAGCGCCGTCCCCGGGACGACCCGGAATTCGATGCGCAACACCGGAACCGTCCCACCGTCCTTCACGGAAGCCCGGAACGTGTACGGCACCGCCAACGCCGCCTCAACGCGCTCGACCGCACCATCGGCGTAGACCACATCGAGCGGCACCTCGAGCGTCCCCGGCGCGAGGCTTCCGCCGGCAGGCAGCAGGTCGGCAACCGGCGCCTCCTTGCCCGGCTGGACCACCGCCGCGGGCGTGCCCGCGGAGGGCCCGACCGCCAGAAGGATCTCCCGCACGGGCCGCTCCGACTCGATCGCCCCGAACACCAGACGCACGTCGCTGCCGTCGGGCGAGAAGGCGAGCTTGGCCCCGATCCGCGCCGACGCCGCCGCCGCCGCCGCGGCGGATCCGGCCTCGGCCGCACCCGCCGCCGTCCTCGCCTCGTCCCCGAAGATCTCCTGCCTGAACACGACGGCCGCGACGACTCCCGCAACGGCCAGAATCCCCAACGTCAGAGCCACCACCAACCCGGCCCGCGATTTCCGGGCCGCCGGCGCCTCGTCCGCCCAGGAAGGCCCGGCGCCCGGCGGAGGACCGTAGAATGCAGGCTGCTGCGGCACATACGCCGGTGCGGGGGTCGGGGGTCGGGGGTCGGGGGTCGGGGGCGTCGGGACGAACACCGGAGACGGCACGGGCGCCTCGGACACAGGAGCGGCGACGCCGAGCATCGTCCGCTTCGCGGACAGCAGTTCGGGGGTCGGGGGCGTCGGGACGAACACCGGAGACGGCACGGGCGCCTCGGACACAGGAGCGGCGACGCCGAGCATCGTCCGCTTCGCGGACAGCAGTTCGGGGGTCGGGGGCGTCGGGACGAACACCGGAGACGGC